>NZ_JBXWMT010000006.1:0-223631 GCF_059609985.1 Ruegeria sp. YTSA219
CCAAAGGTATTCCTCTCGGCCATCGCTCTCGCTGCTACAGTCCTATTCTGGCTGTAAATCAATGAGTCTGGAGCCTAGACTCTTAAACGGTCGGTGATCTTTCAGAGGATCGGATAAAGAAGTAACGCAATGATTTGAGGCAAGCAGCACGCAAACGATCTGCCCAAAACCTCTCGGGGCTACACATCCACGATAACCGGACACGGTCAGGCCTTTCATTCCCAACGTTCTTGAAGTCAATCGGCTCGGCACCCGGCACGACCATGCGCGCAACTTGCCTAATGTGTCGAAACTCGGCAAAGCACCTGCCGACCGTGGTCAAAAAGTCCTTAATGAACACACCAAACCACGCCGCAATTCACCAGTCTTGATGCCGCAGCGCAGCAAGGCTATCAAGCATTCACCAACAGGAGGCGTTTGCGAGCGTTAACATGCCGGTTCTACCCAAATCACCGATATACCTGCGCGTATTGTTCGCCTAGAAGTTCGCCAAACAAACAGGACCGGGACCTGATATGACACATTTCGACAAGATCCTGATCGCCAACCGCGGCGAGATTGCCATTCGCGTGATGCGCGCAGCGAATGAGATGGGCAAACGCACAGTCGCCGTATATGCGGAAGAGGACAAGCTTGGCTTGCACCGTTTCAAGGCGGACGAGGCCTATCGCATCGGCGAGGGGATGGGGCCGGTTGCCGCTTACCTCAGCATTGACGAGATTATTCGCGTGGCCAAGGAATGTGGTGCGGATGCCATCCACCCGGGCTATGGCTTGTTGTCGGAAAACCCAGATTTCGTGGATGCCTGCGTCCAGAACGGGATCACCTTCATTGGACCAAAGGCCGAAACCATGCGCGCCTTGGGCGACAAGGCCAGCGCCCGCCGCGTGGCCATCGCCGCCGGAGTTCCGGTGATCCCAGCGACCGAAGTGCTGGGCGACGATATGGACGCGATCCGGTCACAAGCCAAAGAGATCGGATATCCCCTGATGCTCAAAGCATCCTGGGGCGGAGGTGGCCGCGGCATGCGCCCAATCGAATCCGAGGACGAAATGGAAGAAAAAGTCCTGGAAGGCCGCCGCGAAGCCGAGGCTGCCTTTGGCAATGGCGAGGGCTATCTGGAAAAGATGATTATCCGCGCCCGCCATGTCGAGGTGCAGATTCTGGGCGACAAACATGGCGAAATTTACCACCTGTATGAGCGCGACTGCTCGGTCCAGCGCCGTAATCAGAAAGTCGTGGAACGCGCGCCTGCCCCGTATCTCAGTGAAGAACAACGCGCGGAAATCTGCGAACTGGGCCGCAAGATTTGCGCCCATGTAAATTATGAATGCGCAGGCACCGTCGAGTTCCTGATGGATATGGAAACCAGCAAGTTCTACTTCATCGAGGTGAACCCGCGCGTTCAGGTGGAACATACCGTCACCGAGGAAGTCACAGGTATCGACATTGTGCAGGCACAGATTCTGATCGCCGAGGGCAAATCGTTGGCCGAAGCCACCGGCGCCGCCAGCCAAGCGGATGTGCACCTGAACGGTCATGCCCTTCAGACCCGGATCACAACCGAAGACCCACAGAACAACTTTATTCCCGACTACGGTCGCATCACCGCATACCGCTCGGCTACTGGCATGGGTATTCGCCTAGATGGCGGCACGGCCTATGCGGGTGGTGTAATCACGCGGTACTACGACTCGCTGCTGACCAAGGTCACGGCCTGGGCCCCGACGCCACAGGCCGCGATTTCGCGAATGGACCGAGCGCTGCGCGAGTTCCGTATTCGTGGCGTCAGCACCAATATCGACTTTGTCATCAACCTGCTGAAACACCCGACCTTCCTGTCGAATGAATACACCACCAAGTTCATCGACACGACGCCCGAGCTGTTCACCTTTAAACGACGCCGTGACAGGGGCACCAAGGTTCTGACCTATATTGCGGATATCACCGTGAATGGGCATCCCGAAACCAAGGATCGTCCCGAACCGCGTACCGATCTGAAAGAGGCCAAGGCCCCGGCTCTGAAAAGTGAACCGCAGATGGGCACCCGCAATCTGCTAGAACAAAAGGGCCCGCAGGCGGTGGCCGATTGGATGAAGGCTCAGCGCCAGTTGCTGATCACCGACACCACGATGCGCGACGGGCACCAGTCGCTGCTGGCGACGCGGATGCGGTCGATCGACATGATCAAAGTGGCCCCGAGCTATGCGGCCAACCTGCCGCAGCTGTTCAGCGTCGAATGCTGGGGCGGCGCCACTTTCGATGTGGCTTATCGGTTCTTGCAGGAATGTCCGTGGCAACGTCTGCGTGACCTGCGCGAGGTGATGCCGAACCTGATGACCCAGATGCTTTTGCGCGGTGCAAACGGGGTTGGATACACCAATTACCCCGACAACGTGGTGCAGGAATTCGTTCGTCAGGCGTCAGAAAATATCGACGTGTTTCGCGTCTTCGACTCTCTCAACTGGGTCGAAAATATGCGTGTCGCGATGGATGCGGTGGTCGAGAACGGTAAAATCTGTGAAGGCACCGTTTGCTATACTGGCGATATTCTGGACCCGAACCGTGCCAAATATGACCTAAAATACTATGTTGGCATGGCGAAAGAGTTGCGCGATGCCGGGGCTCATATTCTGGGCCTGAAAGACATGGCCGGCCTGCTGAAACCAGCCTCGGCCAAGATTTTGATCCGTGCGCTGAAAGAAGAGGTCGGGTTGCCAATCCACTTCCACACGCACGACACTGCCGGTATCGCCAGCGCCACCATTCTGGCCGCCTCCGAGGCGGGTGTGGACGCAGTGGATTGCGCGATGGACAGCTTCAGTGGCAACACTTCTCAGGCGACATTGGGCACTGTGGTCGAAGCGCTGCGCCATACGGAACGCGACACCGGTCTGGACATCAAAGCCATCCGCGAAATCAGCGACTATTTCGAGGTGGTCCGAGGCCAGTATGCGGCCTTTGAATCCAGCCTGCAGGCCCCTGCATCCGAGGTATATCTGCACGAGATGCCCGGTGGCCAGTTCACTAACCTCAAGGCTCAGGCGCGCAGCCTTGGCCTGGAAGAGCGTTGGCATGAAGTGGCGCAGATGTATGCGGACGTGAACCAGATGTTCGGCGATATCGTCAAAGTCACGCCTTCGTCAAAAGTGGTTGGCGACATGGCGCTGATGATGGTCAGCCAAGGGCTGACGCGCGCCGATGTCGAAAACCCGGACTCGGACGTGGCCTTCCCGGATTCGGTCATCGACATGATGCGCGGCAATCTGGGGCAGCCTCCGGGCGGGTTCCCTGATGCGATCATCAGCAAGGCGCTTAAGGGCGAAAGCCCCAACACTGACCGCCCCGGCAAAGACGTACCCCCGGTCGATCTGGAGGAAACGCGCGCCGAGCTATCCAAACAACTGGACGGCAAAGAGGTCGACGACGAGGATCTGAACGGATACCTGATGTATCCCAAGGTGTTCCTTGATTACATGGGTCGCCATCGGATCTATGGCCCCGTCCGCACCCTGCCCACGCGCACATTCTTCTATGGAATGGAGCCCGGCGAAGAGATCGCCGCGGAAATCGATCCCGGCAAGACTCTTGAGATTCGCTGTCAGGCCATCGGTGAAACCGATGAAAATGGTGAGGTCAAAGTGTTCTTTGAACTGAACGGTCAGCCCCGTGTGATCCGGGTGCCAAACCGTCTGGTGACGTCAACCACGCAGGCCCGACCCAAAGCGGAAATCGGCAATCTCGCACATATCGGCGCACCGATGCCGGGTGTCGTGGCAACCGTTGCGGTTACTGCGGGACAAGAGGTCAAAGAAGGCGATATGCTTTTGACCATCGAGGCCATGAAGATGGAGACTGGCATTCACGCCGAAAGGGACGCCGTAGTCAAAGCCATCCACGTTCAGCCAGGCGGCCAAATTGACGCCAAGGACCTGCTGATCGAGCTGGAATAGCAAAAAAAGGCGCGCCTCTGGGGCGCGCCTTTTCCATTTCATTGGGTTAAGGTTCAGCCGTCTACGGTTTCTCCTTCAACCTCATCTTCGACCAATGCCTTTTCTGTTTCATCACCAGAAACATCATAATCCGCAAGCGCCGGCAGACCCAGCAGGTCGTGCAGCTCGTTCAGGGCGTCGTCAGACAACTCGCGACCGCCGGTCAGAGTATCCAGAGCCTCTTGCGGGTCAGAAGATCCGGCCAGGTTTGTCTCGGCCTCCTCTACAGCCAGCGCAGCCTCTTCGACCGCGTCGTCGTACTTGTCCTGAGCGGTGATGCCCTCGGCAAGCTCGTCTTCGGTCGGCTCATAGGCCTCTTCGATCTCTTCTGCGGTCAGTTCCTGCAGGTCTTCCAGTTCGTCGTTCTTATCCTGCAGATCTGTCGCCGCATCGGTATGACCAAGAATGCTCTGCTGATAAGAGTACAGTTTTCCTGGCATACTGTTCGGAGACGCATTCATAAGAGCCGTTTGGCTGGCATGGGCTGCGTTCAGACCTTTAAGCTCCGATGCAATTTTGCCGTGCTTGTTGGGGTGAACCGGCTCCTCATCAACGACAGCAGTGGTAACTTTGGTCATCTTGGCAGGTTTCTTATTGCCCCTGACCAGATTACCAATCGAAGCGACCAGCCCGTTTTTCTTTTGAGTCGTAGCGCCCGTTTTGGCAGTTTTTTGCTTTTTCAGGCCAAGACTGGCGAGCAACCCTTTGCCAGTCCCCTTTTTACCCAAGGACTTGCCACCTTTCACCTGTGAGGACTTGTCGCCAGACTTATCCGCGCCGTTCCCATTTCCACCACCATTGCCTTTGCCACCGCCATTACCTTTGCCGCCACCATTTTTGGCGATGGCCATATCAGGTACGGCAACAACTGCCACAAAGCTTACAGCGCCAAGCAGCAGAAATGAGGTCGCAACTACACGCGAAAGTAACAAGAACCGTTTCATATTATTCACCTGTCCTTCTTGAGCAGTGGCAGCAGATACCACAAAATCAAGCACCTGAGTTAACGTTGACAGTTAGTTAATAATTGAATTTGGGTAAAATGGTGGCTTTTTTCGGCGTGTGCGACTCACCGCGCTCACACCGCCAGCACAATATTGGCTATTGCAGCTACGAAGATTGAACCAAATGTCAGCAGCATTCCGATTTGCCTGAGGATAACGATCTGCGGAGACCTGCCAAACCCATATGCATGAAGCAGGCGACCACCCAGCAAGGCCAATCCCAACAGGTTCAACAGCAACCCGCTGGCGCCCTGCAATTCAACCATCGCCATCAATAACAGCGCAAACGGCGCGTATTCCGCGAAATTGCCATGAGTTCGGATCGCCTTGATCATTTGACCCTTGCCACCATCCCCGTATGAGACCTTTTCGCCCCGTCGGTGGCCAATGACCCGAAGGCTCAGCGCCAGATACAAAAAGGCGGCCAATGCCGCATAAACAGGTGTAATTGTCAGCATGGGTGGCTCCGTCTATTAATATTCCTAAGCTCTGGGCGAAGCTTAACGCGGAATCTCGACCGGTCCAGTTGAACCGGGCTGCTGCTACGCGAGGTCAAGTCTGTCTGGATTTCCTCCGCACGAGAAGATTTTTTGCAAAAGTCGCGTTTTTCCCCTTGCAGCTTTCCGCCAGAATTAATACTTCACGCCTCACTCAACGGCGCGGGCGTAGCTCAGGGGTAGAGCATAACCTTGCCAAGGTTAGGGTCGGGCGTTCGAATCGCCTCGCCCGCTCCATTGAGAGGTCTCCGGACCAAATATGTATCTGATGCGGGCGTAGCTCAGGGGTAGAGCATAACCTTGCCAAGGTTAGGGTCGGGCGTTCGAATCGCCTCGCCCGCTCCAGATACAAACCCTCTCACTCAACGCTGTTTTCTTATGGCGCGGCCTGCTGAAAAAGCATGACCCGCGTATATGTTCATATGCCGCAACCGAACAAAGCCGCCGTCACATTGGCCGCGCGGGCGGCGCGTAAGAACGTCTTTGACACCGCGCCGAAGCACTCCAATCACGACCCGGACCGAATCTTCCGCGTGACCACGTTTGAGCAGGGCTAGAAGGCCTTGAACGTCATTGTGGTCAGCGAGCGTTCTATACCCGAGATCACCAGCAGATTTTCATTGATGAAATGTCCCACATCCTCGGCCTCGGGGATGTAAAGCTTCAGCAGCAGGTCATATTCGCCGCTGGTAGAGTAGAGCTCCGAGTGGATTTCGCGCAACGCGATCTCTTCAGCCACCTTGTAAGTGGTGCCAGGTTTGCAGCGGATCTGGATGAAAACACAAGTGGACATGGGCCGAGCCTTGTTGGTTGAGTTGGCCGCAGGCTGACATGGGCTGCGCCCGGGCGCAATCCCCTGCAACAGTTTGCGGCGATTGCGACGGATGGTCTGGATCAACCCGCCCTACCCCGTCTATAAGCACGCCTGTAGTAAAAGGAATTCGCCCATGCGCAGCGCAAAGATCAGCCGTCAGACCGCCGAAACCGAGATCACGGTCAAGGTCAATCTGGATGGGACCGGCCAGTATGACAATCAGACCGGCGTCGGTTTCTTTGACCACATGCTGGATCAGTTAGCGCGCCATTCTCTGATCGACATGACGATCCGCGCCAAGGGCGATTACCACATCGACGACCACCACACGGTCGAGGATACCGGAATCGCACTGGGGCAAGCGTTGACACAGGCCTTGGGCGACAAAAAGGGCATCCGGCGGTATGGCGAATGTCACCTGCCGATGGACGATGCACAGGTGCGCTGTGCGTTGGATCTGTCAGGGCGACCGTTTCTGATCTGGAACGTAGACCTGCCGACACCCAAGATTGGCGCCTTCGACACTGAACTGGTGCGCGAGTTCTTTCAGGCGCTGGCCACTCATGGCGGCATCACGCTGCATATCGACCAGTTGCACGGGTTCAACAGCCACCACATCGCAGAAGCGGCGTTCAAAGCTGTCGCGCGCGCATTGCGCGACGCGGTTGAGACCGATGCGCGCAAAGCAGATGCGATTCCGTCGACCAAGGGCGCGTTGTAAATGCTCACCGCCATTATCGACTATGAAAGCGGCAATCTGCATTCCGCTGAAAAGGCGTTTCAGCGCATGGCGCGGGAACTGGACGCCGGCGAGGTCGTAGTAACTTCAGACGCGGATGTCGTTGCACGCGCCGACCGGCTGGTGCTGCCCGGCGACGGCGCTTTCCCTGCCTGCGCGGCTGAGCTGCGCGGGCACAAGGGTATCTATGACGCGATGGTCGAAGCGGTCGAGCAGAAAGCCCGCCCATTTTTGGGTATCTGCGTGGGTATGCAGCTGATGGCCTCGAAAGGTCATGAGTACACTGACACCGATGGGTTGGACTGGATTGCCGGGGATGTGGTGCAGATTGCGCCGTCAGACCGGTCGCTGAAAGTGCCGCATATGGGTTGGAACGATCTGGTGTTGGAAAGCGAACACCCTGTCTTTGCCGGGGTCACATCAGGCGATCACGCCTATTTCGTCCACTCATACCATTTCCGGGTCAGCGATCCGGCACAGCGTCTGGCCTATGTGGATTACGGTCAGGACGTCACGGCCGTAATTGGCCGTGACACTATGGTCGGGATGCAGTTCCATCCTGAGAAAAGCCAGGATGTGGGCCTGCGCATGATCGGGAATTTCCTGACCTGGACGCCCTGAGTGGTTACTGAACCCGTGTCCAGTCCTGCCCGCGACACACCAATCCACCCGCAACACAACCTTTGACGGTCAGCTTGTTCTGGCTGTCCAGGGTCATTTTCGAGCTGTAGGTCTTGTCTCTGTCCGGAGCCCAGATCTTGCCCCCGCCATAGGTGCCGTCGCCATCGGGCACCATATCCCAGATGATCTGTTTGCCGAGGTTTTCATATTCAAGCTGTTCATTCCCGTCTTTGTCAAAAGCGGTATCGATGGTACCGCAAATCGCGCTGCCGCATTCGGCGATCGAAACATGCAGATATCCGCCGGTGTCTCCGGGCTGGGTTTTCCAAAGACCGTCAACCGGGTCGGCCATCGCCGCTCCCGAAATCAGAGATGCCAGCCCCAAGGCTGCTGCAAAAGTTGTTTTCTTCATAAAATCCTCCCTATTTGACCAGCAGTCTGGCGCGCTGGTGGACGTGGGGCAAGATTGACTTTGCGTCGCGTTGCATCCCCTGCCCTGCCTGTGCGATATCCCGCCGGGAAAACAGCGATTCAAGGCCTGACAACATGATCCTCTATCCTGCCATCGACCTCAAAGACGGACAGGCCGTGCGCCTGCTGCGCGGAGAAATGGACAAAGCGACCGTGTTCAATGAAGACCCCGCCGCCCAGGCCCGTGCCTTTGTCGACGCGGGGTGCGAATGGCTACATCTGGTTGACCTGAACGGTGCCTTTGCCGGTGAGCCGGTCAACGCCGCCCCAGTCGAGGCAATTCTGAAGGAATGCAACGTTCCCGCCCAGCTTGGCGGCGGTATCCGCGACATGGCCACCATTGAAACCTGGATCGACAAAGGTCTGGCCCGAGTGATTCTGGGCACAATCGCGGTCGAGAACCCGGATCTGGTGCGCAAGGCGGCCAAAGCCTTTCCCGGCAAAGTTGCCGTTGGCATTGATGCCCGCAACGGCATGGTCGCGACCAAAGGCTGGGCTGAAGAGACGAATGTGCAGGTCACTGATCTGGCGCGCAGCTTCGAGGATGCCGGCGTTGCTGCAATCATCTATACTGATATCAACCGCGATGGCGCGATGCAGGGCCCTAACATTGAGGCCACCGCGGACTTGGCCCGTGCCGTATCGATCCCGGTGATCGCGTCAGGCGGCGTCAGCTCATTGGATGATCTGATTGCTCTGCGTGATTGCGGTGTGGAACTGAACGGCGCGATTTCCGGCCGGGCGCTGTATGACGGCGCGCTTGACCTGGCAGAGGCCATTCGCGCCCTGACCTGATTTACTGCGCGGCAGCCGCAGTCAGCTTTGCCAGCGCCCCGCGCATTTTCTCGATGATCGGAGAGTTTTCAACCGCGTCGAACTCATCCATCGTCTCTTTTGGATCTTCATAGATCAGCCAAACCTGACCGTCGGCATCTTCATACGCTTGCACCTTGAGCGGCAGGAACAGTCCGGCACGGGGGTCGATCTGCATTGCAGGCGTACCCAGCGCAGGATTGCCGAAAATCAGCACCTGATTGGGCGGGATCGGCGTTCCGACCTTTTCAGCTCCGGCGGCGTGGTCGATCCGCGCAAAAACCGTTGCACCCGCGTTGCCAATCGCCGTCTCAAGCGCGTCCAGCGCCTGGGTCACCGATTTGTCGGTCTTCATCTTGATGATATCGTCAGCCATTGCGGCAGCTGCTCCTGCGAAAATGAAAGTGGTTGCTAAAAAGAGTCTACGCATCTCATTGATCTCCTGATGAATTGGGGACAGTTTTCACAGGTTCCAGAGTTGTGACAATCACAAGTCTGGCATCGGCGGGGCTTTGCCGTTAGAGGTGCGCCAACAAAGGACGAGAGATGCTGAAAACCCGTATCATACCCTGTCTGGATGTCGCCGATGGCCGCGTTGTCAAAGGTGTTAACTTTGTTGGCCTGCGCGATGCGGGTGACCCGGTGGAATCCGCCAAGGCCTATGACGCGGCAGGCGCTGACGAGATTTGCTTTCTGGACATCCATGCCACCCATGAAAACCGCGGGACCATGTTCGATGTGGTGCAGCGCACAGCGGAACAGTGCTTTGTACCCCTAACCGTTGGCGGCGGCGTGCGGACCAAGGAAGACGTGCGCGCTCTGTTGCTGGCCGGTGCAGACAAGGTCAGCTTCAACTCGGCGGCTGTGGCAAACCCGGATGTGATCTCCCAAGCCGCCGATCAATTCGGCAGCCAGTGCATCGTCTGTGCCATCGACGCCAAGACCGTCAGCCCCGGCAAGTGGGAAATTTTTACTCATGGCGGACGCAAGCCCACTGGCATCGACGCGGTTGAGTTCGCCAAAACCGTCGTCGCCAAGGGCGCGGGTGAGATTCTGCTGACTTCGATGGATCGCGATGGTACCAAAGCCGGGTTCAACTTGCCGCTGACACGCGCCATTTCGGATGCTGTGAATGTACCAGTGATCGCCTCGGGCGGGGTTGGAACTCTGGATCATCTGGTCGAAGGCGTCACCGAAGGCGGTGCCAGCGCTGTCCTTGCCGCATCGATCTTTCACTTCGGCGAATTCACCATCCGCGAGGCCAAGGAACACATGGCCGCCGCTGGCATCCCGATGAGGCTGACATGAGCATTCTGCACGAGCTGGCCCAAACGATTGAGGCCCGCAAAGGGACGGATCCTGAAGGCAGCTGGACCGCCAAGCTGTTGGCCAAAGGCCCCGAGAAATGCGCCGAGAAATTCGGCGAAGAGGCGGTTGAGGCCATCATCGAGGCGGTCAAGGGCGATCAGGCCAAGCTGACCTCAGAGGCGGCGGATGTACTGTATCACCTGCTGGTCATGCTGGCCGCGCGCGATGTGGCGCTGGATGATGTGCTGGCCGAACTGGCCCGGCGTCAGGGCACCAGCGGCATCGCGGAAAAGGCCGCGCGACCCAAGGGGTGACGCAGGTGTTGTCGATCCATTATTCTGATCCTGACAGGTTCGCAGGTCAAAGGGCGCGCAGATGATCAGAGCTTTGGTATTTGGGCTGGCGCTAGCCGTTCTGGGGTCCTGCGCAATTGCCCCGCCGTCCACCAGTGATGAAGTTCAGCGCCTGGCGTCTGAAATCCGCAACCTCGGGCCTGACATCGACCCTGAAGAGGCCAACCGCGCCGCGCGCATTGCCTATGCCTACACCGATCAACTGGCTCAGGAATATCAGATCACCGACCCGCCACTGATCCACAATGCCAAAGTCAACAAGGGCCTGAAGCCGCGCGGACTGTGTTGGCACTGGGCCGAGGATATCGAACGGCGGCTGGATCAGGAAAACTTCCAGACGCTGGAAATGCACCGCGCCATCGCTAATGCCGACAACCCGTTCCGGATCGACCACAGCACGGCAATCATCAGTCGCAAAGGCGAGACAATGTATGACGGTGTTGTGCTGGACCCCTGGCGCTATGGCGGCGTGCTGTACTGGACGCCCTTACCACAAGACACGCGCTATGACTGGGTTCCGCGCGAAGTGGTTCTGGAAAAGCGGCGTTTGGAACAATTCGGCGAACTGCAACCATATCTCGGTGAATAACCGCTCAGAGTTTCGACGAAATCATTCCGGTGGCAAAACCACCCATGCGCAATTCGCCAAACAAACGCTGATATTCGATCTTCGGGCAGCGGTTCATCACGACATCCACCCCGCGCACCTGCGCTGTAGCCGCAGCCGGGGCATGTTCTATTCCAATCTGCATCCAGATTGTGCGCAGATTGGGAAACGCCTCCAGCGCCGCGTCCACTATGGGTGGTACAGCTTCGGATCGGCGAAAGATATCGACCATGTCTACCGGTTCGGAAATCTCGGATAGCGACGCACGGATTGTCTGGCCAAACAGCATCTTGCCCGCATGGCCGGGGTTAACAGGGATCACTTTGTATCCCTTAAGCGACAAATACCGCGCCACATAATAGCTGGGTCGCACCGGATTCATCGACACGCCCGCCACCGCAATGGTTTTGGTACGCTTTAGAATCCGGGTCAGGAATTCATCGGAATATTCAGTCATTTGCGCACCCTAGTCGCCCTTTCCAAAAGAAAAAAGCGCCCAGGAATACCTGAGCGCCAGTTGTTGGAACGAGGGACAGTGAAATGACCCGCGGCAGTTCCGTTCCGCGGTCACTGTGACATTTAAGCATGAGTTCAGAGAAAAAAAGAGGTAGCGCGCAATTTTGTGATGACAGATCAGAAAAAACGGCCGCCGCCCTGTTATTCATACAGAACGCTTGGCCAATGCGCTTCGGCCTCGCGGATATAAGCTGCGGTATCGCGTTGCCAGATGCGCTCGATTTCTGGCGAGTGGGTTAGATATAGCCGACCGTCAATCACCTGCCAAATAGTCGGATCGGTGCTGACAAGCTCTCCTTGCGCCATTGCAAAGGCGCAGTACCCGCCGAACTGAGGTGCATAGGCACGCGGATTCATCTCAAACGCATCCCGATTCTCAGCGGTGGCAAAGTGCCATTCAGCGCCTTTCCACATAACCGCATATTCAGGCTGACCCCGAACAGGCGTTTCGCCATTGAAATAGGACACCGCATCATATCCGGCCATAGCTGCACCGTCCGTCCGATAGAAGACGGGCAGATCCTGCGCAAACGCAGGAAGAGCAATCACACAGGCGGCAATCGCGCCAAAAAGGAAACGTCTGTTCATGGTCATCGGATCACAAATAGAAACTCAGGGTATCAAGATGCAATTTATTATCGCAACTGAAACCCCTTTTAACGCGCTTGTGAACATTCGAACCGTCAACGCCAGCCTTTAGTCGAAAATGTCCTCGATCACATCCCAGGCTTCATCCAGCACCCGTGAGAAAACGCCTTTTTTCTTCTTCTTTTTGCTCTTGTAGGGACGATCCTGCTTGGCTGTTTGACGGTTCGCCTTGGCATCTTCCAGTTTGCGCTTTGGCATCATCTTGAGGTTATGCAGCGGGGCACCGCAGCTTGAACAACTGAGCTCTTGGCGCTGCGTGCCTTTTAGAACAAGCGCTGCCCGGGTCCCACAGTAACAGCAGGTCGCAATTTTGGATGGCGTGGAAATGGCGTTCTCCTGTCGTTATCTTTGCCTAGAAGCATATAGGGCAATCGCCGCCGCATTTGAGACATTGAGGGAACCAAACCCGCCCACAGCGTCAATTTTGACCAACTTGTCGACGGTTTCTTTGGTTTTTTGCCTCAGGCCCGGTCCCTCTGCGCCTAACACCAATGCCACTGGCTGGTCCGGGTTACCTCCCAAGGCGGCCTCGATCGTGTCGTCCGCCTCGCCGTCCAGTCCTAGGACCAGAAACCCCATTCCCTGCAACTCGACAATGGCATCAGCCAGGTTACGCACCCGCAGATAGGGTTGACGTTCCAGTGCGCCGCTGGCGGTCTTGGCCAGCGCGCCAGTTTCCGGCGCCGCGTGATGGCGCATACCGACTACAGCGCTGGCTCCAAGAACCTCAGCTGATCGTAGAATCGCTCCGACATTATGGGGGTCGGTTACGCGGTCTAACAAAATGACGCGCGGGTGTTCGCGCCCGATGCAGTTTTCCGCCAGACCACCCCATTCCAAAGGCTTAACCTCAAGGGCCGCGCCCTGATGAACCGACCCCGGGTCGATCGGAGCGGTAAATTTGCGTGGATCAACCATCTCGGGCTCAATACCTGCAAATTCAATGGCTTCCACCAGCTTGTCCCGCGCATTCCGTGTCACAATCAGGTGCAATTTTGTGCGGTTTGGGTTCATCAGCGCATCCCGCACTGCATGCAGACCAAACAGCCAAACAGTTTCGGATGCGGCAGCTTTGCGCGCCTGTTCTTTTTCGACGACCCACTTGGGTTTCTTCATTTCTTTGGCCTCCGGGCCGCGAATTCGGTTTCCTGCGTCAAAGCAGTATTTTCCTGTTGACGCTCCTTTAGAGCGCTAGTAATCACGCCTCCACGTCAGGTGCAACGCCTGACAGTGGGCGACAGGCCGCAAGGTGTGGCAGGGGACTGTAACTCCCTCGCGGAGACGCACGCCTGGTTCGATTCCAGGGTCGCCCACCATTTTCTTCCAGACATCCATCAAGCTTTGCCAGCGCGGGTGATGGATGGCTGATCACACCGCACCATTTAGAAATTGGCAGGACCAATGGCCCCGCCTTATGACCGTTCTGTCAGGCGGCAGCTTCACGTTGCGCAGTGACCCGGTCAAACCAGGCCAAGATCGCCTCAAGGTCGGGCTCAATCTGCTCGGCACCGCCGCCCGTAAATTCTTCGAATTTGGCCGTGTTCAAACCGTTCACCCCGACAAGAACCGGAATGTCCTGCGCCAGTGCTTCAGCGATGACCGGGCGAAAACCGCGCCCATCCGCCTCGTGCTTGCCGAACTTGTTAACGATCAGCAAATGGGGATTCTCTGCCAGCGATGCCGTCACATATCCAACTGCCCGCTCAAGTGCCGCAGGGTCGAGACGGCAGCCGCGCGACTGAGTACCCAAAGACTGCGAAATCCGGATGGTCTCGCCCTCGGGCAGGACACGGACGTCCATGTCGCACTTGCTGCTGTCGGCGCATTCGGTGTTGGTTTGCACCACACCCGCCAACTGCGCATCTACCGCCAAAAGGCGATCCGCAGCCGCGCTCAGCAGACGGTCGGTTGCACCGCGGTCGGTGGTCGTAACATAGGCGAGGTACATGCAAATCCCCTTGTCGCAACAATTCGAAACATCAAATAGCACGCACGACCCGCCCCGACCACCACTCAGCTTATGGCAGCGGAGACAATCCGATCACCGGTTCGTGTAGGTGAAGCAGGATTGCAAATGCCGCCAGCGCTACAAACCCGATCCAAACAGGCGGCCAAGGGCGTGGCGCACGCAAAGAAAACCTTGCAGTGTTGCGCGATAGCCGACCCCATTCAGCACCCATCTGACGGGACTTGCGTCGATCAATCAGCGGCAGCCCCATCGCAGCAAATGCCGCAAACAAACCGAACAAAATCACGTGGGACAGGCTGCCATTGGCCAGCAGATGAGCGACAGCCCACACCAACAGCGCCACCAAAACCGGGTGGCGCGTGGTGCGCAGAATGCCGGGCTTTTCCGGATCGAACGGGCGCTGGCCCAGGCCACCAAATGAAAACGGGTTCTGGATCGTCAAGCCCGCAACCGCGAGCCAGCACACAACGGGCATCATCAGAACGGGAATCCAGCGGAATATCCAAATGGGTGGGATCACCTCGACATACGGGGCTTGCGCTGCAGCGATGATCAACCAACCCAGAACCAGCAGAGACAAGATGGAATAAGCCACGAAATACCCGCGCCGTCCGAACGTAGTGATCAGGCGATCGCGCACAGCGGGGCGCGCTGGTATCGCATGGGTCGCCAGAAACGCTATCAGTGCAGCAAAGAATAGGGGCCAGCCTGCCATGGTAGTCTCCGATCATTTGCGCCAGGTTTAATCATCGGCGCCGGAACGTCCTTGCCCGAAATCAAATGAGGCAGAGAGGCGGTTTCCGCCTTTCTGCCGATGTTTACAGGCCCAGCGCCTTGCGACGTTCCTCGGCAAAGCCCTGCACGACGCGGTCAGCTATCAGCGCAAGGATAGCCATCGCCGCCCCTGCTGAAATCCCCAATCCCACATCCGCCTGCCCCAGCGCCAGATAGATCGACTGGCCCAGACCGGTGGTTCCGATCAGCGCAGCGATCACCAGCATGGCAAAGGCGTAAAGGATGGTCTGGTTCAGACCCAGTAAGATAGTCGGGGCAGCATAAGGCGCGCGCACGTCACGCATGATCTGCCACTCGGTCGCGCCACTAGAGATGGCGGCCTCCATCATCTCATCCGGTGTGTTGACCAGCCCGTGCCGTGTGTAGCGGATCATCGGAACAACGGCATAGGCGCAGATTGCCAGAAAGGCCGAAAACTCGCCGATCTGAAACACCATCAGCACAGGAATCAGGAACACGAACAGCGGGATCGTCTGCAACATGTCACAGACGGGGCGGACCACCTTCCAAACAGGCAACCAGACTGCACTGGCAAGACCAATCACACCACCGACTACGGCACAAGAAAACACCGCAGCACCGCTCAGATACAGCGATAACAGCGCGCGTTCCCACAGGCCCGAGACAAGAATGGTACAGAGCAATCCGACCGAAAGCGCCGCCAATCGCCAGCCCCCTGCCACCCAACCCAACGCGGCGGCGGCAGTCAGAACGAAAGGCCAGGGCAGATTGGCAATGCCGGTTTCCAGCATCCCGATCAGGATCAGCATCACCAGCCCGCCGGTCAGGTGTCCGCGCCATGCCATTATCACAGCAATCGCTGCGGCGGCGGCGAACAGGCCATAGCTCATCACGGGCGTCCACTGAAAACCCCATGTGAACGGCAGCACGGCCTGGTCCAAACCAATCCGAAGCGGCAGCAGCACATAGAACAAAGAGTTGTTCTTGAGCGCGTCAAGCCACGGCCCATTAGCCTGGGTAAACGCCGTCAGCCCGCCGTCAATCACCCCGGCCAGCGGGTCGAGAATGGTCAGTTCGGACGGGTTCGGCAGCCTGGTCCAGAAGACAGCGGTGAACAGCACGGCAACGCCAATTACTGCCCAGGCGACACGCTGGTCATAGCGTTTACGTTCGGTCGCCAGCGTCCCGCTCATCCGGTCGATGACGACGGCAAAGACCACGATCACCAGACCGGCCATCAAGGCTTCGCCGAACTGTGCCTTGCGCATGGTCAGAAGAACCTCCCAACCGATATCGTTGAAGCCGCCAATGACGGCTGCGATGATAACCATCGACAGCGCAGCCATTAGGCACTGGTTCACACCGACCATGATCTGCGTGGCTGCAGCCGGGATCTCGACCTGAAACAGCTGTTGAAACCGCGTGCCGCCGGACATGATGGCAGCCTCTTTGATTTCCGGTTCGACCCGCTCCAGTCCCAACATCACGTTGCGCGCCATCGGAGGGGCCGCATATATGGCCGAGGCGATCAGCCCAACCACAGGACCGAAACCAAACAGCAGCAGCAGCGGCGTCAGATAAGCGAATGTCGGCACGGTCTGCATCACGTCCAGCACGGCCTGCACAAATGACTTCACGCGCGGAACTTCGTTGGCAAGGATACCGATAGCTCCGCCCATGATCAGCGCAACCGGCACGGAAACGGCCACTAACGCTAGGGTGTTCATACTTTCGGCCCAATAGCCCGATGCCAACACAAAGCTAAGGCCCACAAAGCCCAGCGCCGCCATCGGCAAGCCGCCCAGATACCAACCCAGCGCAGTCACCAGACCGATCAGGATGGGCCATGGCGTATTGCCGAGCACAAAGTTGGCCCAGTTCATGGGATAGGCCATGAGATCGGAAAACAGCCGCGCCACCGGTTTGATCCCGTTCAGGAACCAGTCCAGAAACGTGCCGACCCATTGCGTTGCAGGCAGTTCCCAGCCTGCGGGCCATTTGACCAGCCAGGGCGCGACGCCTTCCAGCGCCAGACACAATGCACCGACGATCACTGTGATCAGTGCGGCGCGCGCGCCAATGCTCAGGCGCGCCTGCGGCACAGAAACTTCCGTCGCTACAGTCATGTTTCATCAACCTGCAGGGCGGCGGCCAGATCGGACGGATGAACCGTTCCGACGATGTTACCATCGGCATCCCTGACGGGCACCGGTTCATATAACTCCATGCAATGCGCCAATGCAGCGTCCAATGTCATCGAGGTTGTCAGGCCAGGGTCATCTGGTCCCCGCTCTCCGTCTTGGCGCATGACCGATGCGACCTTGGCATGCTGACCCTTGGCGACATCCTTTGAAAACTCTCGCACGTAATCATCCACCGGGCGCAGTACGATATCGGTGGGTGTACCGATCTGGACTATCTTGCCGTCGCGCATGATGGCAATCCGGTCGGCCAGTTTCAGCGCCTCTTGAATATCGTGGGTGATGAAGACGATGGATTTCTGCAACGTCGCCTGAATGCGCAGGAATTCATCCTGCAACTGACGGCGGATCAAGGGATCGAGGGCCGAGAATGGTTCGTCCAAAAACCAGATATCGGGGTTCACGGCCAGAGACCGGGCAATCCCGACACGCTGCCGCTGACCACCCGAAAGCTGACGCGGGAAGCTGTCTTCGCGCCCCTCCAGACCGACCAACGAGATCACCTCCTGCGCACGGGCCTGCCGCTCTTTGCGGCTAACACCCTGAACACGCAGCGGATAGGCGACGTTTTCGGCAACGGTCATATGCGGGAACAGGCCGAAATGCTGAAATACCATGCCCAGCTTTTTGCGGCGCAGCTCGGTCATGGCTTTCTTTGACGCGCCGATGACGTTCTCGCCATCCACACGGATTTCGCCACCCGTGCCCGGCAAAAGCTGCGAGATACAGCGGATCAAAGTGGACTTGCCCGATCCGGACAGGCCCATGATCACAAACAGCTCGCCCTCCTTGACCTCGAAATTGGCATCCTGAACGGCGGGGATGAACCCGTTTTCCCGCAGATCGGCAGCGGCTTTGTTAGCGTCATTCCCTGACCGAGACAGCGCGTCGGTCAGGGCTTTGTCAGCGCCGGGGCCAAACACCTGCCAGAGATTCTGGCAGGCGATGGCTGGCGAATTTACGTCAGTCACTGATGTCAGCTCACTGCGTTGCCGCGTCGACAACAGGGCGCCATTTGCCTTCGTTTTCAGCCATCCAAGCGGCGACGACCTCTTCGACGGAACCACCATCAACGTCGATCGCACCCATCATCGGCTGCTGATCTTCGACCGCCAGCTGATAGTTGGTCAGGATTTCATAGGCTGCGGGCCATTTGTCTTCCATGCCGCTCCAACCCGCCTTGAAGATGCGCGACGGCGAGAAATCGCAATCGTTCACAGCGTTCGGGTTCGGGCCCCAAGCGGGATCGGTGAAACAGGCGTCTTCCCCGGCTGGCAGTTCGACGAATTGCACATCATAGGCCGACATGGCCCAATGCGGCTGCCAGAAGGTGATCAGCAGCGGCGAGTTGCGCTCGGTCGAGGCCCGAAGCTCGGCTATCAAAGCCCCCTCGGAACCTGCGGGAACCGCTTTGAACGGCAGATCCAGGCCCACCATACGGTCAGCGCCGGGCGTACCCCAATCAGCCGGGTAATCGACCAGACGGCCCCCGGGCAGCGTTTCGGCCGTCGCAAATACCTGCGCGCAGTCCTTCAGCGCTTCCCATGCGGGCAGGCCGGGACACAGATCAGCCACATGCGCGGGATAGGCGATGCCTTCTTTGGCGTCGAGGCCCAGATCGCCGATTTCAACGACGGTGCCTTCGTCAATCTTCTTGGCATATTCATCCGATACGTTGGACGACCAGATTTCCAGGGTCGCGTCGATGTCACCATCGGCCAGCGCCTGGAACTGATTCATCATGCCTGCGGTCACATATTCCACATTGTATCCGGCAGCTTTCAGCATCTCACCCGCGACATGGGTGGTCACGTGCTGGCCAGTCCATTCGTTGATCGCCAGTTTGATCGGCTGATCCACGGCCCCCATCTCGGCGGCATAGGCAGAGCCTGCAACGGTCAGCGCCATCAGGCTTACACTCAGTTTTTTCATTGATTTTCTCCCTGCAATATTCGTTTTGCCCGGTCCGGCGCGCTGTTACGCGCCAGTCGGCTTGTCATGTGACAAATCCATGTCGCAACATGCACAAAAACTGGCGAAGAAGGGAAGCAGACAGTTCGGCGCGGCACGGAATAACTCGCCCCTTTGCCCAAGTGTTTCCCCTCTTTCAGCATCATGCTAGGCGCCCGCGCCCACTGCATTTCCCCAGCATTGCGGTGCGGATATTGATTGACGAGTCAATCACAAACTAGAATCACCCACTTTGTCGAGCATTTCTTTTGGGCTTGGGATGTTTTTTTACCTTGGCAGGCATGTGTCCCGGGCCACCTTGCAACACCGACCGCAAAACGCGACGCTAGGTTTGGAGGATTCTGCAGATGCGCCATTTCGACGAGATTTTCGCCATAGCCGCCAGCCGTCACGGCGGGACAGATGCCCTGAGCAACAAGCTTTCCAAACCCAAAAGCCCTGCGGAACTGGCTGAAATGCCCGAAGATCGCTGGCTGTCGATTATCACGAAATGCATCTTTCAGGCCGGGTTTAACTGGAAGGTCATCGAAAACAAATGGGACGGGTTCGAAACCGCTTTTGACGGGTTCGACATTGGACGCTGCGCCTTTATGGATGACGAAAAGTTCGATGCTCTGCTGCAGGACACTCGAATCGTGCGCAATGGCACCAAGATCGCCACGGTCCGCGACAATGCTGCCTTTTTGCTGGAACTGCGCCAAGAAGGTGGCGTCGGAAAGATTCTGGGAGGGTGGCCTTCGGATGACTATGTCGGTTTGCTGAACATGCTGAGCAAGCGAGGGTCGCGTCTGGGTGGCGCATCGGCGCAATATGCAATGCGATTTGCGGGGCGTGACAGTTTCATCCTGTCACAGGATGTGACCGCACGGCTGGTGGCCGAGGGCGTGGTCGATAAGCCGCCGACATCGAAAAAGGCCATAGCCTCGGTTCAAGCGGCATTCAACACATGGATGGAACAGTCCGGGCGATCTCTGACGGAAATCAGCCGCGTCCTGGCAATGAGCCTATAAAAAAACCATTTGCACACGAGTGCTGCCAGAATAGATTTTTTGTCATGTTGCGCCTCATTTTGATGACGTCCCTTTTGGTATTCACCGCTTGCGGTCGCCCCCTGACTGATCAGGAGGCTGCTTTTACCCGCACACTTCAGGGTGATACGCTGAAACTCAACAAAGTGCGGTTGGTCGAAGGCGCACCAGTTGCGCCAATAACTTTCTATCGTAAAGATCGGTCACGCCTTGCTTGCCGCGAACGCATTTTGCCCGCCCCGCAGGAAGGTATCGTGACCGCAAAACCCGCAGCGGTGGCCCTATTCAACAAAGTCTATTTCACGCGGGACTGGTATCTGGACGACTACATGTCCGAATTCCCGGATCGGATGAGCCTGATCGCGGCGATGCTGTTGGGTCATGAACTGACCCATGTCTGGCAATGGCAAAACCGCAAGAAAACCGGATATCACCCGCTGCGCGCCGCAGCCGAGCATGGCGGCAACAGCGACCCCTACCAATTCGATCTGGAGAGCTCGCCTGATTTCCTGTCCTATGGGTTCGAACAGCAGGGCGCCATTGTCGAGGAATACATTTGTTGCCGGGCGCTGGATCCTTCGGCACCCCGCACCAGACGTCTGCACGAGATGCTGGGCGCACATTTCGATCTGGCTCCGCTACGTGGTGACAAGCGTGAAAGCGCAGTGGTCATCCCCTGGGCCGATGCCGAGATCGAAGGAATCTGTCGGTGACGTTCAGTCGGCCTGCAGCGTCTGCAGATAAGCCACCAGATCCACGATCGGCTGGCTGGTCAGGATCGGCTGCCCATCTGGTGTTTTCATCGCCGTATCCTGCCCTTCGAAATACGGTCCATAGACTGGCATCGGGCTGCCATGGCTGACCAGCGGGTCTCGTCCATCTATGCGCGCCACAACACGAGCGGTCGGGAATACCCCTTCGCTGCTTGCAAGCCGCGTCAGGTCAGTTGGCTGAATAACAAGGACGCCTGCCATTGGACCATATCCCGTCGCGTCGATCCCGTGGCAGGTTGCACAATAAAGCTGGTACAGCTCGGCGCCGGTATCTGTATCCTGCGCGCTGACCTGAGACGCCGTCACAAACGCCGCTATCGATAGCGCCCCCATTGCCTGTCTGATCATCACATCCTCCTGTCAGATTTGACATTTTCAGGCTTGCCCGTGCCTAGGCTTGGCGCAATGATCCAGATCAACGAGGCAATAGGAAAACCGAATGACACAATATGCTGCTATTATGCTTGTGGCTGGAATTGGGGTTCCGATCCTTGCCGCGTTGAATGCCGCATTGGGCAAATTGATCGGGTCGCCAACAACAGCGGCTGTGGTCCTGTTTGCGATAGCCTTTGCATCAAGTGCAGCGTTGATGGTGGTTTTTCCCGGCTTTGGAGCCCTTTCAAAAATTGCCGATGCCCCCAAGCACCTGCTTCTGGCCGGTGTGCTTGTCGCCTTTTATGTTCTGTCAATCACCCATGTTGCGCCACATTTTGGGGTCGGCAACGCGGTGTTCTTTGTCCTTCTTGGGCAACTCGTAAGCACTGCAGCCATCGACCACTTCGGCTTGTTTGGCGCGCAGGTCACCCCGCTGACATGGGTTCGCGCAAGCGGTATCGCAGTGATGGCTGCAGGCGTTGCCATCACTCAACTGGCCTAAGCGCGCCTCCGTCCAGCCTCAGTGTTCGGTCCATCCGGGCGGCAAGCTGCATGTTATGTGTGGCGATCAGAGCCGAGAGCCCCTCGTTCCGCACCAAAGCCATCAATGCGTCAAAAACCTGATCCGAGGTTTCAGGGTCCAAATTGCCTGTCGGCTCATCCGCAAGAAGAACCCGAGGTTTGTTGGCCAATGCGCGGCAGAAGGCCACGCGTTGCTGCTCACCGCCAGACAGGGCGGCCGGCCGGTGATCGGCGCGCGCGGCGACGCCGACATGATCCAGAAGGGACATCGCCCGTTCCTGGGCTGCCCTTTCGGACACGCCATTGGCCAGCTGCGGGAGGGTAATATTCTCCAACGCGGTGAATTCTGGCAACAGATGGTGAAACTGGTAGACAAAGCCGACATCCTGCCGCCGCAACGCAGTTCGCGCGCGATCACCTTTCCCGGTCACGTTCTGGCCTGCAATCTCAACCGATCCTGTGTCGGGTGTGTCCAACAATCCGGCAATATGCAACAGCGTCGACTTACCGGCACCAGAGGGCGCCACAAGAGCCACGGCCTCGCCCGCACGCAGGTCCAAATCGACACCGCGCAATACCTGAACCTCACCCGGCTTACCTTTGAGATAAGTCTTGGTCAGACCGGCCAATCGCATCATTACATCACTCATAGCGCAGCGCCTCAACAGGGTTCAGCCGCGCCGCGCGCCGGGCGGGGAAATAGGTGACCAGGAATGACAAGCCCAGAGATAGGCCAACGGCCTTGAGCACATCCGAAAGATGCAGCTCGGCAGGCAGCGCATAAATGCCGCGGATGGATGGATCCCAAACCCCGCCCCCCATCACAAAGTTTACAAAACTGAAGATTGGGTCGATATAGATTGCAAAGAGACAGCCCAGCACCACGCCCAACGCAGTGCCGATGATCCCCGTAAATGCCCCGCAGATAAAGAACACGCGCAGGATCGAGCCTTCGCTCAGCCCGATGGTGCGTAAGATGCCGATGTCTCGGCCCTTATTTTTCACCAGCATGATCAGACCCGAGACGATGTTCATCGCCGCGATCAGAACCAGGATCGACAGGATGATGAACATGACGTTGTCTTCCACTTCAAGCGCGCGGAGGAACCCGCCCGAGGCATCCTGCCATGTCCAGATCTGGCTGCGCTCGCCTGCGGCTTCAAGGATCGGGATCAGGATCGGCGTCAGCTCTTCAGGGCGGTCAACCATAACTTCGATCTCATCAGCCACGCCCTCGCGGTTGAAAAAACCCTGCGCCTGTTCGAAGGGCATATAGACCCGCGTCCGGTCGATGTCATAACGCCCAGCAGAAAACACATAAACCACCTGGTAGGCATTCACTCGGGGAGAGGTGCCAAACGCGGTCTTCACCCCATTGGGCGAGGTCAGCTTGATGGTATCGCCCACCGTCGCCCCGATTCTGCGCGCGACGCCTGAACCTATGGCAATGACGTCCTGGCCGTTCTGAAACATCGACAGATCACCAACCGCCTGTTCGCTTTCGGCGACACCGGGCAGCTCCAGCAAATCTTCGGGCTGGATGCCAAATACCTCAACCCCGCTGCTGCGGTCGCGATTGGTGATCAGAACCTGACCTTTCACCAAAGGTGCTGCACGCTGAACGCCTGGAACCTGAGCGATCCGGTCGGCCATGTCCGTATAATCCGCAATAGTGCGATCTACCTGCCCCTGCGCAGTGAACTCACCCGATGAATACACGGTCACATGGGCGTTAGCCCCCAGAATGGTTCCGACAAATTCGGACCGGAAACCGGATCTGACGGCCAATGTGGCGATCAGCGCAAACACTGCCAGGGTAATCCCGATCAGCGAAATCCATGTCATCACGCTGACGCCACCTTCAGCACGGCGCGCACGCAGGTATCGCCAAGCGATTTTCCACTCAAAAAGCGCAAATGGCGGTGGTATCTTGGCCATGTCTGCTCCGCTGGTTTTGTTTTGTGGCGACCCTCTCGGCAATTCGACCGGGGGTCAAGCCGGTTATCCGCCCACTTCGACTTGCCCGGTCAAAGCAGCGGTTCTGTTCAAGGCGGCCTCGGCGATGGAACGATCGCAGATACCGCGGCTTTCCAGCTCGTGAAACACCCGGTTTCGAATGTCGGCGGGCAGCTTGTAAAGCGCTCTGTTATGCAAGCCTAGGGTCAAAGTTTCCGGATCGTCCAGCCGGGAAAGCTCATCGGTCAGTTTCTGCGCCGAGAAGGATGGCCACAGCCCTATGCTGGTGTTTCCCGAGGGTTCGAACCAAGGCGCAAAACCGGCTTCGGATTTCAGACAAAATGCATTCAACAACATAAACTCAGACGGGCGCCTGCGAGAGGCAAATAGCGACTGAACCGATCCGTGGCGCGCATTTATCTCTTGTAGCAGATCCAGGATCAGCGACCGGCGCACAGGATAAGGCGTTGCGAAATTTGTTGTCTGTATACCGTCCGTTTCCGGGATCGACGCGCCCAGCGCATCAAAGCTCTGTTCCAGCCAGCGTCTGTGATAATCGCTGTTCACACCGATAAACGGAATCCGCGCCGCACCACTGTCCGAGAAAAACTCGGCTTCCTGAAAGGGGCGCAGAAACAGGTTCTTGGTGTCCAGTATTACAATGTTTTCTGTCGAGGCAGCCCGAGCAGATCCCAATTTCAAAACCTGCTGTGTCCGGTATCCGTTGTTGCCACGCCATCCACCCTTGCGCGCGCCCGGAATGCGGTATCGGTTTTCGATCAATATCCTGTCCGAGATCGACCGGCGCGCGCATTGCCCAGGAGACAGCAAAACGTCATCGCCGCTCAGGACTTCAACTTTGGGTCGCAACGGACCGTAAGAAGCCAAAATCGGTTCCACCATCGCGCGCAGTGCCGGTTCGTCCACATCGTTCATGATCACCCGGATCGAGCCGACCTGATCAGGGTCAACAAATCGGGCAAAAGACAATGCCTGCAATTCAAGCAAGGGGAAGTCTTTGGAATAGACGACGGTTGTGAAGCTCAGCAAACCGTGGATCCTTTTGTGATTTTCGGCCCGTGTATCAGCAAATTCCAGGTGATCCAATTCCGCAAGAAATTCAACCATCGGCGAATCAGGTCGGGGTTTTTCAAAATACGGATGATTTCCACATGCCGCATTATACCCTTGGTTGTGAAGCCCTTCACAGACAGCACCGCATTGTTTCAGCTATGAAGTCAATGTGAGCATTCAGGGTGAAACTGCACTCAAAATGCAACATTTTAGGCGCAATATTATTTCGCTTTTTGATTATTTAAAGAAACTTTGTCACCCTACTTTGTGGGGGAATTCATTTCCAGAGCGGGGGTCGCTCATGAATATTCGTACTGAAACAGAACAACCGGGCGCAATTTCGGCCCGGAAACTATCTACAGAAATTGATTGCGAGACCGCAGCACTGCTGCGCGCGGCGATACGCCCGATATTTTCCGGTGCCGCAAGCTGGGGCAATCTGACGGATATCCTGAAAGATAAAGGGTACCATTTGGCGTTTCGACAGGGGCGGTTATGTATCACCGATCGCATGACTGGCGACCGTGTTTGCGGAATACGCTTTCTGGGGTTCGAATTTAAGGACCTGGTCAATCGCTTGGGCCGTCCGATCGTTGTTCCACGCGGATCCGAGGCTGATGGCGATCTGCTATCCGTCCGACCGACTGCGACAGGCCACTAATAGCGCCGCCAAAACTGTACGGATCGGCGGGCCGTTTTCCATAGGCTATGGCGTGCCGCCAGTTTGATCCCGACCGGAGTATCTGGGCGCCGCAGTAATTCGATCATCAGATTGGCGGGCATATGTCCGCGGCGGTAGAACCGGAAGAAATCCTGTTGGGTCAGGGTCCGCGCTGCATTGAAACCTGAATAGAATTGAACCCAGACGCGGGCATAATCCTCGGCGGTTTTGACAATGTTGCTGGTTACGCCCCTGCCCCAGAACATGGAAACAGGCTCATCCGTGCGCTCTCCCTGATATCCGGCAGCGACAAGCCTCAGCATCAGGTCATAATCCGCAGCCACCCGAAACTGCGTGTCATGCCCGCCAAGCGCCTGAAACACATCCCGCCGCAGCAACACCGAATTATGGCAGAACGGCATCCGCTGCAGGATCGCTTTGAGCGACATGCGCTTTTCCCGACTTTCCGAACCGTCCTCGTATTTGCGCAGGGTCGAGCCATACAGGAAATCCGGTCGAGATTCCGCAAGCCGGTCGGCAAGGGTGTTCAAAATGCCATCCGATGCCAGCGAGTCATCCGAGTTCAGGAACAGCAGATAATCACCCTGTGCAGCCTCGGCGCCTTTGTTCATGGCATCATACAGGCCAGTATCAGGCGCGCTGATCACGCGCGTTCGTGGTGCACCTGCCGTCAGCTCTTCCAGAAACGCCACCGTGCCGTCATCCGATGCGCCATCCTGAATGATATGTTCGGCCCGGTCGCAACTCTGCCGGGCCATACAGGCTATGACTTCGCGGAAACTGTCCTGCCGCCCTTGGGACAGTAGGTTATATGTCGCCGTGATGACCGAGATCAGCGGCGTGACGGTTTCAGGCGATGCGCTCATAGATCTCGGCGATCTTGGTGACGGCGGCTTCGGGGCTCAACTCTTCGCTTTCGCCTGTGCGGCGGCAAGTCAGTTCGACCAAGCCGTTTTTCAGGCCGCGCGGGCCAACGGTGATGCGCCATGGCAGACCGATCAGGTCCATGGTGGCGAACTTGCCCCCGGCCCGTTCCTTGCGGTCATCATAGAGCGGATCAAGCCCCAGCACGGTCAGCGCGGCATAGAGTTTTTCACAGGCTGCGTCCGCTTCGTCATCGCCTTGTTTCAGGTTCACGATACCGCAATGGAACGGGGTCACGCCCTCGGGCCAGATGATGCCCTTGTCGTCATGGCTGGCTTCAATGATCGCGCCAACCAAGCGGCTGACACCGATGCCGTGGCTACCCATATGGACCGGAACCGGTTTGCCATCGGGGCCTTGAACGGTTGCCCCAAGGGGTTCGGAATATTTTGTGCCGAAATAGAAGATCTGGCCAACTTCGATCCCGCGCGCCACACGGCGCCGATCTTCCGGCACCTGATTGAACAGCGCCTCGTCATGCGTCTCGTCGGTGCGGGCGTATTTTGAAGTGAACTCTTCCAGAATGGACTGACATTGACCACGGTCGTCATAGTCAATCTGACGGTCGCCAAAAGTCAGGTCGGTGACGGCGCTGTCATAGAATACCTCAGACTCGCCGGTTTCAGCCAAAACCAGGAATTCATGCGTATCGTCGCCACCGATTGGGCCGGAATCGGCGCGCATCGGGATCGCCTGCAAGCCCATGCGCTCATAGGTGCGCAGATATGTAACCAGGTGGCGGTTATAGGCGTGCAGCGCATCCTCTTTGGTCAAGTCGAAATTATAACCGTCCTTCATATAGAACTCGCGGCCCCGCATCACGCCGAAACGCGGACGGATTTCATCGCGGAATTTCCACTGGATCTGATAGAGCGTCAGCGGCAGGTCCTTGTAGCTACTGACATGACCCCGAAAAATGTCGGTCACCAGTTCCTCGGCAGTCGGGGTAAAAAGCATGTCCCGGTCATGCCGGTCTTTCATGCGCAACATTTCCTGGCCGTAGTCGTCATAACGTCCGGATTCGCGCCACAGATCTGCCGATTGCATGACAGGCATCTGAATGGCGATGTGACCCGCCCGCGCCTGTTCTTCGTGCACGATGTTTTCCAGCTTGCGCAGAACTTTGAACCCCAGCGGGAGCCAGGAATAGATCCCAGCAGCGGCCTGCTTGATCATGCCCGCGCGCAGCATCAGCCGGTGGCTGACGATCTGAGCCTCGGAGGGGTTTTCCTTGAGAACGGGCAGAAAGTAACGGCTGAGGCGCATGGCTTGACCTTTAGAGGTAAAATTCGACTTCAAAGGTGATTATGCCAAAGCCCCGCCGGGGGCAATCACGCATTGGGGTTTTACGACCACGGGCCTGTCGGTTTTTTGATTGACCCGCCAGTTAGCTGCGTCAAATGTGGCGGCAATGTAAAGTCACCGAGGCGCCCATGCAGACCATTCAAGAACCCGCCCGTCAGATCCCCGTTGTCCATTCCACGGACGTTCTGGTTGTTGGCTCCGGGCCTGCAGGTCTGGCCGCAGCGCTGGCGGCCGCACGGGCCGGAGCCGAAGTGTCTCTGGTCGACCGCTTCGGCTGCATGGGCGGCAATATCACTGCTGTCGGCGTTGAAGGCTTTGCCTGGTATCGCCACGAGCAAACGGTCGAGGCTGGCGGCATCGGCATGGAGTTCGAAACCCGCGCCAAAGAAATGGGTGCGGCGGTGCCAGAAAGCCAGTCGCTGAGTTATGAGCTGGACAGCGAAGGGTTCAAATTGGTCGCCGACAAACTGATTGAAGAGGCCGGTGTGCATCCGATGCTGCACCGGCAATTCGTGGCTCCGATCATGGACGGCGACCGGATCACCGGCATCATCACCGAATCCAAAGCCGGCCGCGAGGCGATACTGGCGAAGGTTGTCATTGACGCTACCGGAGACGCAGATGTCGCCCATCGCGCCGGTGCGCCCACGCACAAGACCGCACGAGAAGACATGATGGCGGCCTCGGTCATGTTCCATCTGGCGGGCGTCGACAAGCGCGCCTTTATCGAAGGCGTAAAGGCCGACCCCCAGACCTATAAGGATTGGGGCGGTGGCGGCGAATGGAACATTGAGACCAGCGGTAAAGAGGACGACATGTACTCGCCCTTTGTGCACAAACCGTTCCAGCAGGCGATTGATCAGGGGCTGATCCCGGCACATCTGAACACCATCGCGGGCACTTGGGGTGCGATGCATGACACCGGTGAGCTGACCTATATGAACCTGATTCATCTGGCCGGGATCGATGGCACCGATCCCGACAGCATGACCCGCGGTGAGATCGAAGGGCGGCGTCAGTCAATGCTCGCCATCGAGGCGCTGCGCCGGTTCATGCCCGGGTGTGAGAACGCCCGGCTGCGGAATTTCGGGATGACCATCGGCATTCGCGACACCCGCAAGATCGACGCGGTGTACAACATGACCGAGGATGATGCCCGCCATCAGGGCCGGTTCGAAGACACCATCGGCATCTATCCCGAATTCATCGACGGCTATGGCATTTTGATCCTGCCCACGACTGGTCGGTACATGCATATCCCCTATCGGTCGATGCTGCCCAAAGGGATCAAGGGCCTGCTGGTCGCGGGCCGGTCACATGGGGCGGACCGGGTTGCCCATGCGGCGACGCGCAACATGGCTTGCTGTGCGGTCATGGGTCAGGGCGCGGGGATTGCTGCGGCGCTTTCACTCAAAAGCAACCAAGACCTCGATAAATTGAACCTTGCCCCGGTGCATAAAGAACTGGCACGGCAAGGCGTGAGGATACGCTGATGGACCAAATCCCAACAATCGACATTGCTCCGCTGGGTGATGCCAGCCACACCGATTTCAACGCAACCGTTCAGGCAGTCATGGATGCCTGCACCCGGATTGGGTTCCTGTCGATTACCGGCACCGGCGTTTCGCGGGACACCGTCAACAACATGCGCACTTGCGTCCGGGCGATTTTCGACATCGACGATGATGCGAAATGGGATCAGGCGATCACACGCGAGAATTATCGCGGTTTTATCCCGATGGGGTTTTTCACCCCGAATGACGGGTCGGGCAAAGCGGATAAATACGAAGGCTACAAGCTGCATTATCAGGTGGACCTGGATGCGCCCATCCGCCGAGATTGTGCCCTCTATGGCCCCAATATCTGGCCCCGCCATGTTCCACGGGCACAGGCAGTGATTCTGGATTACTGGTCAAAGCTGGACGGTGTCGCGCATATGCTGCTGGGCGCGCTGGAGATGGGATTGAAGCTACCTGCGAACCAGCTGCGCGCTGCGTTCCGCGACCCCATGACCAATATGACCTTGTTGCACTACCCCCCTCAGGCCCCGGACGAGGCCGGGTACGGCATCCACCCGCATAAAGACACGGATGCGCTGACCATCATCGCCCCGGACCCGGTCGGCGGGCTTGAGGTTCAGACCCGTGACGGAGGCTGGATAACCCCCGACTGCCCGCCGGGTGGGTTCGTCGTCAATATCGGTGACATGCTGGAGCTTTGGTCAGGTGGGCGCTTGAAATCCACGCCGCACCGGGTGGTCAACCGGTCGGGAAAAGAACGCTATTCCTTCCCGTATTTCGCGGTGCCGCGTCATGATGTGGTTGTCGAACCGCTTTTACCGCCCCTGCCCGGCTTTGACAGGCCATCCGTGCATTGCGGCCATTGGTCGGCTGAAATCTGGCGCACCAACTGGCCCGATGAAACAGCGCATGACGCCACCCCTGAACTGGGCACGTTAAGCGACTAGCCCCGCGCGATTCTGGCGGGTCATGAAGCGCTTGCATCGTGGGGCCGCATACGCCAAGAACATTTGCACGTGCCGAAACAAGGGGACAGCCATGGCTTTGCCGGTAAGAGATCAACTCAGGTACTGGGGCATCGCCTCAGTGGTTATTGTACTGCTGTTGTGGGCACTTGGCGATGTATTGCTGCCCTTTGTAATCGGTGGCGCGATTGCCTATTTCCTTGATCCTGTTGCGGATAGGCTTGAAAAGCTGGGCCTGTCCCGCATGGCCGCTACCGGGGTAATCACGGTTGTCGGCGTTTTGGGTTTCGTACTGCTTATCCTGATGGTCGTTCCGGCGCTGATCACCCAGTTGATCGACCTGGTCGAGGTTATGCCCAGCCTTCTTAAGCAGCTAAGAGGGTTTATCGAACAGCAATTCCCGTCGCTTTTGGACCGCGAATCCAACACGCACCAGTTTCTGGTGTCCTTGGGAGAGACGCTTCAGTCCAAAACTGGTGATGTCCTGCAATCTGTCGCTGCGTCGCTTGGATCAGCCATCAACGTGGTGGTTCTGCTGGTGATTGTCCCAGTGGTCACCGTCTACATGCTGTTGGACTGGGACCGCATGATTGCTCGTATCGCAGAGCTTTTGCCCCGCGACCACGCCCCCACCATCAAGCGGCTGGCTGGTGAGATTGACAGCGTTCTGGCCTCATTTGTACGTGGAATGGGCACGGTCTGCCTGATCCTGGGCACCTATTACGCCGTCGCGCTGATGGCCGTCGGACTGCAGTTCGGGCTGGTCGTTGGGTTCATCGCCGGCTTGGTCACGTTTATCCCTTATCTGGGCGCCCTGATCGGGGGCTCACTGGCCATTGGTTTGGCACTTTTCCAGTTCTGGGGAGACTGGACGCAAATTGGGCTGGTCGCAGCGGTCTTTGCATTGGGTCAGGTGGCCGAGGGCAATTTTCTGACGCCAAAGCTCGTCGGCAGCTCGGTCGGGTTGCACCCGGTCTGGCTGTTGCTGGCATTGTCGGTCTTTGGCGCCCTGTTCGGATTTGTCGGGATGCTGATCGCCGTCCCGGTCGCCGCAGCACTTGGCGTTCTGGCGCGCTTTGCCACGTCGATCTATTTGGATAGCCGTCTGTATACTGGCCTTGTGGGTTTGGACCAGGAAGACGATTGAATGGCCCTACAGCTGAGCTTTGATCTACCGGCCAAGACTGCGCTGGGGCGCGAGGATTTTTTCGTCTCGCCCGCAAATGCGCTGGCCGTGGCCATGATCTCGGCTACCTCATGGCCGGGGAATAAACTGGTGCTCAGCGGTCCTGCAGGCGCGGGCAAGACACATCTGGCCCATGTGTGGGCGGCCGAGACCGGTGGTCGCATTGTGCAAGCCTCGCAGATTAAGCACGACGAGGTTCCTGACCTCGCCCAAACACCGATCGCAGTGGAAGATGTCCCCATGATTGCTGGCGATATCGACCAGCAGAAAACCCTATTCCATTTGCACAATCTTGTGTTGGCAGAAGGCCACGCCCTGTTGATGACCGGGCGCCTGGCGCCAAATTTCTGGCAGTTGCCCTTGCCTGACCTGCAAAGCAGGATCGAAGGCGCACATCACGTTGCGCTGGACCCGCCCGATGACGCGCTACTGGGCGCCGTGCTGGCCAAACTGTTCGTAGACCGACAGCTGAACCCCGGACCCGAGGTCATCGCTTACCTCGTCAAACATATGGATCGCCGTTTCGAAACCGCCGCCAGCGCTGTGGCGCTGCTGGATCAACTGGCGCTGTCTGAGAAACGAGACATCACGCGGGCTCTGGCCGTACGGGTACTGAGTGCGGAACTGGAAGATGCCGAAACCAGCGATTGACCCGTCCCCGGTGATTTCGCATCTTAAGCCTGGAATATCTGGAAGAGATATGGATCAAGCCGTAGATACCAACATTCCCGACTGGGGACCTTTCGGAAAGCCGTTGTTTGACAACCCCGAGGCCCGCGCCCTGTCGCGCGTCGGCGTTGTTGATGTAGGGTCGAACTCGGTCAGGATGGTGATCTTTGATGGTGCGGCGCGATCGCCTGCCTATTTCTACAATGAAAAAGTCATGTGCGAGCTTGGCGCGGGCCTGTCCGAGACCGGCCGCCTGAACCCGCTTGGCAGGATACGTGCCCTGGCTGCGTTGAAGCGTTTTTCCCGGCTGTCAGACGATCTGGGTCTGCCGGGGCTGCACGTCTTGGCCACCGCCGCCGTGCGAGAGGCCAAGGATGGCCCGGATTTTTGCGCCGAAGTTCAAGCGCTAACCGGGTTGACGGTCTCGGTCATCGACGGCGGGGAAGAGGCACGCCTGTCCGCTCAGGGCGTTTTACTGGGCTGGCCCGGTGCATATGGTCTGATCTGTGATATCGGCGGGTCCTCGATGGAGCTGGCCGAGATCGGTGGCGGAGACGTTGGTCGTCGCCTGTCGTCGGCCCTAGGTCCGCTGAAGCTGCGGGATATCAAGGGCGGTCGTCGCGCGCGCAAGGCGCAAATCAAGGAGACGATGGAAAACCTGCGCGACCAGATGGGCCCTCAGCGCGATCGTCTGTTTCTGGTGGGCGGAAGCTGGCGGGCCTTTGCAAGGCTCGACATGCTGCGCCGGGGATATCCCCTGAACGTGCTGCATGAATATCGGATGACGACGAAGCAGGTGCATCAAACCATCAAATTCATCGAAAAGGGTGACCCGGAAAAACTGCGCAGTCTGGCAGGCGTCTCGGGTTCTCGGATGGCGCTGATTCCTTATGCGATGGATGTGCTTGCGCGACTGGTGCGAACGTTCAAACCCAAGGACATTGCCGTTTCCAGCTATGGCATCCGCGAAGGCCTGCTTTACGAACAGATGCCACAAATCCTGCGCGATCGTGACCCTCTGATCGAAGCCAGCTATTTTTCCGAAGCCAAAGATGCCCGCCTGCCCGGGTTTGGCAAACATCTGTTCGAATTCGTCATGCCTCTGTTCAAATCCGCGCCGGCCGCGCGGGTCAGGCTGATCAAGGCTGCGTGTCTTTTGCACGATGTCAGTTGGCGCGCCCATCCGGATTACCGGGCTGAAACCTGCTTTGATTACGTAACTCGCGCCAACTTGGGCGGATTAAAGCATTCCGAACGGGTCTATATCGGGCTGGCCCTGCAGCACAGGTATCGCAACAAGCGTGAGGGCAACCGGTTTACCCCTCTCTATGACTTGTTGGGCGAAAAAGATCAGGAACAGGCCGAGATTCTGGGCAAAGCCATGCGCTTTGGTGCAATGCTGTGGATGCAGAACGAAGCCACGATGGGCACGCTTCGGCTGTACCCTAAAAAACGTCAGCTAGAGCTGATTTTGCCAGAAGCCGCAGCCCCTCTCTTTAGCGAAGTGGCCGAAGCACGACTGAACTCATTGGCAAGCACGCTGAAATCCGAACCCCGCTTGATCATCAAAGGCTGACCCTCAGATATCAATCTCGCCTTCGGGCTCATTTTCGGGTTTTTCCGGCTCAACCTCGGGCTCGGGCGGCTTTTTGCGGATAATAATATCCCCGTTCGGCAGGAATTCCGGAGCCTCATAAACACTCCAGTCCTGTACTTCGGCGGCCAGTTCCGCCAGGGCCGGTCCCATTTCCTCAAAAAACGACTGCATCGCGGGGCCGAATTGATCTGCCAGCCCCAACAAATCTTCAAGCGCGGGTTCCATTTCCTGACGCAGCCCTTCAAAGAACAACTCAGCCCCTTGTTCCATCAAGGATTTGCCTGTGTCGTCCTCTGCCTGTGCCGGAACGCCCATGGCCGCTGTGACCACGCATATTGAAATGAACTTTTTCATGCTTCAGATATAAGTCGCCCACGCCGGCGATGAAAGGTCACAGATCAATATCCAGCGTGACAGGGAAATGATCCGAGGCTGTCAGCAGCGCCTCGTGCAGGTCCCGCGAAGCATAGCATGCAGGGTCCTGGAAAGGATGCCATATGCGCCATTTCGGGCGCTTAACACGCAGCCCTTCGCTGATCATGACATAGTCCAACAGCGCCTCAAGATGATCAGCACTGTCGCGGCGAACAAAGCGCGCGGACGAGGGTAAGATTTCGGGTTCAGCCTCGTTTGCCATCACCGCATGCGGATCGAACAGACCGGTCTGCAACAGGATTTCGACAGATGAGCGTCCGAACAGGTTTTCAAACTCATCCAAGCCCGGCCCGTCGTTGAGATCGCCCAAAAGGATGACATGCTCGTCAGCCGCAATATGTGCCTGTACTCGCCGCCCCAACCAGACAGCCTGTGCAAGCTGTTTGCGTCGATTGGCGATGGATATCCGGATCGCCTCATCGCGGCTTTCTGCCCCATGCGGGGCTTTGGATTTCAGATGCGCTCCGATCAGTCGAAACGTCGCCCCGCCTGACGTTTGCGCTGACAACTCCATTGGCGGCTTGGAAAAGCGCACATGATCCTCGGTTGCATCTATATCCAGGTCGATCTTGAACACGCCATCAAAACGAGGGGCAGCCCCTTTTCCCTCCTTGTTTCCTTTGGGATCATGGCGCAATGACAGGATCTGAGGATCGAAAAGAAACGCAAGTTCCTGATGGGTATCGTTCGGAAACCCCATGATCGCGTTTCCTATGCGGAGATCGAACGCTTCGGCAAACCCTTGCAGCGCACGCACGGTGTTCTGCGTCTTACCAGTATTCGGAGCTTCAACAATCAGTACGGCATCCGCGTCGATTGCCGTCAGCACTTTTGCGATGGCCTCGATCTGTTCAGCTTTGGTGACATTGTATCTGCCGGACCAGCTGTCATCTACGATCAAACGGTCTTGCCGGTCGAAGAGATTGGCGAACCATTCAATATTGTAGGTTGCCAATCGCATCGGTTCAGGCCTGCGCGCCTTTGATTTCATCCCAGGCGCGATTGATGTCGATCATCTTTTTTTCGGCCAGACGAATGGCCTCTTCCGGAACGCCTCGTGACATCATGGCGTCGGGATGAGTGTCGCGTACAAGTTGCCGCCAGACCTTACGAATGTCGGGCAGAGGCATATTCCGCGGCACACCCAGCACCGTATAAGGATCCTTTGGTGCATCCGGTACAAACCGTGCGCGTAAGGCCAGAAACTGAGCATCGGTCTGACCGAATATCCGGCTGACATCTTCCAGAAACTTATTTTCGTTGGGATGATAAAACCCGTCGGCCATTGCGATATGAAACAGCCCCTCCATCAGGTCGCACAAGGTGGTGCTGTCTTCTGCGAACATATAGGCAATTTTGCTGGCATATTCCTGATACCCGGCGACATCGGTGCGCGCCATGTCAAAGACTCGAGCTGCACCGGCCTCATCTTCGCGTGCGATCTGAAATACATCCCGAAAGGCAGTAACCTCGTCTCGCGTGACCTGCCCGTCGGCCTTGGCCATCTTGGCCCCCAGGGCGATGACCGCAATCGCAAAGGCGACCGAGCGTTCCGGCGGCGTGCGCAGTTTCTCGAACACGGCCGTCAGGCTTTCGCCCTGTGCAAGCGCGCTTAGCGCATCGGATATACGGGTCCAAATCGACATGAGTGCACCCTAACCCGCTCCTTCGCGACTGTCAGGTGCGACAGATCACTGCGGGGCAAGAATTTTCTGCATCAGCACAAGATCCAACCACTGACCGCATTTAAACCCCACCTCGGGCATCAGGCCCACTTGTGTAAATCCGGCAGCTGTATGGAAAGCGATGGCCGGAGGATTGGCCGAGGAAATGCCCGCAATCAGAACATGAACATTGTCCATCTGTGCGCGGGCTTCCAAGGCCTGCAACAATGCGCGGCCTATCCCCTGACCCCGCGCCTGCGGTGCCAACAGGATCGAATGTTCACGCGTATGGGCATAGCCCGGCCCTGACCGAAACGCACCATAGGTTGCGAAGCCCAGAACAACGCCGTCACGCTTGGCCACCAGAAACGCCGCCCCTCTGGATTTGATATCCAATGCAACGGCGTCATCGCTGCGCAATTCGGTGGTGAAGGTCACCAGCGTGTCGCGGATGATCGCATTCCAGATCGCCGCAACGGCGGGCGCGTCGTCTGAACTGGCTTGCCGGATATTCATTCCAGCACCCGCACCCCGTGCGGCGTGTCAATTTCCGCGCGCAACGCCGCCGGACCGCTGTCGAACTCAACTTGCCCCAACGGCCCAACCGCTTTGGCGAGATCCAGCGCATCAGGGTGATAGACGACTAGGCGGCGCAGCTGGCAGCCACTGTCGTTCAGCATGTTTGCCGGGTGAAGGTCACCCTGCCACTGGATGAGCGCCGGGAAAAGATTATCAAACGGCAGGCGCCCATTGGGAGGCACCGCCATGCGCCAACGCAGCGCGCCACGGTTTAGGTCGATCGGTTGGCCGACTCCGTCAGGAAAGACCATCAGTGAGGTCTCGATATCCGGAACCTGGCAAATCCAGTTGGTCAGGCGGGGAGCGCCCTGAAACCGATCTAGATCGAACCAGCGGGTTATTTGCGGATTGGGTGCATCGGGGTCAATCGCGATGGCTTCCAGATACAAACCGTCCCGCAGGCCCAACAACCGGTTATGAGTTCCGAATTTCTCGTGCTTGCCGCCGTCCTGCAAGGGTACGCCCAGCGCCTGTTCGACATGAGCCGAAGCCTGTTCAAGCGTTTCGCCAGCTACCGCCAAGTGATCAAGTAACACGGATGAGCCCCCCAGATGACAAACGGCCAGACCGCAAGGGTCTGGCCGTATGTTTTCCTCAAAGGCGCTGGATCACAAGATTTTTCGACGAAAAACCTCTGCGCCGGGTCAATCTTTGGCTTCGCCGATCAAACTCAGGATATCTTGTGCCGCCTCTGGGATGTTCGTACCCGGACCAAAGATCGCCTTAACCCCGTGATCATAGAGGAACTTATAATCCTGTTGTGGGATGACACCTCCGCAGATGACGATGATATCCTCAGCCCCGGCCTTTTTCAGTTCTTCGACCAGCTGCGGGGCCAGCGTCTTGTGCCCGGCTGCCTGAGACGAAATGCCGACGACATGGACGTCATTGTCCACCGCGTCTTGTGCTGCCTCGGCCGGCGTTTGGAACAGCGGGCCAACGTCCACGTCAAAGCCGATATCGGCAAAGGCTGTGGCGATCACCTTGGCTCCCCGGTCATGCCCGTCCTGCCCCATCTTGACGACCAGCAGGCGCGGGCGACGGCCTTCGGCCTCAGCAAAATCCTCAATGGACTTCTGGATGGCGGCAAAGCCTTCGTCGCCCTCATAGGCGGCCCCATAAACACCGGCCAGCGTTTTGACCTCGGCGCGGTGGCGACCAAATTCCTTTTCCATTGCCATGCTGATCTCTCCTACGGATGCGCGGGCACGGGCGGCTTCGACAGCAGCGGCCAGCAGGTTGCCGCCATCGCGGGCGGTGGTCGTCAGGGTGTCCAGCGCCTTTTGGCAGGCAGCCTCATCGCGCGTGGCACGGATGCGTTCCAGACGTGCCACCTGCGCCTCGCGGACAGCCACGTTGTCGACATCCAGAATGTCTATCGGGTCTTCCCGTTCCTTGCGGTACTTGTTGACGCCGACGATTACCTCGTCACCCCGGTCGATCATCGCCTGCCGTCGGGCGGCGCTTTCTTCTATCCGAAGCTTTGGCATGCCGGATGCAACGGCCTTGGTCATGCCGCCCATTTCCTCGACCTCTTCCATAAGAGCCCAGGCTTTTTCGACCAGCTCATTGGTCAGGCTTTCGATATAGTAAGACCCGGCCAGCGGATCGACCACATCGGTCACCCCGGTTTCCTCTTGCAGCACCAACTGAGTGTTCCGTGCAATGCGAGCAGAGAAATCGGTGGGCAGCGCAATCGCCTCGTCCAAGGCGTTAGTATGCAGCGATTGGGTGCCGCCCAGAACCGCGCTCATCGCCTCATAGGCGGTGCGGATCACGTTGTTATAGGGGTCTTGTTCTTGCAGCGACACGCCTGAGGTCTGGCAATGGGTCCGCAGCATCTTAGAGCGCTCGGATTTCGCGCCGAAATCGGTCATCACCCGATGCCAAAGGGTACGGGCCGCACGCAGCTTGGCAATTTCCATGAAGAAATTCATGCCAATGGCAAAAAAGAACGACAAGCGACCAGCGAATTTGTCGACATCCATTCCGGCCTGCGTCGCTGCACGAACGTATTCGCGCCCGTCAGCAAGCGTATAGGCCAGCTCCTGCACCAGGTTCGCGCCGGCCTCTTGCATGTGATAGCCCGAGATTGAGATCGAGTTGAATTTGGGCATATCATTCGACGTATATTCGATGATGTCCGAGATGATCTTCATCGAAGGCTCAGGCGGGTAGATATAGGTGTTACGCACCATGAATTCTTTCAGAATGTCATTCTGAATAGTGCCGGACAGGACGGATTTGTCGTGGCCCTGTTCCTCACCCGCTACAATGAAACTTGCCAGGATAGGAACCACGGCACCGTTCATGGTCATCGAGACCGAGACCTTGTCCAACGGGATGCCGTCGAACAGAATCTTCATGTCCTCTACGCTGTCGATGGCCACACCGGCCTTGCCCACATCGCCGACAACGCGTGGGTGGTCGCTGTCATATCCGCGGTGCGTGGCCAGATCGAAAGCAACCGAGACCCCCTGCTGACCCGCCGCCAGATTGCGACGGTAGAAGGCATTCGATTCCTCGGCGGTGGAAAACCCCGCATATTGGCGGATCGTCCAGGGACGACCGGCATACATTGTCGCCTTTACCCCGCGCGTGAACGGCCCAAACCCGGGCATGGAGCCCATATGCGGCAGTTCAGCCGTATCTTCCTGCGTATAGAGTGGCTTGACGGCGATGCCTTCCAGCGTCTCTTTGGTCAGGTCGTCCAACGGGCGACCGCGCAGCTCTTTCTCGGCCAGCGCCTGCCAGTCTTTCCTATTGGTCATTGCGATATCCTTTTCTCAATTCGGGTCGCGCAAGGGCGTGGCCCGCGCGTTATCATCCGTGGTTGCGCCCATTCGAATTGGATGGGACGCAATATTTTATGGGCTGCGTGCATTTCGCTGGTCGCATTCGTGCGCACAGGGACTATATTCAATCCAACAGGAGGCCCAATGACACGAACGCTAGCCTTTGTTTTTTCGGCGCTATTTCCACTGGCGGCCCTTGCAGCTGACGGGGTAGCCCCGGTTGACGATGAATTTGTCCGCCCTGTGGGGGATAGCGAGCTCAGCGAATATCTGTGGATCAAGCGGCCCATTGTTGTCTTTGCCGATACACCTGCTGACCCGCGATTCCAGCAGCAGGTCGACATGCTTTTGGAAGGGGAGGACGTCATGCGCGACCGCGATGTGGTCGTTCTGATCGACACTGACCCTGACGCCCGCTCGCCCATCCGGTCAAAACTGCGCCCGCGTGGGTTCCAGATGGTGTTTGTCGACAAGGACGGCGTGGTCAAACTGCGCAAACCCTCCCCTTGGAGCGTGCGTGAAATCGGTCGCTCCATCGACAAGACCCCCCTGCGCCAACGCGAAATCCGTGAACGGCGCGAGGGCGGCTGAACGCGTTTCCCATACCCGACGGCCCCGGCGGCGACCGCCGGTTCCCTTGCAGGATATGACAAACGCACGGTCATGATCATTCAAACTCGATGATCACATCATCCACGGCGAGGCTGTCGCCGGGGCCTGCGTTGATCTTGGCAACGGTGCCTTTTTTCTCGGCGCGCAGGATGTTTTCCATCTTCATCGCCTCGATGGTGCACAGCGCCTGACCTTCCTGCACTTCTTGGCCCACTTCGACATCGACCTTTACGATCAGGCCAGGCATCGGGCAGAGCAGCAGCTTCGAGGTATCAGGCGGCAGTTTCTCGGGCATCAGCTTGGCCAGTTCCGCCTGACGCGGACGGCGCACATGCACCTTCATATCCGCGCCCCGGTTGCGGATCCGGAACCCGCCCGAGATTTTGTCGGCCTTCAGTACCAGCGGGCTACCGTCTACGTCCAGCACCGCCAGTTGATCGCCCGGCGTCCACTCCGAGGCCACGCGCAATGTCGCGCCGTCTTCGAATTTGACCGTCGCGCCCTCTTTGTCGGCATTCACCTGAACTGCGTATTCCTGGCCCTGCAGAGTCACGACCCAGCGTTTGCCGACCTTGCGTTCATGGTTGTCCATCCGGCCCGATACACGGGTGCGGCGAATCTCGGCCACCCGGTGCATGGCGGCGCAGGAAGCTGCGATCTGGCGCAGGTCAGCCTCGGGCAGCTCTACGCCCTGGAACCCATCGGGGTACTGTTCTTCGATGAACGCGGTAGTCATCTCGCCCTTGATGAAGATCGGATGATCCATCACTGCCGACAGGAACGGCAGATTGTGCCCGATGCCTTCGACCTCGAAACTGTCCAGCGCCACTCGCATAGTCTCAATCGCTTGATCACGGGTCGGGGCCCAGGTGCACAATTTGGCGATCATCGGATCGTAATACATACTGATCTCGCCGCCCTCAAAGACGCCGGTATCATTGCGAACGGCGGCCTCTCCGCTGGGGGCCTCACCCTGCCATTTGTCATTTACCAACAGCGGACCAGCGGCAGTTTCCTGAGGCGGGCGGTAGCGCGTCAAACGACCAATGGACGGCAAGAAGCCACGATACGGATCTTCGGCATACAAACGGTTTTCAATCGCCCAGCCGGTCAGTGTGACATCGTCCTGGGAGATCGACAGTTTCTCACCAGCCGCGACGCGGATCATCTGTTCGACCAGATCGACACCGGTGATCAGTTCGGTCACCGGGTGTTCCACCTGCAGGCGTGTGTTCATTTCTAGAAAGTAGAAGTTCTTGTCACCATCAACGATAAACTCGACCGTGCCAGCGCTGGCATAATCCACAGCCTTGGCCAGGGCCACCGCCTGCTCGCCCATCGCCTTGCGGGTCGCCTCATCCAGGAAAGGCGATGGTGCCTCTTCGACCACCTTCTGGTTCCGACGCTGGATCGAGCATTCGCGTTCGCCCAGATAAACCCCGTTGCCGTGGCTGTCGCACAGAACCTGAATCTCGATGTGGCGGGGCTGGGTCACGAATTTCTCGATGAAAATCCGGTCATCGCCAAAGGAATTCGCGGCCTCGTTCTTGGACGACTGGAACCCTTCGCGCGCCTCGTCGTCATTCCACGCGATCCGCATGCCTTTACCACCGCCACCGGCGCTGGCTTTGATCATGACCGGATAGCCAACCTCATTCGAGATCTTCACCGCGTCTTCCGCGTCTTCAATCAGGCCCATATAGCCCGGAACCGTGGAAACTCCGGCCTCTTGCGCGATCTTTTTCGAGGTGATCTTGTCGCCCATGCTTTCAATCGCGCCCACCGGCGGACCGACAAAAGCCACGCCCTCGGCATTCAACGCCTCGGCGAATTTCGAGTTTTCAGACAGAAAGCCATATCCCGGATGAACCGCCTGCGCGCCGCTTTGGCGGATCGCATCCATGACCTTGTCGATCACGATATAGGACTGGTTCGCAGGTGGCGGGCCGATATGCACGGCCTCATCTGCCATCGACACATGCAGGGCGTTCTTGTCCGCGTCCGAATAGATGGCGACCGTGCCGATACCCATCTTGCGGGCGGTTTTGATAACCCGGCAGGCGATCTCGCCCCGGTTGGCGATCAGGATCTTGTTGAACATGGAACGTCCTCTGTCTTGAAGTTCTGGAAACGCAAAACGCCGCCGCGGGGCAATGGCCCCACGACGGCGTGTCGCGCGATGACGGTCGGGGCGACGGGGGCCCCGAAGATTTCGTTATCTACAGTTGTTCTGGGTCTTGCAGTAAAGCACGTTGCCTGCCGCGCCGACCACGGCACCCAACAGCGGGTCGGCACTGACGACTGCCGCGCCAACGGCGCCGGCTCCACCGCCAAGCAACGCCTGCTCGCCGGTCGAGTCTCCGCACGCCGCGAGCCCTGCACAGGTCGCCATTGCAAGAATGACTTTCGAGATTCGCATGATGTCTGCCCTTTTTGGTTTTTTAACAATTTCAGAGCCAGATGCGGGAAATCGCCACTGTTATTCAATAACGAGCGTACCGAAATGCCCATTTGCGCAGTTTTATGCCATCCAATGACTGAAGTTTGCACAAAGAAAAACGCGGGCAGGACATTGTGAAAACCACAAGCCTGCCCGCGGAAGGAAGGGGTACGGAATAGTAGGTGCGCGTGCGACGCAGGCAAAGTAGAGCCGCACGACCCGCTCACCATGCACGGCCCGGTTGCACCTGCAAACCGGGATTGGCCAGTGGTGAAATTTCCGGCCAGAATCTGCCCATTCAGCGAAATATCGCGCAGAAACGCGCCGATTCCGCTTGCGTGAACTTTGGTTGGGCAGGGCGAAATTCGCACCCCGAAAGTCACGCAAACCATTGTTTTATCAACACTACCTGAGATCACATGACCTGAAGAATTCGATCCTAAGTCGCCGCGGCCAACCCCCGCCGACCGGCCTTTTTCCTGCCCAAGCCTTGATGGTTTTCCCGCCACCAAGCCACGGGTTATACAGGCCATAGAATCAGTGGTTTGCGCCCTTTCCCTCAGGTATTTTGCGCGATTGTCACGCGCCCGATCTGCACAGCGCACATATCCTTCTTGACCCAACCGGGGCAAAGAAACCCTGTTGGAATTTCCAAGGCGTTTATGTGCGACGACGTCGATCACCTTCAGCTATCCCCGCCGAAAATGTCCGGAAACGAGGCTCTGGCCACGCTCGGATCAATGACCAGCAAGGCATCATAGCTGGCGGGGTCAAACGGATCCTCCGCCGGAATGACCTCACGCCCGAAAAACCAGCTCAGGCGACCGGCATCCAGATTGCCACGTTCGAATGGCTGGTCGCCGAAATGCTCCCACAGGGCCTCGATAAAGGCTGCATCCGCGCGACGATCAGCAGGTTTACGATCCCGGAACCGTTCACGCGTTGTCAGTGGGGTAACACCCTTTGGGTTGGCCCGTCTGATAGTGAATTGATAATCCGTCCCGGTCAGACGGCCGGGAAATCCGCGATGTTTCAACATTTCAGCGCCTCTTCGCTAAGGTCCTTTGAGGCGAAGGGGAATGCACAGAAATTGTGGTAATTGACAACCATTCTCAAATCCCTCCGTCCCAGATACATTGGGAATCCTGCAGAAGATACGCTTCGAAGAACTGCGTGGCATCCGGCGCGGTATGGCCAAAATCTATCGGCTTGTTCGAAAGGGAAATCACAACCCTGGCTGGTTCCAGCTTGTGGTGCGCGACATAGGCCACGGCCAGCGTCTGACACAGGTGCTCCATGTCGATCGTGGCGACATCATATCCAATGCGTCCCACATCCGAGCCTATCTTTGGCGCGATGAAGCGAAAGCGCAGCCATAACTCGCCCGGATTGTTGTCCAGCAGGACATCGTTCAGATGTACAGGCTGCCCAGAGGGCACCGGCACCAATGCTTCTGCGAATGTAGGCGAACCAAGACAGAGAATTGCCAGACATAAGGCGCGATCCCAGACCCACCAAAGGCGAGCTCCTCTCTCCGGGATCGCGCGCGCATGCCTACTGGCCCGCGCTTTTCTATGTCCAATAAGGCATTTCATTTAGCAGCTTTGCTCTCAAAGTCAAATTCGCCGTTTGGGGGTCTTTCACCAACGTGCCCAGAGGCAGGCAAACCAGAGCGCCTGCCCCGCGACCGTCAGCTTACAGCGGAATGTTATCGTGCTTTTTCCAGGGGTTTTTCAGTTGCTTGTTACGCAAGCTGGCAAAAGCTCGCGATACGCGGCGGCGGGTCGAATGCGGCATGATCACCTCATCAATGAATCCACGTTCCGCAGCCACAAACGGGTTGGCAAACCGGTCCTCATAGTCCTGAGCGTGCTGTGCGATTTTCTCGGCATCGCCCAGATCCGCACGGTGGATGATTTCGGTCGCGCCCTTGGCCCCCATCACCGCGATCTCGGCGGTTGGCCAAGCATAGTTGAAATCGCCACGCAGATGTTTGGATGCCATCACGTCATAGGCACCGCCATAGGCCTTTCGGGTGATCACTGTGACCTTCGGAACGGTCGCCTCGCCATAGGCAAACAGCAGTTTTGCGCCATGTTTGATCACGCCGCCATATTCCTGCGAGGTTCCCGGCAAAAAGCCCGGCACATCAACCAGTGTCAAAATCGGAATTTCAAAGCAATCACAGAACCGGACGAAGCGCGCGGCTTTGCGGCTGCTGTCGATATCCAGACAGCCGGCCAGCACCATCGGCTGGTTGGCTACAACACCTACGGTCTGACCTTCCAGACGGATAAAGCCCGTGATGATGTTCTTGGCGTAATCTTCTTGAATTTCGTAAAAATCACCCTCGTCCGCCACTTTGGCAATGAGTTCTTTCATGTCATAAGGCGTGTTCGGGTTGTCCGGGATCAACGTATCCAGCGAAGCCTCAATCCGGCCCGGTTCGTCAAAGAAGGGACGAACGGGCGGTTTTTCCTTGTTGTTCAACGGTAGGAAATCGACAAGACGGCGCACTTCGGCCAGTGCTTCGACATCATTTTCGAATGCACCGTCGGCAACCGAAGATTTCTTGGTATGGGTCGATGCACCACCCAGCTCTTCGGCGGTTACAACCTCATTGGTGACTGTCTTGACGACATCGGGGCCCGTCACAAACATGTACGAGGTGTCTTTGACCATAAAGATAAAGTCGGTCATCGCCGGACTGTAGACGGCGCCACCGGCGCAGGGCCCCATGATCACACTGATCTGCGGAACCACGCCCGAGGCCATGATGTTACGCTGGAACACCTCGGCATAACCCGCAAGCGAGGCCACACCTTCCTGGATTCGCGCACCACCCGAATCGTTGATGCCGATCACCGGAGCACCATTCTGGATTGCCATGTCCATGATCTTGCAGATTTTCTGCGCGTGGGTTTCCGACAGAGACCCGCCGAAAACGGTGAAGTCCTGGCTGAAGACATAGACCATACGACCATTGATTGTGCCCCATCCGGTGACGACACCATCGCCTGCAGGCTTTTGATTTTCCATCCCGAAATCCGTGCAACGATGGCTGACAAACATGTCGAATTCTTCGAAACTGCCTTCATCCACCAACAGCTCTATGCGTTCGCGTGCGGTGAGCTTGCCCCGCGCATGCTGCGCATCAATACGTTTTTGCCCACCTCCCAGCCGTGCATCGTTGCGGCGGCCTTCAAGCTCGGAAAGGATGTCTTTCATAACGATGATCCCCTTTGAAATTTGGCGCGACACTATACTTAGTTTCGTTCAGACCAAAGCCTCATTCGGCAAATTTGCAAATCTTTGAAAATACAGTTTCGGGTAATTGTAAACATGCAAAGTTTCGCACTGAGACACGGTCACGGATGGCAATCCCAAAAACCGTCACTATACATGTGAACCATGCAGTTTACTTCTTCGCCAGCGCGTCGTTCGCCCCCAACCATTGCCACACTTGTGATGCTATCCGGGCTGTCAGCGCTGAGCTTGAATCTTTTCCTTCCCAGCCTGCCCAATATGGCCGCGTATTTTGACGCAGACTACAAAGTCATGCAGCTGTCGATCGCTCTGTATCTGATGATCAGCGCAGTAATCCAAATTCTGATCGGCCCCATCGCAGATAAGGTTGGCCGCAGGCCAGTTATTCTCTGGGGATTGGTTCTGTTTCTGATTGCGACACTGGGTTGCATCTACTCCCCGAACGCCGAAGTATTTCTGGCCTTCAGGATGTTTCAAGCGGTCGTCGCAGTTGGAATGGTCCTTAGCCGTGCAGCGGTGCGAGACCTTTACGAAGCAGATCAGGCCGCTTCGATGATCGGCTATGTCACCATGGGAATGGCCATTGTTCCAATGATTGGCCCTGCCATCGGCGGCTTTCTGGAAGAGAGCTTTGGCTGGAAGGCAAATTTCTGGCTTCCTTTCGGGCTGGGTCTACTGGCGCTAATGCTGACCTATTCCGACTTCGGAGAAACATCCCGCAAAAGCGGGCTGACCTTGCTGCAGCAGTTTCGTGAATACCCGGAATTGCTCAGATCCCCTCGGTTCTGGGGCTATTCCATGGCCTCAGCCCTGTCGTCGGGCGCTTTTTTCGCCTATCTGGGCGGCGCGCCTTTCGTCGGGACTGAACTGTTCGGCCTAACAGCGTCAGAACTGGGCATTTACTTCGGCGCCCCCGCGGTGGGTTATTTCTTCGGCAACTTCTTCAGCGGCAGGTTCTCTGTCCGCTTTGGCGTGAACCGGATGGTTCTTTGGGGGTGCTGGATGAACGCAACCGGCGTTGCACTGTCGACGATCGTGTTCCTTACGGGCTTCGGCTCAGTTCTCAGCTTCTTTGGGTTCATGACCATTGTTGGTGTGGGCAATGGTATGACCATTCCAAACGCAACATCAGGCGCACTGTCCGTCCGCCCGCACCTGGCCGCGACAGCATCTGGGCTGAGCGGGGCCATCATGCTGGGCGGCGGAGCTGGCCTGAGCGCGCTCACGGGCGCAATACTAACCCATGAAACAGGCGCGATGCCGCTGCTGTGGCTGATGTTGGCCTCAGCAACATTTGCCATCGTTGCTATTGCCATCGTGATCCGGCGCGAACGGTATTTGGGCCTGTAACACGCCTTGCGCAGGACGGTTTGCAAAGCTAGCGTTCAAGATTAGAAAAGTTGCAAAGGCACGCCATGGCGACCCAAAAGCTCTATGCTGGTGCAAAACTGCGTGAAATGCGCACGCGCCTGACGCTGACACAAAAGGAATTCGCAGCCAAACTGGGGGTTTCTCTTCCCTATCTGAACCAGATGGAGAATAACAACCGCCCGATCTCGACCACGGTTGTTCTGGCTCTGGCGCAGGAATTCGGCATGGACGTGACCGAACTTAGCACTGGTGACAGCGAACGTCTGGTCTCAGACCTGCGCGAAGCGCTGGCAGACCCCGTGTTTGATGACGCCATGCCACCGCTCGCTGATCTGCGCCTGACAGCTTCAAACGCCCCGGCAATGGCCCGAGCGTTTATCGCCCTGCACCGCACGTATCGCCAGACGCATGAAAGGCTGGCCTCGCTGGACGAAGCCCTGGGACGTGAAGACGCACAGATTCAGGCCAGCCCCTGGGAAGAAGTGCGAGACTTTTTCCATTATTGCGACAACTACATAGACGCGGTTGACCGAGCCGCAGAACGATTTGCAGGCCGCGCCCAGGACAAAGGCGGAATTCGCGCCGCCGCAATCGAAAGCTTGGGAGAAAACGGTATTCGCGTTCAGTTCCCGGATATCGAAGAAACCCGGAAATACGATGCGGATAGCAAAACATTGCTGCTGTCATCACGGATTGCACCGCAAACACAAGTGTTTCAGCTGCTCTTGCAGGTATCCCTAATCAATCAGGACAAGCTGCTTGAAGCGACACTGGATTTCGCCAAATTTCACAGTGATGAGGCGCGCGCGATTGCGAAGATCGGCCTGGCGAATTATTTTGCTGGCGCCTCTCTGATGCCCTATGGCGAATTTCTCAGCGCAGCCCAGCTGTATCGCCATGATTTGGAATTGCTCAGCAATCGTTTTGGAGCATCCATCGAACAGGTGGCCCACAGGCTTTCTACGCTGCAACGCCCCGGTGCAAAGGGGATACCATTCTTCTTTGTTCGGGTGGATCAGGCTGGAACGATCACAAAACGCCACTCCGCCACGCGCCTGCAATTTGCGCGCTTTGGCGGTGCGTGCCCGTTGTGGAATGTGCACCGCGCCTTTGAAACTCCGGGTCACTTCCTGCGGCAGCTTGCCGAAACCCCGGACGGGGTCCGCTATATCTCGCTGGCGCGGGATGTTTCGAAATCGGGCGGTTCGTACGGAGCGCCTGTCCGGCGCTATGCGATTGCGCTGGGATGCGAGGTCCGCCACGCTGAAGCGTTGGTTTATGCGGACAATCTGGATATCTCAAACGCCAGTGCCTACGAGCCCATAGGTATCTCGTGCCGGATCTGCGAACGCCAGAACTGCCACCAACGGTCAGTTCCTCCGCTGGAACGTCGCCTGTCCATCGACACTCATACCCGCGGAACCTTACCCTATGAAGTCACCTGAGCTTTACCCGGCCTAAAACCGCGGCCAGCCGAAACGGGGGCAATGCCCCCGCCCAACCCTTAAGCGTTCGACAAAATCGCCCAGATCTCATCCTTCAGTGCGGCGCGTTTCTTGCGCAGCTCGCCTTCGGCAAGATCCTCCATCGGCTCGACGTTGGTTTCCGCGCGGTGCACGATACGATTGACCTCATGATACTCTTCGGCCAGCCGAGAAAAATGCGCATCGGACTGTTTAAGCTGACTGATCAATTCGACCTTGTCGGGAAACTCTTCGGCCAATTCGTGCGGGGTGTGGGACATTCCTGTTCGCTCCTTAGAAAATGCGTTGCGATTCAGGTCTATATTGGTCCCACTCCCCCCGCTTTGACGCGGATCAAATCAGCGCTGCGCCGAGGCCCATTGCGGATGAATCCAAGGCTGATCATTGGCTTTGGGCAACGGATCTTTGCCCAGCAGATGATCCGAGACTTTCTCGCCCACCATGATCGACGGCGCATTAAGGTTGCCGTTGGTGATTTGCGGAAAGATCGAACTGTCCGCCACACGCAGCCGATCCACGCCGATCACCCGGCCTTCGGAGTCGACAACCGCGTTCTGGTCATCCGCCCGTCCCATCCTGCAGGTGCCGCAGGGATGATAGGCACTTTCGGCATGCTCAGCGATAAAGGCGTTCAACTCTTCATCTGTTTGTACCGCAGCACCGGGCTGAATCTCTTTCCCGGCAAAGGGTCTGAACGCCTCTTGCCCGAAAATCTCTCGCGTCAGGCGGATACAGGTGCGGAACTCCTCCCAATCTTTTTCCTGGCTCATGTAATTGAACCGGATGACAGGTGCGTCCTCGGGTCGAGCTGAGCGCAATGTCACAGCACCCCGTGATTCCGATCGCATCGGACCCACATGTGCTTGGAACCCGTGCCCCTCGGCCGCAGCCTGCCCGTCATAGCGCACCGCCATCGGCAGGAAGTGGTACTGGATGTCGGGGTATTCGACACCCGGCCTTGATCGGATGAAGGCCGCGCTTTCGAACTGGTTCGAGGCACCAAGGCCGGTCTTGGTGAACAGCCATTGCGCCCCGATCAGGCCTTTGCTGACCAGGTTCCAGTGTTTGTAGAGCGTGATCGGCTGAAGCGACGCTTGCTGGATATACAGCTCCAAATGGTCCTGTAGATTTGCGCCAACTCCCGGACGGTCTGCAACAACTCCGATCCCCTGCTCAGCCAAATGCGCAGCCGGGCCGATTCCAGACAGCATCAACAGCTTCGGCGAGTTGATGGACGAGGCTGCGATGACCACTTCGCGGCGGGCGCGGATCACCTCTGTCTTGCCGCCACGGATCAGTTCAACACCAACAGCACTTCCGTTTTCCAGAACAATCCGGGTCGCAAGACCGCGCACGATATCGCAGTTCTCGCGCTTGAGCGCAGGCCGCAGATAAGCATTTGCCGCCGACCAGCGCCGCCCTTTCCAGACGGTCTGCTCCATCGGGCCGAAGCCTTCTTGCTTTTCACCGTTATAGTCGCCCGTGATTTCATACCCGGCTTGCTGGCCCGCATCGACAAAGGCCTGGAACAGCGGGTTCGCACGCGGGCCCCGCGACACATGCAGCGGCCCGTCAGTGCCCCGCCACGCGGAATCACCACCATGACCGCCGTCATGCCAGGTCTCCATCCGTTTGTAATACGGCAGCACATCCGCATAAGACCAGCCATCCGCGCCCATCTCGGCCCAGGTATCGAAGTCCCGGGCGTGGCCGCGCACATAAACCATTCCGTTGATCGAAGAGGATCCGCCGATCACCTTCCCTCGCGGGCAGGCCAGGCGGCGGTTGTTCAGATGCGGCTCAGGCTCGGATTGATAGCCCCAGTCATAGCGCGACATGTTCATCGGATAGCTTAGCGCGGCGGGCATCTGGATAAACGGGCCCATGTCGGTACCGCCATGCTCGATCACCAGAACCGAGGCACCGGCCTCACTCAAACGATATGCCATCGCGCAGCCTGCGGAACCTGCGCCGACGATGACGAAATCTGCTTCCATTTTCGGGTCTCCATTCTCAACCGGAGCCAAGATTTTTCATCGAAAAATCTCTGCCTGACCGGAGAGGGTCTTGTTAATTCGGGTTGTTACTCTCCGCGTGGAAAGCGTTGGCTTTCCTCGACGATATTCAGATCCATGTGGTTACGCATGTACCGCTCAGATGCTTTCTGCAGGGGCTGGTAGTCCCACGGATAATACCCGCCCTGGCGCAACGCCTCGTACACGACCCAGCGACGCGCCTGGCTGGCGCGAACTTCGGCGTCGAACCGATCCAGATCCCAGCGAGCATCGGACTTGGCACGCAAGGTCTGTAACGTTCCTGCATGCTCTGGCCTGTCTGCAAGGTTCTCCAACTCGGAAGGGTCCGCCTCGAGGTCGAACAGTTGATCAGGGTCTAGCGCACATCGGTTGTATTTCCATTTGCCATAGCGCAAGGACACCAGTGGCGCATAAGAGGCCTCGGCTGCATATTCCATCGCGACCGGCGCACTGCGCTCGTGCCCCATGGCCAGCGGCACAAGGTTTTCGCCATCTGTCCACGGCGCGATCTCTGCCATATCGACACCGGCAAGAGCACCCAAGGTCGGCGTCACATCTATGGTCGAAACCGGAGCGTCGATCCGGCCCGCTGGCAGATCGGGCGCACAGATCATCAGCGGGACGCGGGATGACCCTTCATAGAAGGTCATCTTGAACCACAATCCGCGTTCACCAAGCATATCGCCATGATCCGAAACGAACAGGATGATCGCCTCTTGCCGCGTGGTCTCTAACACCTCGAGGATTTCTCCGACCTTGTCGTCCAGATAAGAGATATTGGCGAAATAGGCGCGGCGTGATTTGCGGGTATCTTCTTGAGTGATGTCAAAGCTGCGCCAGTCATTGGCGTCAAAAATCCGTTTCGAATGCGGGTCCTGATTATCATAACCAAGGTCGGCAATCTCGGGCAGAAGGTGCTCGCAATCTTCGTACAGGTCCCAGTATTTGCGACGTGCAACATAGGGATCATGCGGGTGGGTAAAGCTTACAGTCAGGCACCATGGACGGTCGTCCTTGCCACGGGCCAGATCGTATAGCTTGGACTTGGCGTTATAGGCCACCTCGTCATCATATTCCATTTGGTTGGAAATCTCGGCTACACCTGCGCCCGTGACCGAACCCATATTGTGATACCACCAGTCAATCCGCTCGCCTGGTTTACGGTAGTCCGGGGTCCAGCCGAAATCGGCGGGGTAGATGTCGGTGGTTAGGCGATCTTCAAACCCGTGCAACTGATCGGGCCCGACGAAATGCATCTTGCCCGACAGACAGGTATAGTACCCTGCACGGCGCAGATGGTGGGCATATGTCGGAATATCACTGCCAAACTCGGCGGCATTGTCATAGACACCAGTGCGCGACGGCAACTGACCGGACATAAAACTGGCCCGACCCGGCGCGCACAGGGGCGACGCCGTATAGGCATTCGCAAATCGCGTGGATCGTTCGGCCAGCTTTTTCAGGTTTGGCGCATGCAGCCAATCGACAGGACCGTCAGGAAAAAGGGTCCCGTTCAACTGATCCACCATCAGGATCAGAATATTAGGTTTTGTCATTTCTCAGCCTCGAGCAAGGTGCTGAGCACGCGCATCGCGTGGTTTACAGCCAGTTGCGGTTCTTCCGGGGCGCTCAGCGCGGCGTGGATATAAAGTCCGTCGATCAAGGCGATCATGTTCCCGGCCGCCTCAACCGGATCGGCCAAATGCGGGCGAAGCGCATAAACCAGGTTCGACCGGATACGGGCCTGATAAATCTGCCACAATCGCAGGGCGTCGTCATTGGTCTGCGCAAGAACGTAGAATGTCATCCACGCTGCCGTCACATCCGGCGTGAAACAGGATGGGGCAAAGCATGCCCGGATGATCGCCTGCGCGCGTCCACTTGGCGTGGCTGCTTTCAGTTCTGACCGGACCTCTGCCCCGAAATCCGACAGGATGCGGCGCATCGCTGCCAGAAAAATCTGATCTTTACCGCCGAAATAGTGATGTGCCAGCGCGCTGGACATGCCAGCCCGCTTAGCGATCTGGCTGACGGTTACATCGAGGGATTTTTTCGACCCGAGCTCAGCAATCGTTGCCTTAACGATCGCATCACGGCGGATTGGCTCCATTCCGAGTTTCGGCATCCGTACCCCTCAACTGCTTTTGATAGAAAAACGCTAGGAGATTTTTATTGACTCGTCAATTAATAACGTTTTTTCGGCAGAAACCGGCTAAAGTTTAGGTGCAATACTGGGGGTCGTCAGGCTGCTGCGGTTCAACACGGCCTCGCGCCAGGCAATAAAACTGACTGCCAACAGAATCAGCGTGCCCCCCGCGACCACCCACAAATCTACGCTTTCGTGGAAAACCAACGCCCCAACCAGCGTGGCCCAGATCAGCTGTAAGAATGTGACGGGCTGCGTCACTGCAACGGGGGCGGCCTGCAGGGCCAAGGTCATCAGATAGTGTCCAAGTGTGGCAAAACAGGCAACCAGAAACAGCACACCCAAATCATGGAGACTTGGAGGGGACCACACGGCAATGGCGAAAGGTATCAGCGCCATCGTCACCCATATGGACATATGTGCAACCACGACCGAGGGCGGCAGATCTCGCACCAGCATCTTGGCCAGCAGGTAGGATGCACCAAGCGTCAACGAAGTGCCCAACATGGTCACGTGACCAACCGAGATATCCCGAAACCCAGGTCGGAGAATAATTGCTACACCGATCAATGCAACACCAATGGCGGCAATCCGGCGGAAGGCTAGCTTCTCGCCTAGAAACAGCACAGCACCCAATGTGACATAGACCGGCGTCATGTAGTTCATGGCCGTGACTTCGGCCAACGGAATTCGGGTCATGGAAAAGAACCACAGCATCACGGCAATGGCGTGAACCACCCCGCGGATGCCGAACAGTGTCAAATGCCTACGTGTCAGAGGTGTCGTAACGATCAGCTGTAACGCTGGCAGTAGGAACACCAACCCAAAGACAAAGCGCAGAAATGCGGCCTGTATCGGGTCCATGGAGGTGCCCAGAGATTTGACGAGCGCAGTCATGACAACAAAGGACAGACCGGCGGAAAACATCCAGAACATTCCCGCCAATGGCCGATAGGTGTTAGGTTGAGTTGTCATGTTAACGGTTCAACACCGAAACACAGGCGGGAACAAGACCTCAGATCGCCACCAGCTTGGCCGCAATCGCCAGCATGACAAAACCGATAACAACATCCAGCACCTGCCATGCCCTTGGGCGGGCAAAGACCGGCGACAGAATCCTTGCCCCGTAGCCCAACGAGAAGAAGAAGACAAAGCTGGACAGCATCGCTCCAATAGCAAAGGCCAACCGGTCATCATATTGTGCAGATATCGACCCGATCAGAACCACCGTGTCCAGATAGACATGCGGATTCAACCAGGTGAATGCCAGCACGGTCAGCAGGACAGACCTCAGACTTGAACGTGTCCCTTCACTGACATCCATGGAAGACCCGCCGTGCCAGGCCGATAGCAGGCTGCGCAACCCGTACCAGGTCAGAAACACAGCCCCGCCATAGCGCATGACCGGCTCGAACCAAGGAGCAGTCTGAGCAAGCGTTCCGAACCCGGCAACCCCTGCCGCAATCAGAATGGCATCCGATACGGCGCAGGTCAGGCATAGGGCAAAAACATGTTCGCGGCGCAGCCCTTGACGCAGGACAAAGGCGTTCTGCGCACCAATGGCCAAAATCAGACTAAAGCCTAGAGCGAATCCGGAAATCAGAGATGCGGACATGAAACCTCCTGTGTTCGATTTGATTGACTAGAGCCAGTCAGTCGATTTATCAAATTAAAGAAGTTACACCTGGTTAAGCTCTGCTAATGTTGCTGGATCCCAATCACCTTGCCGCACTTTCGGCCATTCTACGCCACGGAAGCTTTGACGCCGCCGCCACAGAGCTGTCGGTGACGCCTTCGGCGATATCGCAGCGGATCAAGTCATTAGAGGATCGGATAGGCGCCGCTCTGATCACTCGTGGTGCGCCCTGCACAGCGACACCCGCCGGCTTGCGCATTGCCAGATACGCCGAGGATATCGGGCTGCTTGAGGCACAGCTGGCCCGTGAACTTGCGTTGGAGGGAACCTCTGGCCCCACCCAGGTGCGCATTGCAATTCCTGCAGACAGTTTGGCCACATGGTTCATCGCTGCGATGGCCCAAACAGATGAGTTGCTGTTCGATCTGGTAATTGATGATCAGGACCATTCGGCCGATTGGTTGCGCCGCGGTGAGGTCAGCGCGGCTGTTACCACCGGAGGGCAACCGGTCTCTGGCTGCGATGCCCATCCACTTGGGGATTTCAGGTATATTCCAACGGCCAGCCCAGGTTTTATGCATAAATGGTTCCGGGACGGTGTAACCAAAAGCAGCCTTGCCATGGCACCGTGCCTGACCTTCAATCAAAAGGACGGTCTTCAGAAAGCCTGGTTTGCCAGAGAGTTCGGGCACCACATTTCCCCACCATCGCATTTCCTGCCATCCTCACACGGGTTTGTGGATGCAGCGATCGCCGGCATCGGGTGGGGAATGAACCCGATTGAGTTGGTACAAAAGCCTTTGGCAGATGGCCTGTTGTGCCCCTTGATACCAGACACGCCCCTTGATGTTCCGCTGACCTGGCAGGTCGGGCGTGTCTTATCCTCGGCCCTTTCGCCGCTGACCGCCGCTGTAAAGCGCGCGGCTGTCGACGCGCTTATTCAACGATAGACAGGATTGGCCGATCAGGATGGCTCGGGCGCTTTAGGAATTGGCGTCACCACCCGGTAACAGGCAAAAGCTGCGATCAGGCTGACCAAGACAACGATCAAAACCGCCGCAGAGACCTCGTGCATATGCGCCAGCCCAGCCAGCGCCGCCGACACGATGACCGCAACAATCCGCGAGATGCTTTTCACCGCTGCCGCCCCTTTGACCCGCTGATCAAACGGGGCGATATCCAGAAAATACAACTTTCGGGCACTGCTGATGCCTGTTACCGCCACGGTCACCACAAACAGGGCAACCGCATGAGTGTGCACCTGATGACCGATATGGAGGTAATGGACCGTCAGCAGCCCTGCTCCGGTCAAGGCCACCATCAGAGTTCCGGATACCATGACCGCCCGGTGGGATTTCAGGTTAACAAACTGCCACAAAGGCGCAGAGACCAGATATCCAGAGGCCGACGAAATGATCATTGCGGTAAGACCTTTGGCCGAACTGTGATGTGCCTCGGCCGCCATCAGGGCAAAGAACGGAACCGATAGACTGACAACCACAATCGGAAGGCGCATGACCATATAGCGCCGGAACCAGGTCTGGTTGAACATCGCCAGAATATCGGTGAAATACTCGGACCAATGTCTTTTGCTTTCGTCCTCAGGCGCTGTGGAAATTTTCTGATGCGGAACTTCGGACATCGCCAGGATTGATAGGCCAGACAACAGAAAAAACACCACTGCAACTCCGATCACAACCGAATGGCGCGCAAACGGAGGGTTGCCCAGCGTGATTTGATGGACCAACAGAACAAGACCGATTGCGCCCAATCCGCCGGCGCCTAACTGCAGATATCGCATGATCATCCGTGACCTGGACTGAACGTGCGCGCCCAGCAGGTCAGTAAGCAGCAATGTCTGGATCTCACCCACGAGACCGATCAAAAAAAATGCGGCGATAAAGGCTGTAGCCGTGAACACGAGACTGCCCGTCGCGGCCGCCGCCAGAGCCATGACAAGGCAGGCCCCGATCAATACTTCGGTCATCGCGATGCTGCGTTTCTTCTGTTCGCGCAGCGCAATGACTTGGGCCAGAAACACGTCGGCGATCATGCTGCCGACCATGCGGATTGAAACCAGCGCGCCGGCGATGAACATCGGGAGTTCCAGCGAAACCGCAAGAAACGGCAAGACAATGGACGGGCTGCCAAGGGTCCAGGCGACCTGGGACAGAATACTCTGCCCGGTCAAAACAGGCACATTGCGTTTGGCCAAATCAAATTGAGGTTCGGTCATCTGCTCTTTGACTCACTGCTTCAGCTATTCGACCCAGCCTATGGGTTCGAACCTGATCGGCCAATAGCCCTATCCTCCAACCAACAAAAAACCCGGCCTGACGGCCGGGTTTCCAAATCTCAAGATGCGGGGCAGATCAAAGCTGCGCCATCACCTCATCCGAGGCTTCGAAATTGGTTGTGACGCGCTGAACGTCATCATCATCTTCCAGCGCATCGACCAGCTTCATCAGCTTTTGCATATCCTCAAGCCCCAGCTCGGTCGTGGTGCTTGGCTTCCAAACCAGTTTGGTGGATTCCGTTTCACCCAGCGCGGCCTCGAGCGCGTTCGAGACGTCGTTCAGATCGGTGTCGGCGCACCAGATGATATGACCTTCGTCCGAGCTTTCAACATCTTCCGCGCCTGCCTCAATGGCCGCTTCGAACACGGTGTCGGCATCACCAACCGTTTCCGGATAGACCACTTCACCCTTGCGTTCGAACATAAAGCCGACGGAACCGGTCTCGCCAAGATTGCCGCCATTCTTGGAAAAGGTCGAGCGCACGGTCGATGCGGTCCGGTTCCGGTTGTCGGTCATCGTCTCGACGATGACGGCCACGCCGTTGGGGCCATAGCCTTCATACCGGATTTCTTCGTATTCGTCGCCGTCGCCTGCCTGCGATTTCTTGATCGCCCGGTCGATCACGTCTTTGGGGACCGAGTTTGACTTGGCCTCTTTCACCGCCAAACGCAGACGCGGGTTCTTGTCGGGGTCGGGGTCGCCCATCTTAGCGGCAACGGTGATCTCTTTTGACAGCTTGGAAAACAGTTTGGACCGCGCGGCGTCCTGACGTCCCTTGCGGTGCTGGATATTGGCCCATTTGGAGTGGCCTGCCATGGTGCGTCCTCGTGATAGTGATTGCGTATTTGGCGCCCATATAGACGTTTGCGGGCCATGGGATCAAGAGACCGGCTTGCGACGACTTCTTCTGCGAGTATGTTGGCGGTATGACGACAGATCAGATCATACTTTTCGCTCTCTTTGCCACTGTATTCGGAATGCTGCTTTGGGGGCGGTTTCGCTATGACCTGGTTGCCTTTTCCGCGCTACTGATCGGAGTGGTGTTGGGCGTCGTGCCCATGAATGATGCCTTTGCGGGGTTCGGACATCCCGCAACCATCATCGTTGCGCTGGTTCTGGTCGTTTCGGCCGGACTGGTCCGGTCCGGTGCGGTATTCCTGATCACGCGATCCTTGGTTGACGCGTCACGCGGCCTCGGGGCCCATATCGCCTTGATGGGCGGTATCGGGGCGGTTCTGTCCGCCTTCATGAATAACGTCGCTGCCTTGGCCCTGTTGATGCCGGTCGACATTCAGACCGCACGAAAAGCCGGACGAGCCGTCGGCCTGACCCTAATGCCGCTCAGCTTTGCAACAATTCTGGGAGGGATGGCGACCCTGATTGGCACGCCACCGAACATCATCATCGCCTCAATCCGCGCAGAAACTCTGGGCGAGCCCTTTCGTATGTTCGATTTCGCCCCTGTGGGTGGCATTGCTGCGATTACCGGGCTAGCCTTTGTCTCACTGGTGGGCTGGCGATTGATCCCGAACCGGGGACCGCAAACCGAAACCTCTGAGGCGCTGGCCGAATATATCGCAGAACTGACCGTCCCACCGGAATCGCCGTTGATCGGCAAACGGGTCAGCGAGCTTTATGAAGATGCCGAGAAATCCGACGTCGCCATCATCGGCATGATCCGTGACGGCAAGCGCCGCTATGGCCGGTCGGCCCATGCAACACTGAATCAGGGTGACGCGCTGGTGCTTGAAGCCCGCCCCGAGGCGCTGGATGAATTCCGCGCGGCGCTGAAGCTGGATTTTTCGGACACACGTCGACAGGAGCTTCTGACCGCTGAAGGCGACGGGCTGGAAGTCGTCGAGGTTGTCGTGACCGAAAACGCCCGCATCACCGGGCGTACGGCTCAGGGGTTGGGGTTGGCATGGCGGCAGAGCACCGTTTTGATGGGCATTTCGCGCCAGGGCCGCAGCATCACCGAACAGGTCCGCAAAACCGAGGTTGAGGCTGGCGACATCCTGTTGTTGCTGTGCCCGCGTGATCGCAGCGCCGATCTGACCGAATGGCTGGGATGCCTACCGCTGGCCCAACGCGGTCTGAACGTCACCGCCAATGAAAAGGCCTGGCTTGCGATTGGCCTGTTTGCCACCGCGGTATTGGCAGCCAGTGTTGGGCTGATCTACCTGCCGGTCGCATTGGGGCTGGTTGTGGTTGCCTATGTGCTGACCAAGATCATGCCAATCGCAGATCTCTATACTCACATCGAATGGCCGGTGGTCGTTTTGCTGGGCTCGATGATCCCCCTGGGCAGCGCACTGGAAACCTCGGGCGGCACCGAACTGATCGCCAATGCGCTGATCCAGTTAACTGACGGCCTGCCTGCATGGGCTATTCTGACCGTTCTGATGGTGGTCACCATGACCCTGTCGGACGTGTTGAACAACACCGCCACGGCGATTGTGGCGGCCCCGGTCGGCATTCAGATGGCCCGCACGCTTGAGGTTTCCCCCGACCCGTTTCTGATGACGGTCGCCGTTGCAGCCTCGGCTGCGTTCCTGACGCCTATCGGGCATAAGAACAACACGCTGGTTCTGGGTCCGGGTGGCTATCGGTTCGGAGACTACTGGCGCATGGGCCTGCCGCTGGAAATCCTGATCATTGCGGTTTCGATACCCGCCATCCTTGTGTTCTGGCCGCTGTGACGGGTAAGAGCCGTTCCATGAAACAATTTCTGATCCTGCAGTTACGCCCGGAAACCGATGCGTCCGATGCCGAATATGCCTCGATTCTGGACAAAACCGGCTTGAGCCCCGAACAGACCCACCGCATCCGGCTGGACTGCGAAGACCTGCCCGACGGTCTGGACGTGACCGACTATGCCGGGGTGATCGTCGGCGGCGGCCCCGGCTGTGTCAGCGACGATCCGGCGACAAAATCGCCGACGGATGCCCGCACCGAAGCCGCCATCATGGGTCTGATGTCACAGATCACCGGGCGCGATCATCCGTTCATGGGGTGCTGCTATGGGTTGGGTATTCTTACCGCGCATTTGGGTGGCGATGTCAGCAAGGACCAGTTCGGAGAGCCCGTCGGCCCCTCAACCTGCCACGTGACAGAGGACGGTGCCACCGATCCACTGATCTCGGGGCTGGGTCAGAGTTTTGATGCTTTTGTGGGCCATAAAGAGGCTGTGCAATCCCTGCCAGATGGGTGCGTGCATCTGCTGGCCTCGGACCCTTGCCCCTTCCAGATGATCCGCTGGGGCCAGAATGTCTATGCCACACAGTTCCACCCCGAGGCTGATGCCCGCGACTTTGAAGAACGTATCACCATCTACAAACACCACGGCTATTTCCCGCCCGAAGATGCGCAGCGTCTGATCGACATTTGCCACGCCGCCAATGTCACTCTGCCCGGTGAAATCCTGCGCAGGTTCGCCCAACGCTACGGCTGACCCTACGGCGCGGTTGCCTGCGGCTTTGACCCTCGCTTACGCTGGTCCGAACGGCTTTGGGAGGAGTTGTAGTTGGATCTGCTTATTAATGTCGGCCTGCCACTATCGTTGGCCATAATCATGCTGTCCTTGGGTGTCGGGCTTGAGATCGCCGATTTCCGCCGGGTTGTCAGCAGACGATACCCTTTTGCGATAGGGGCGTTCTGCCAGGTGATCTTGCTTCCCATTGCGGCATTTACGACGGTCAAACTCTTTGCACTGCCACCGGAAATAGCAGTCGGTGTTATGCTCCTCAGCTTTTGCCCCGGCGGTGTTACCAGCAATATCCTGACTAAACTGGCCAAGGGTGATGTCGCTCTTTCCGTCAGCCTGACAGCCATCATCAGCTTGCTGTCGATGGTGACGGTACCCGTATTGGCCGCATGGTCGATCAATCACTTCATGGGCGAGGACGCACCCGAGGTTTCGATCACCGGGCTGGCCATAGCGATGTTCCTGATCACCACCCTGCCCGTTGCCATCGGCGTCAGTATACGGCATTTCGCAAAAGGATTCGCAGAGCGGGTCGATGCCCCATTGTCCAAACTGGCTTCGATTCTTTTCGTCCTGATCGTTCTCGCCGCGCTGGCCGGGAACTGGGAAATGTTCGTCGAAAATTTGGGGCTGATGGGGTCGGCGTTGATCACCCTGAACATTGCGCTGCTGCTGATCGGGCTGGGACTGGCCCGCGCTGTGAACCTGTCATGGAACGAGAGCAAGACGATCTCGATCGAAACTGGCATCCAAAACTCGACTCTTGGCATCACATTGGCAGCGCTGATTACCAGCACGGAAAACGGGCTAAGCCCTCTTGCTCTGCCATCGGCCGTCTATGGTATCTTGATGTATGTCGTCGCCCTGCCATTTATCGCCTGGCTGCGCCGCAGCTGAGAGGAAAAAACATGACCAATAACACCGCAGATGCCATTGTCGTTGGGGCTGGGCTGGCCGGGCTTGCGGCCGCGGCCGAGCTAGGCGACCGCGGAAAAAAGGTGATCATACTGGATCAGGAACCCGGTCATTTCCTCGGCGGTCAGGCATTCTGGAGCCTCGGTGGACTGTTCATGGTCGACACGCCAGAACAGCGCAGGATGGGCATCAGGGACAGCCACGAACTGGCCTTGCGTGACTGGCAGGGCAGCGCGCAGTTTGACCGCGAAGAAGACGCTTGGCCCCGCAAATGGGCCGAGGCCTATGTCGAATTCGCCGCCGGTGAAATGCGGCCCTGGCTGCACGATATGGGGCTGCGATGGTTTCCTGTGGTTGGATGGGCCGAACGTGGCGGTTCTTATGCCGATGGGCATGGCAATTCGGTACCTCGGTTCCACATCACATGGGGCACCGGCCCTGGTGTTCTGGAACATTTCATCCGTCGCGTGCGCGAACATGTCAGCACAGGCCTGATCCAGCTGAAGTTCCGCCACCAAGTCAGCCATATCATTATGCAAAACGGCTGTGCCAAAGGCGTCTCGGGAGAGGTCTTGGCTGAGGACGCAGCCGCGCATGGCGCCAAGACCAACCGAGAAGAGGTTGGGGAATTCGAGGTCTATGCTCCTTCGGTCATCGTCAGTTCGGGCGGTATTGGTGGCAATTTCGAAATGGTGCGCAAGAACTGGCCGCGCGACCGCCTGGGCGAACCACCCAAAGACATGATCGCGGGCGTGCCGTTCCACGTTGACGGCCGCATGATCCCCATCAGCGAAAAGGCCGGTGGACATGTGATCAACGGCGACCGGATGTGGCATTACACCGAGGGCGTCAAAAACTGGAACCCGATCTGGCCATCGCACGGAATTCGTATCCTGCCCGGCCCAAGCTCTATGTGGTTTGACGCGCGCGGCAATCGTCTGTTGCCCCCTTGTTTGCCGGGGTTCGACACGTTGGGCACGCTGAAAGAGATCCTGAAGACCGGTTATGAATACAGCTGGTTTGTACTGACGCAGAAAGTCATCAAAAAGGAATTTGCGCTCTCCGGGTCGGAACAGAACCCGGATTTCACCTCGGGCAGCTGGAAAGAGGTTATCCGTCAGCGCATTTTGTCAGGATCGCAAGCCACCGCGCCGGTCGAGGCCTTCAAACAGCACGGGGAAGATTTCATCGTTGCCAACACTCTGACCGAACTGGTCAGCGGCATGAACCAACTGGGTGGCGATCTGATCAATGAGGCGCATTTGCGCGCCCAGATCGAAGCGCGAGACTCACAGGTCGACAACCCGTTTTCCAAGGACGCGCAGATGGCGGCTATTCTGGCGGCCCGCAACTATCGGGGTGACAGGTTGATCCGCACCGCCAAACCACACAAGTTCCTTGATCCTGCCAATGGGCCGCTAATCGCGGTCAAACTTCACATGCTGACGCGCAAAACGCTGGGCGGTTTGCAGACCAACCTCGACAGTCAGATGATCGGTGCAAACGGTCAGGTCGTTCCCGGGCTGTTCGCCGCAGGAGAGGTCGCCGGTTTCGGCGGCGGCGGCTATCACGGATACAACGCGCTGGAAGGCACATTTCTGGGCGGCTGCATCTTTTCCGGGCGCAACGCAGGACGGTCGCGCGCTGTGGCCTGATTACTGCGTGCGTATGAATTTCAGAACCGGGTCGCCTGCGCTGTCCAGCAGCGCAAGGCTATTGCCTGCCACCGCATAAGTGGCCACGTTTTGCAGGGCGACAAAGAACTGATCCTCGACCTGCTCCATCTCGGGCGGGCAGGCCATCAAAGTGGCCGCAATATTGTCTGGAAACGTAAGCGAATTTCCGGAAATTTCGACCTGCCCTGTGAAACGGTTGCAACCGCCTGAGCCGCTAAAGGCACCGCCTTGCGCAAAATCAAGTTGCGGTGCGCGTTCGCTGTTCAGCACGGCCCCATCCACACCAATCGCCGTCCAGCTTGTGTTTTCCAGCCCCGCCGACGTGGGGCCGCCCGTCTTGACCAACAAAAGGTCGGCCGTATCCGGCGCACCATTGGTCAGGACCGGATACACCGTGTCGGTCGTAAACAGCAGTTGTGACCCACGATAAATTGCCCCCCGCACCGCATAGGTCATCCCGTCACGGATCAGAGCATCATCATAGGTCAATTCAAACTCGGCAGGCACCCCGCTCAGCACGTAGCGCTGCGCAGCCAGCGTTACCGCTGGCGCATCCGCAAGCGATATATCCTGCAGCTCGATATATAGCGTCGCGTCTTCAGGCACGGCAATCCGTTCGCGATAGGAGGCGGTACCGGTCACCGAACCAGCCGATACATCGCTGCCAATCAGCGCCACCATAATCGCACCCATTACGATCAACTGACCAAATTTTGGAAAAGGCATAATCCCGTCCTTTCGTCCAAGTTCTAGAGGAAAAGATTGTGTCTGGATCAGCCTTTACAAGACCGTCAGCGCAAAACCGGCGGGTTCGCGCCTGTGTTACAACGGCCAGATGATCGGAATAAGCAACGAAGCAAGCAGCCCAACCGTCAGGTTCAAGGGGATGCCAACCTTCATGAAATCGACAAACCGATATCCCCCCGGACCATAGACCATCATGTTGGTCTGATATCCGATTGGTGTCGCAAAGGATGCAGATGCCGCCAACATCACCGCAACTACCAGCGGCCTTGGGTCTACGCCGACGGCCTGTGCCAACCCGATTGCGATCGGCGTGACCACTACCGCAACGGCGTTGTTGGAGACGAGTTCGGTAAGCACCGAGGTCAAAACATAGATGGCCCAAACGATCAGGAACGGTGGCAGCGCACTTAGCCCAGGTGCGATTGCATCGACGATCAGGGAAACCGCCCCAGACTTATCAAGCGCGGCCCCGATGGCCAGCATCGAGAATATCAGCGCCAGAAGCCGCCCCTCGATAAAGGAAAACGCCTCATCCGCGTCTATGCAGCGGGTGACCAGAACCAGAGCGACCGCAAGAATGGAGAGCAACAGAATTGGCGCCACACCCAATGCAGCCAATACGACGATCCCGATAAGTGCGCCAATCGCCACCGGAGCGTGATTGCGGCGGAACGCACGCGCCGAGGGCTGTGTCACGTCGACCATATCCATATCAGCGGCAAGCTTCTGGATATCGGCAGGCGATCCCTCCAACAGCAGAGTATCCCCGACCCGCACCACGAGGTCGTCTAGTTGACGACCGATATTCTGGTTCCGCCGATGTACCGCCAGAACGTAGACACCATAGCGGCGGCGCAGGCGCATCACGCCCAGCGTTCGCCCAACCATACGGCACCCCGGTGTGATCAGCACTTCGACCGTTTTGGTCTCGACCGCAGAAACCTGATCAACACGCTTTAACTCTTTGTTGCTTTGCAGGCTCAGCAACTCGGTCATCTCGGTCCGCAGGACCACGCGATCCCCAACCTCAAGCGTCACCCCTTTGAGGTTGCGCCGCAAAGACTCGTCCCCGCGGACCACGTCAATCAGGCGTACGCCAGGGCGTTTGAACAGTTGCACCCCTGTCACCTCGCGCCCGATCAGGTTGCTGTCGGGCGGAATGACGGCCTCGGTGAAGAACTTCATCTTAGAGCGATCACTGAGAAGCGAGGCCATGCTGTCGCGTTCCGGCAGCAGGCGCGGCGCAACAAAGCGCAGATAGATCATGCCGTAGATCACTACTGCGATGCCCAAGGGCGTGACTTCGAAAATCGTGAATGCAGCCAGACCCTGAGATCGCGCGACACCATCCACAAGCAGGTTGGTCGAGGTGCCGATCAGTGTCAGCGTCCCCCCCATGATGGCAGCATAGCTGAGCGGGATCAGCAATTTCGAGGCCGGCACGTTCAACGTGCGGGCAATCTGTACAAAAACCGGGATCATCACGACGACCACGGGTGTGTTTGACACCACCGCCGAGGCCAGAACCACAAACCCCATGAGCATGGCAATCGCGATACGCGGGTTAACCTGTGCCTGTTTCTGCGCAGTTGCGGTAAAGGAATCCAATGCCCCGGTTCTGACCAGAGCCCCCATGACGATGAACATCGCCGCAATCGTCCATGGCGCAGGATTGGACAGAACTGCCAACGCGCTTTGATAGGGCAGGATACCGGTCACCAGCATCAGGGCAACGCCCGCGATGGCGACAACCTCGGTCGGGTAAGCCTCGCGCAGGAACATGACAAACATGCCTGCGACAACCAATAGCGCCACGATCGCGCTGCCCGTTTCTGTCAGTTGAAGAAATTGCATTCGTGGTATTCAGTCCGAACCCTGGCCCAGCTTGCGCGCCCGTCGGGCAGTTTCCCGTATTGCGGGCAGCAGGGCAAGCCCAACGTCGCGCTATTGCGGCCCGGCTTGTTGCAAGCGACCCCCAACGCGCACCATTTGCACGGATTTTGCCTGACCATTGCGATCATCGGTTTCCACGAACACACCGCTTAGCGTTGCTTCGCCATTTGCAGGCGTAAACCGCGCCTTGGGCATGCCGGTGATGAACCGGCGCATCGGTTCCAGCTTTTCCATACCAATGACAGAATCGTAATCCCCGCACATCCCGGCATCGGTCAGATAGGCTGTTCCCCCCGGAAGGATCTGAGCATCTGCGGTCGGCACATGCGTATGCGTTCCAACCACGAGGCTGGCGCGCTTGTCACAGTAATGCCCCATCGCCATCTTCTCGGATGTGGCTTCGCAATGCATGTCAACGATGATCGCCTGGGCCTGACCGCCGCGCGGGTGCGACTTCAGAATTGGCTCGATCGCCGAGAACGGATCATCGAAGGGCCGCTTCATAAAGACCTGCCCCAGCACCTGTACAACCAGAACCTTGCGCCCGCCAGGGGCGGTATAGAGACGATGCCCGCGTCCCGGAGCACCCTTAGCAAAGTTAACGGGGCGCACAATGCGCGGTTCGCTCTCAATGAATTGCAACATGTCCTTCTGGTCGAAAGCGTGGTCGCCCAGCGTCAGACAATCCGCCCCTGCATCTAACAGCAGCTTGGCATGATCCCCGGTCAAACCCATTCCGTTCGAGGCATTCTCACCATTGATCACCACGAAATCCAGCCGCCATTCGTCGCGCAGACGTGGCAGATGTTGCTGAACAGCCGCGCGTCCAGCGCGGCCCATAACGTCACCCAGAAAAAGTATCCTCATAGAAACCGTCTAAGTGTGGCAATTCGCAAGTACAAGCCGTTAAGCTGACCCAATGAACGGCAAAACTCTTTATTTAGGAGATTCTTTATGTTTCGGATCGGTCTGACCTTTGGTGTCTGTGCCACCCTTGCTGCCTGCTCGGAAGAGCAAGCGGTCAACTCAAACCCACAGCTGCCAAACCCCTCGGCCATCTATTGCATCGACAGCGGTGGGCGGTATGAAATTCGGGACGGAGAGAATGGTCAGACCGGCGTGTGCATATTGCCTGATGGCACCGAAAAAAATGCCTGGGAATATTTTCGCGCTAAAAACCAGGGCTGATACCTTCGTTAAAAGGTCAACACACGGCTTTCAGTTACTACCATATCAAGCGGCTGATCCGTCGATTCCAGCGACAGCCCGTCTGCTTCTTGCGCATCGAAGGCAAAACCGATGGCCAGAGTCGGGCGTTTCGCGCGCAGCCCTTCCAATGTCCGGTCATAGAACCCGCCCCCATAACCCAGACGCCCCCCATTTGCATCGAATGCCACCAGCGGAACGATTAGAATTTCGGGATCGAAATAGTCATCGACCTCGGGCACTTTGGCGCCAAACGGACCATCCTTCAGCCTACCTTCGGGCGTCCAGCGAGAGAATTTCAACGGCTGCCCGGCCGCCTGAATAACCGGCACACCAACCGGGCCATAAGCGGACGCCTCGGCCATGGCGGGCAGCGGGTCACTCTCGGTCCGGATGGGCATATAACCCGACAGGGGTACTCCGCGGTGCCCGGCCAGAATTTCAGACAGTCGCCCGGCGGCACCGGGCGGATTTGCATCAAACGCAGATTTGCGCCGGGCAAAGGCCGCCTTGCGCGCGGCAGCTTTGATTTCGGTCAGATCGGTCACAATAGCACCACGCTGGCAAGCCCAAGAAAGATAAAGAATCCCATGACATCCGTCGTTGTCGTCACAAAGGTCCCTGACGCCAGCGCCGGGTCAACACCCATCCGGTCCAGCACGACCGGTACTACCGTACCTGCAAAGCCTGCGATCACCATGTTCACGACCAGAGCGGAGCCAATCACGACACCCAGCAACGGCGAGCCGAACCAATACATTCCCACCACGCCCAGAACGGTGGCAAAACACAGCCCGTTCAACATGCCCACCAGCAGTTCCCGTCGGATCACCCGCATTACGTTCGCACCTGTCAGGTCGCGCGTTGCCAGGGCTCGCACTGCGACGGTCAGCGATTGTGTCCCCGCATTGCCCCCCATCGAGGCCACAATCGGCATCAGAATGGCCAATGCCACCAACTGATCAATCGCCGCCTCGAATTGGGAAATCACCAGCGAGGCGCAGATCGAAGTACACAGGTTGACCGCCAACCACGGCAGGCGTCGCCTGCTGGTCGCGGCCACACTGTCGGACAGCGAGCTTTCGTTGCTGACACCGGCTAGGCGCAACATATCCTCTTCGTATTCCTCATCCAGCACCACCATCGCGTCATCAATGGTGATCACACCAACAAGCCGTCCGTCACCATCCACCACTGGGGCCGAGATCAGGTGGTACTGATTGAACGCATAGGCCACGTCCTCTTCATCCTGATCGACGGGAATGGTATAGAACTCTTCTTCGGCAATTTCGTGCAGAGGCACCTCGCGCCGGGTGGCCATGAGTTTGCCCAGTGTTACCTGTGCTGTTGGCTTCAACCGCGGATCAACAAGAACCAAATGGTAGAATTGTTCTGGCAGTCCGTCATTGGCACGCATAAAGTCAATGGCCTGCCCAACTGTCCAATGCTCGGGCGCCATGACGACTTCGCGTTGCATAAGCCGTCCGGCCGAGTTTTCCGGGTAGGATAACGCCTGTTCGGCCGCGATCCGTTCGGAATCCTCCAGCGCACCCAGGATGGCTTCTTGCTGCGGCTCTTCAAGGTCTTCCAGCAGATCGACGACATCGTCGCTTTCCATGTCGCGTACGGCATCCGCCAGAACATCGGGACGCAGGACTTCAATAACTTCTTCCCTGACACCTTCGTCCAGTTCAGACAGAATATCGCCGTCGAACTCTTTGTCATACAGACGGATCAACCGGGTGCGGTCATAGGGGTTGATCTGTTCCAGAAGGTCGGCGATGTCGGCAGCGTGCAGCGGGTCCATCAATTCGACCAGCTTATCGCGGTCATCAACATCAACTGCATACAGAATGGATGCTACCGTTCGACGATCCAGTGCATAAGCGTCATCATCAGAAGTCGGCTCACTTACGGGTTCGTTAATACCTGTTGTCATATCTGCCCCCGCTCTGTTCGCCCATTGGCCCCTAAATAGAAGAAGCAGCTACCGGAAAACAATGACAATGCGCCGATTTACCGACAACTTTCCTGCCCCTATGCTGTTTCGCAGTCCCAGACAGGCGGAGATGAATGAGTATGGCGCAAAAAACGCTGCTGAAAGGGCGTGTCCTGAGTTTCACTGGCACCCCGTTCGAGGGCGAACCGACCGAGGCTGTCAAAATCAGCGAAGCGGTTCTGATCGAAAACGGTCGGATTTCCAGCGTATCGGATGCCGACAGTCTGAACAACGCCCACCCCGAGGCAAAAGTCGTGGATCATGGTCAGCACGTGATCCTTGCAGGATTTGTTGATGCGCATGTGCATTATCCGCAGACCGCCATGATCGCCAGTTGGGGCAAACGCCTGATCGACTGGCTAAACACCTATACCTTCCCCGAAGAGATGAAATTCGGCGATGCAGCCTATGCCTCTGAGATTGCCAACCGGTATCTGGACCTGACAGCGGCACATGGCACCACCACGATGTGCAGCTATTGCACCATCCATCCCGAGAGTGTTGATGCCTTTTTCCTTGCGGCCAAACAACGCGGTCAACGGGTGGTTGCGGGCAAAACCTGCATGGACCGTAACGCGCCCGATGGTCTGAGGGATACGGCGCAAACCGCCTATGACCAGTCCCAGGCCTTGCTTGAGAAATGGCACGGGATCGACCGCCTGTCCTATGCGATTACGCCGCGTTTCTCACCCACCTCCACACCCGAACAGCTAGAGGCCATGGGCGCATTATGGGCAGAGCATCCCCATTGCCTGATGCAAACCCATCTCAGCGAACAGACTGATGAAATTGCCTGGGTACGCGAGCTGTTTCCCGACGCCCGCGATTATCTGGACACCTATGAAAAGTCCGGCCTGCTGGGCCCCAACGGCCTGTATGGCCACGTCATCCACCTTGAGGCACGTGAGCGCGACCGACTGCGTGAGGTCGACGCTGCGTTGATCCATTGTCCGACCTCAAACACCTTTATCGGGTCAGGACTGTTCGACATGGCAGGGTTGATGCGCGACGGACACCGGGTTGGTCTGGCAACGGATACTGGTGGCGGTTCAAGTTTCTCGATGCTGCGCACGATGGCATCGGCCTATGAGATCGGACAACTGCGCGGAACGCCGCTGCACGCCGCGCAACTGCTGTGGCTGGGCACCGTAGGGTCGGCCCGAACGCTGAGGCTGGATGACAGCATCGGCAATATCGCCCCGGGAATGGAGGCCGACCTGATCGTGCTCGATCTCGCCTCAACCCCGGCCATCGCGCAACGCGAGGCCTGCGCCGATGATTTGTGGGAGGCCATCTTTCCCACCATCATGATGGGCGATGACAGGGCGATTGCCGAGGTTTGGATCGCAGGTCAACCTGTCAGGACCTAGGATTGCAAGGCAAGGGCCAATCGGTTCTGCCGTTCAATCACCCGGGGCAGATCCAGCGTTGCGATCTGCCCGTCCCGCACGATCTGACGGCCTTCGACAAACAGGTGCTTTACCCTCGTCGGACCGGCAAGCAACAGGGCTGCCGGATCCCAACTGCCCGCGCTTTCGATGCCGCGCGTATCCCAAATGGCTATATCGGCACGCTTACCGATAGCCAGACGGCCGCAATCAGGTCGGTTCAAGACATCCGCCCCACCCCGCGTGGCAATTTCAAGCGCCTCGCGAGAGGACATGGCATCGGCACCGCTTGCGACTCGCTGCAACAACATAGCCTGCCGCGCCTCGAGGATCAGATTGCCGCTGTCATTGCTGGCCGACCCATCGACGCCAAGACCCACAGGCACGCCACTATCTCGCATCGACCTTACCGGTGCTATCCCCGAGCCCAACCGGCAGTTCGAACAGGGACAGTGGGCCACGCCAGTCCGGGACCGGGCAAACAGATCAATCTCTGCCCCGTCCAGTTTCACGCAATGGGCGTGCCAAACATCTGATCCGGTCCATCCCAAATCCTCGGCATATTGACCAGGACGGCACCCGAATTGTTCCTGAGAATAGGCGATATCCTCGTCATTTTCGGCCAGATGGGTGTGGAGCATTACGCCTTTGTCACGGGCCAGATTGGCCGTGTCTCGCATCAAGTCGCGACTGACAGAGAACGGCGAGCAAGGTGCCAGCCCGACCCGACACATTGCACCCTCTGACGGGTCATGAAAGGCGTCGACCACACGCATCATGTCTTCGAGAATAGCTGCTTCGGCTTCGACCAGAGCATCCGGTGGCAGGCCGCCATCGCTTTCGCCAATACTCATCGCGCCGCGCGTTGGGTGGAACCGCAGGCCGACCTCAGCCGCCGCAGCAATGGTGTCATCCAGACGCGCGCCGTTGGGGTATAGATACAGGTGATCAGAACTGAGCGTACATCCCGACAGAGCCAGCTCGGCTAAACCGATCTGGGCGGATACGAACATCTCTTCGGGGCCAAATCGCGACCAGATCGGATAGAGCGTTTTCAGCCATCCGAACAAAAGCGCATCCTGCCCGCCAGGCACGGCGCGGGTCAGGGTCTGGTACAGATGGTGGTGCGTGTTCACGAGGCCGGGCGTAACCACACATCCGCTTGCATTATGGATCTCTGCGGTTGCCTGCAACCCGTGGCCGATCTGTTCGATCTGTCCATCTCGGATCAGAATATCCGCGCCCGAAAGCTCTCGGCGCTGGTCATCCATGGTCAGGATCGTGTCTGCATTTTTGATGAGGATACCAGTCATCTTGCTCTCCTTGCATCGCCCGTTTCATGCATGGAGTGCAAAAGCTGGCGGAAAACGGGCACAAGAACCAGCCGGCTCAAGGTTAATCCGCTCGCCGGGTCGCCGCAACAATTTTCAGAAGTTGCGCAGAATTTCCAGCGCAGCTGCGTGAATATCCGGGTTTGCCGCCGCCAGAGCCCGACCGCCATTATGGGCGGGGCCGCCTTGCCAGTCTGTGACGATACCGCCAGCCGCATGAATCACGGCGATTGGCGCCTGAATGTCATAGGCGTTCAGACCTGCTTCGATCACCAAATCCACCTGACCCGCTGCAAGCAGAGCATAAGCATAGCAATCCATTCCATAGCGGGTCAGGCGTACGTGCTGTGACACAGCCTCAAACCCGGCACGATCTTCCGACGCGCCGACCTCGGGGAAGGTCGTGAACAGAATCGCCTGGTCCAGAGAAGGTGTTGAACGGGTCTTCAGGGACATATCGCCCGTAGGACCATGGCTTCGCGCGATATCCGCCGAGCCGATGAAGCGTTCCCCGATATACGGCTGGTCGATGATCCCCATGGTTGGCCCGTCCTGCGTGCTAAGCGCAATCAGAACCCCCCATGTCGGTGTCCCGCTGATAAACCCTCGGGTGCCGTCGATCGGATCCAGAACCCAGGTGCGGCCACTTTGCCCCTCGTGCTGCCCATATTCCTCGCCAAATATTCCATCTTGGGGCCGATGTCGGGCTAAAACCGCGCGCATGGCTTTTTCGGCTGCGCGGTCGGCGACAGTGACCGGATCAAATCCCTGATCCAGCTTATTTGAAGTCTCAAGATTAGACTGCCTGAAAAAAGGAAGAATGGCCGAACGCGCTGCGTCGGCCATTTCTTCAGCTACTTCAAGATCACTCAGCGACACCTTATCCATACGCTACCCGTGCGTTCCGTCAGGATCAGAGTCAACCCGCGAAATCAGGCAACATCACTCAGAACGCGCGCAAGCTCGAACAAGCGGCGACGCTGGTTTTCCGGTATGGCATAGTAAGAGCGGACGAGATCCAGGGCTTCTTTGTCGCCCATAAGGTCTGCAGGAACCGATTTCTTATCCGAGCTTCCTTTCTCGACCTCTTCCAGGCCTTCAAAGAAGAAACTGACCGGAACATCCAATGCCTCGGCAATGTCCCAAAGACGAGACGCGCTGATTCGATTGGCACCGGTTTCATATTTCTGGATTTGCTGAAACTTGATACCAACTTGCTGTGCCAACTGCTGTTGGGTCATGCCAATCAGCCAGCGGCGATGCCTGACGCGTTTGCCCACATGGACATCGACGTGATGGGTCATTGGTACTATCCTCCCTTACACACACAACTGAGACGGGTGCGCAACATGCTTTGTTACCGCAACATTAGCGAGCCCGACTTAACCACTCCCTAATTTGGAACATGCCCCCCAAATCAGCACCATAGCGCACTATTACGTTTTTTGGCGCTTTTTTCAAGAAGGTTGAATCTGATTCCACAAACAATGGTTTATAGTTGTGTTGTGAATACCGCGCACACGTTGATTCCGATCTGGAAACAACCACCTGATCAACACCGGATTAACGGGGTCTTCAGCAGGGTAACAGATTGACAAAACCACGACAGCACTGACCTATGCCCGAAAAGACGGAGCCAAATCATGCTGGCGTTTCATATCCAGACCAACGGGGCCAAGGCCCAGCTTTGCAATATTGACCTGCCAGAACCCGGCGACAGCCAGGTCTGCATTCAAATCAAAGCCTGCGGTTTGAATTTTGCGGATCTCCTTATGCAGAAGGGGACGTATCAGGACACCCCGGTGGCGCCCTTTTCCTTGGGCATGGAAGTCGCAGGGATTGTTCGCGAAATTGGAAACAATGTACGCCACCTGAACCCGGGTGACCGTGTCGCTGTCTATTCCGGCCAGGGTGGCCTCGCTGAATTCGGAGTGTTCGACGCCGATCGTGCAATCGCAATCCCTGACTCTATGAGCTTTGAAGACGCCGCCGCAATTCAGATCACATATGGCACCAGTCATATTGCCTTGGATCATCGTGCGCGGCTCAGGCCCGGCGAAACCCTTTTGGTGACCGGTGCGGCAGGTGGCGTCGGCCTGACGGCGGTAGAGATCGGCAAGCTTATGGGCGCCACGGTTATTGCGCAGGCGCGCGGCAGTGAGAAACTCAAGGTGGCACAGAGGGCCGGGGCCGATCATCTGATCGACGCATCCGAAGATCTGCGCGCCCGTGTCCAGGCATTAGGAGGCGCGGATGTCGTATATGACGCGATCGGCGGCGATGTGTTTAAAGCCGCCTTTCGCGCGACCAACCCCGAAGGTCGCATCCTGCCCATTGGCTTTGCGGGCGGTGAGGTGCCGCAAATTCCGGCCAACCACCTACTGGTCAAGAACCTGACAGTCATCGGGCTCTACATCGGCGGCTACTTGAAGTTTCGACCTCAGATTGTGACGGACAGCTTTGAAACGCTGTTTCGCTGGCATAGCGAGGGCCGCATCAAACCGCATATCAGCCATGTCCTGCCCCTGTCCGAAGCCGAACGCGGACTGGCCATGCTGCGCGACAGGACGGCCACCGGGAAAGTTGTCATAACCCCTTAAGGGATGATCAACCGACAACGGCTTTGAGCGGCACCCCCCCAAGCAAACGAAAGTTCTGGCGCACCAGCGTCGCCAACGCCTCAACCACGGCCCCGCGGCCAGTTTCGCCGCCATACAGATTTATCATATGCGCAGGAAGCTCGGGCAGGACGCCACCCGAATCGATCTGGGCAAGATGTGCGGCCTCTGTCCCTTCGAGCATGGCATGAACCGCCAAATCGGCGCTGACCGTTGCCTCGATAGTACGGTCGTTTTCGGTTTCCACCGAAAGCTCCCAGGGAATTCCAGCCGCATCCAGCGCAGCAATGACCTGCGGCCTGAACAGACACCGACGCCCAAGCGCTAGCGGAATGGGGCGTTTTCGCCAGGCAGACCCGCCCGGCGCACCAATCCAGCGCAAAGGAAGCTCGGCAATCGTCTCGGCCCCCTGCCCCACTGTCGCCTCGGTCGTTAGGATCAAATCGCAGTCTCCGCGCTTAAACATATCCTTCAGTTGCAGCGAATAGGAGGAGATAAGCTGCACACGGACGCGTGGGAAATCCGCGTTGAATCGCTGCAGCACCCGGGGAATCGCCGGATAGACGATATCATGCGGCACACCAAGAACGACCTCGCCCTCATAGGCCTGATCCGTCAGCTTGGACATCACCTCGTCATTCAACGAGATCATGCGTCTGGCATAGGCCAAAAGCTGTTCTCCCGACGCTGTCAGCGCGATGGTTCTGCCACTTCGGTCCAGCAGCTCCAGACCTAAAAGCTCCTCCAACCGCTTTAGCTGCATCGATACGGCAGATTGTGTCAGGTGCAGGAAACCGGCTGCCCGCGTCACGCCACCCTGATCGGCAACTGCCACAAAGGAGCGGAGAGTGGTGATGTCCAGATTTCGCATCTTCACGATTCCTTATGGATGTGTTCAATAATATTCATTTTCAAAATGTGTCACAGCCCTCCATATAAATCAAGGAAGTTGATGCAATAGGCACAACACATCAGAAAAACCGAAAGGACAAGGCTATGACGCAAATCACAGCTTCAACATATTGCAAGCCACGGCAGCGCTTTAAGCTCACTTCTGTTCTGGATGCGCTATCGCTACGGCGCCAACGCTGTCAGCTCGCCAGATTGGACGACCGCGCCCTTCTCGATATCGGCATTACCCGTGAAGAAGCCGAAGCCGAAGCAAAACGCCGCATATGGGATGCTCCGGAATTCTGGCAAAAATGAACCTAATCCACTACTTTTACCACTGAATGGCGGCTGACACCTCGAAGCCGCCATTTTTGTTGCGTGTTTTAGCCTGTTTCCCACGTTAAACCCTTGAAACACAGCCCGCACTTGACGATATTTGCGAGGAGCGCGGCCTGACATCGGGACGCAAAAAGAATATGTGGAGGGAGACCTTTTAATGGCACAATTTGACACGATCCGGACGGCGACCGGTACGCGCGCTGCCCAGATTGACGAGGGCCTGCGCGCCCATATGAACAAAGTCTACGGCACAATGTCCGTGGGCATGCTGATTACGGCACTCGCGGCCTGGGCTATTGCTGGTCTTGCCGTAACCTCAGATCCAAGCAACGCAGTTGCTCAGATCGGCGCTGATCGTTATCTGACCAGCCTGGGCGGCACCCTGTTCCTGTCGCCGCTGAAATGGATAGTGATGTTCTCACCGCTGGCATTCCTGATCTTTGGCTGGGGCGCGCTGATGCGGCGCGGGTCGGCTGCGGCGGTGCAACTGGGTTTCTTCGTATTCGCGGCCGTTATGGGCGTTTCGATGAGCTCGGTGTTCATGATCTACACTCCTTACTCGATCGCGCAGACGTTCATTGTGACCTCGATTGCCTTTGCTGGTCTGAGCCTGTTTGGCTACACCACCAAGCGCAATCTAAGCGGCATGGGCACATTCCTGATTATGGGTGTGATCGGCCTGCTGGTGGCGATGGTCATAAATATGTTCCTGCAATCGCCTGCGATGATGTTCGCGATCTCGGCAATCGGAGTGATTATCTTTGCTGGCCTGACGGCGTTCTACACACAGGACATCAAAAACACCTACGTTGCGCATGCAACACATGGTGACCAGGAATGGCTGAACAAAGCGGCTATAGACGGCGCGCTGAGCCTCTATATCTCGTTCCTGAACATGTTCCAGTTCTTGCTGATGTTCATGGGGCAACAAGAGTAGCACACCGCATTACAGCAGCAAATAAACAGGGCGGGTCCGAAACGACCCGCCCTTTTCTTTTGCGGCCTGCAGCAGGTCGCCCTGCGGTCAGCTCCTCGCCACGTGCTCCCAAAAAGAAAGGCCCCGTCCTGATGACGAGGCCTTGGAATTGAAAGCGAACGGAACATTAGCTGCAGTTCAACTGAACAGCAAATCCGGAACTGCGCTTTTCTGAACCTTTGCGATAAACGTCGCCGACAGGCAAGCAGCCAGTGAATTGTTCGGCGCCAGTACCAAAGTTTGCACCAATCGTATTCGGAACCCTGGTGCGGCTATTTTCGGTACGCACGACGCCGAAAAGCGTTCCGTTCACTTCAACAGTGCTCAGGAACAGGTTTGTATCTGAGCCAGAAACGACTACTGCGCTGGTATCGCTGCGCGCGCCATTTTCTATTGCAACACGTGCAATTTTACCCGGATCGGTCTCGTCCGTTGAAACTCGGACCGGGGGCAGCTCTGCCAACTCTGCCGGAACATTGGTGGACTCTGGAACAAACGCCGCCGCACCCGGCACTTCGCTGATGCTCCGCGGCTCACCATCAATGCCCGTAAAGCCAACACCCTCGCGGTTATAGGGGTCTTCACAGGCTGCGAGAGCCAGAATAGTTGCTGTGGATAACAAGATTTTTTTCATGACGGCCAACATTTTGGAACGGTTAGCTCAAGCGTAGTTGCAATACATTCCAAAAAGCAACCCAGCGGGCAAACGAATGCCTCGGCTGCTGATGCTTAGCTGCAACGGCCTCCAAGCGCGCTCCGGCTGCCTTGAGCCGATAGATTCAGGTATGAAACATCGTCGCGCAAACGAAAAAGGCCCTGTCGAAACAGGACCCTTGTCATTCTGTCCAAGCAGGACGGCAGATTACTTGATCTTGCCTTCCTTGTACTCGACATGCTTCCGAACGACCGGGTCGTATTTACGAACGGTCATTTTCTCGGTCATGGTGCGCGCGTTCTTTTTGGTCACATAGAAGTGGCCCGTGCCCGCGGTCGAGTTCAGACGGATCTTGATTGTCGTCGGCTTCGCCATGGTTATCTCCTGCGTCCGAAAAGGCAGGGGCCTTTCGGTTGAATTCCTATGAGCGTGCGCTTTTACCCGGTCATGCAGCCGAGTCAACCTGAATTCGGGTAGATCGGCGCAGATTTCATCAAAACACAAGATCGTCCCTGCCCCCAGCTTATCGCAGACCTTTACGCGGCCATTTCGGCCACAAGGGATGCCAGCTCAGCAGCCACAGCAAGACCTGTATCAAAGGATGACTCCAGCCCTGACCCACCTGTGGAACAACGCGATTCGTCTTAGCAATATTAACGCGCGGAGGGCCTGTAAGCCGGATCTTGTTCCAGGGTTGCCCCCTTCGATGACCATTCCTCTAGGCCGTGCATTGCTGCACGGCTCAAGCTGCCAACCCGGTCCCTCTCGGCCAAGACGCACTTAGCGGCGGTATCGGCGGACGCCGACCTGCCCGCGTGGGGACCCTATTTGGCATTGCTCCCGGTGGGGCTTGCCGTGCCACCCCTGTTGCCAGGGGCGCGGTGGGCTCTTACCCCACCGTTTCACCCTTACCATGCACGCATGGCGGTCTGATTTCTGTGGCGCTTTCCGTCGGGTTGCCCCGCCCGGGCGTTACCCGGCACCGTTGTCTTGTGGAGTCCGGACTTTCCTCTCGGGCTTACGCCCCAGCAGCCATCCGGCCCTCCGCGCGGAGACGTGGGTATGCGCAGTGTCAGGCCGCGTCAAGGGCCGATAGGGCGTTAAGGGGCAGCCCCTTCTTGGCCTGCGGTCAATTCAGCCCCGAGATATTTTTGGTCAGATGAAAAGCCGATCAGGTCCAGAGCGCCGCATGGCCGAGCGAGGTGAAATCCGCAGGTTCCAACGGGCCTTTGGCCCAAGGGCGGTATCTGAGACGCACGGTGGCAAGCAGCGTGTCGTCGTCCGTTTCGGGCGAAAAGCCCATCTGTTGCGCCAACGCACGGAACAGCGGCATCGAGGCCTCTTGCGGGCCATCATCCTGGCCACGTTGGCCAGCAAGATTGAGATGTTCGAGCCGTTGCCAGGGAAAGCGAGGGCCGGGGTCGACCTTGCGCCCCGGAGCCATGTCGGAATGGCCGATAACCCCGTCCGGTGCAATCGCCCATCGGGCCATGATACGGGCCAGAAGCCACTCAAGCGTGGTCATCTGAGGTTCGGGAAAAGGATGGGTGCCAAGATTGTCCAGTTCTATCCCAATCGAACGCGAATTGATATCGGTTCGCCCGCGCCACTCTCCTGCCCCGGCGTGCCAGGCCCGGTCCTCTTCGCGCACCATTTGCCAAAGCGTGCCATCGGAACCGATCAGGTAATGCGCAGAGACTTCGAAGGCCGGGTCACACAAGCGATCCAGCGCAGCCTGTGCACTGTCCATTGCGGTGTAGTGCAAAACGATCAATGACGGCGTCAGCCCATCCCGGCGATCTCCGAAATTGGGGGATGGGTGCCAGATGGGCTTTGGATCAGTTGTTGACGGCACTGCGGAACGGGCTGGGATCCCAGCCGCAAGCATATCCGTCGCCATCAGGGTCCAGCCCCTTGCGGTCCTTCTGGGGACCGCCATTTGACAGGAACTCGATCTGCGCCTGGTCCGCCGATGGGAATTTCGCGCAATTCCGCTGTGCCTTGGCCTGCAGGTTGAACCCTGCACGGCTGTAAAGCTGGGCACCGACCGGATTGGATGTGCTCAGCGCGTATTGGACGATGTTTGGCTGACCATCCGCTCCGCGTTGCGGAACCGCGGTTGGGGCGACAACCTCATAGGTTTGGCTGTTCTGTTCGATTCGAGCAGCATCGGTTTCGATACTGCGACGTTCAGAAACCGCAGCAAAATCCTGTTCGTCAGAGATGCCGCTGTTGCTCGCAGTCGGCACCGATGCTGAAGCGGCGGCCGCCTGCGTCGAGGTGCTTGCAAGCGCTGCAGCAGTGGCCGTGGCCAGGTCAGCGCCATCCACGCCGGATGTTGGCGAGCCCAAGGGTTGCTGCGAGACCTCATAGGGTTCCGGCAGAGGGCTTCCAGTGCCGCCCTGCCCTGCCAGCTCAGCTTCTCTTTGCGCCTGATAAGTCGGGGTGTTGAACCCTGTACCCTGAACCGGGGCCACCGTGTTACAGGCGGCCATCAACCCGATTGCGGGGATCAGAATCGAAAAGCGCATCCAGCTGCTCCGTTCTACGTTGTCTTGTTGATCAGAGGATTACCACCATTTCCCCGGCTTGGCCACAAAGCCCGCAGCGCTTTCCAGCGCATAGGCCGTGTTCAGCAAATCGCCTTCGTCCCATGGACGGCCAATCAGCTGCAGACCAAGCGGCAAACCCTGAGAATCAAGACCTGCAGGAACCGATATGCCCGGCAAACCAGCAAGGTTGACCGTCACGGTAAAGACGTCGTTCAGATACATCTGAACCGGATCCGCCTCGGTCATTTCACCCAGACCGAACGACGCCGAAGGCGTGGCCGGGGTCAGGATGGCGTCAACACCGGCGGCGAAAACGTCCTCGAAATCTTTCTTGATCAACGTGCGGACCTTGCGGGCGCGGTTGTAATAGGCGTCATAGAAACCCGCCGACAGAACATATGTCCCGACCATCACCCGGCGCTGCACCTCGTGACCAAAGCCCTCGGCGCGGGTCTTTTCGTACATCTCGGTGATGCCGTCGCCCTGCCCCAACTGCGCGCGGCGGCCATAGCGGACACCATCATAGCGCGCCAGGTTCGAGGACGCCTCGGCAGGCGCAATCACGTAATAGGCGGGCAGCGCGTATTTGGTATGCGGCAGCGAAATGTCGACGATCTCGGCCCCTGCGACCTTCAGCATCGCCGCGCCATCTGCCCAGAGTTTTTCGATCTCGGCGGGCATGCCGTCCATCCGGTATTCCTTGGGGATACCGATCTTCTTGCCCTTGATGTCGCCGGTCAGCATGGCCTCGAAATTCGGGACGGCCAACTCGGCGCTGGTGGAATCCTTGGGGTCATGACCGCACATGGTTTCCAGCATGATCGCCGCGTCGCGGACATTCTTGGTCATCGGCCCGGCCTGATCCAGTGAGGATGCAAAGGCCACTATGCCCCAGCGCGAACACCGGCCATAGGTCGGCTTGATGCCAGTAATCCCGACAAAAGCCGCTGGTTGACGGATCGAACCGCCAGTATCGGTGCCAGTGGCGGCCAGACACAGATCAGCCGACACCGCCGAAGCCGATCCGCCGGAGGACCCGCCCGGTGTCAGCTGTGCGTCGTCATTGCCACGGCGCCACGGGCTGACCGCATTGCCATAGACCGAAGTTTCGTTGCTGCTGCCCATGGCAAACTCGTCCATGTTCAGCTTGCCCAGCATCACGGCACCCGCATCGGCCAGTTGCTGCGAAACGGTAGATTCGTATTCAGGTTTGAAGCCTTCAAGAATCTTTGAGGCTGCCTGCGAGGGCACGCCCTTGGTGCAGAATAGGTCCTTGATGCCGATCGGCAGACCACACATCGACGGCGCATCACCCGCTTTGATGCGCGCGTCCGCTGCCTTGGCACGTTCTATCGCGATCTCGGGGGTTTTATGAACAAAAGCGTTCAGCGCATCTGCTGCATCAATGGCGGTCAAGCAGGCTTCGGTCAGCTCGACCGAGGTGACATCACCGGCACGCAGCGCGTCGCGGGCTTCGGCCAGGCCCAGTTTGTTCAGATCGCTCATGTCTTACTCCACCACTTTGGGGACTGCGAAAAAACCTTCGCGTGCGTCGGGGGCATTGGCCAGAACCTTGTCCTGCTGGTTGCCGTCGGTGACCACATCCTGGCGGCGCTTCAGGCGCATCGGTTCGACCGAAACCATCGGCTCGACACCGTCGACATCCACTTCATTCAACTGTTCGATGAACCCAAGAATGGTGTTGAACTCGGATGCCAGCGCAGGCAGCGCGTCATCCTCGACCTTGATCCGGGCCAGTTTGGCCACCTTTGCGGCGGTGCTTTGGTCAATCGACATCGGAAAACCTCATATGCGTCAGGGGGCATTTACCTGTCTGATGCCTCGGTCGCAAGGGTAGCAGGCGGTTGTTCTGCCCCTTCTATGCAAGGAGGCGGCTTAGCCATACAAAAATGCATAGCGCCTATGCACAAAAGTAAACCAATTAGTTCAGAATCCGCCTTGAAAAAGTGAACTGCGCCGTTCACTTCTTACAGCATGGCACAGCCACTAACTGGAGTAAGATGATGAAAACGCTCATGACCGCATTTGTGTTGGCCACTACTGTTCTTGCTACGCAAGCTCAGGCATTCGGACCCACCATGGGTTCGCTAACCCGCGACCTGTCTTTCCCCGATCAGGTTTCCGAACCAGTTACACAGGACAAAACGAAGCTGGGTAACTGACGCCACAACTTCGTCCGGGTCGGATCCCCCTCTCCGACCCGGAATTTCGCATTTGACTGCTGCGTTTGATTTGCCGACTCGCTACGATGCGTCCGAACACACCGCCGGATTTCCGGCAAGCCCACGGAGCATAGAATGAGCGCGCGAAAACAGGCAGTCCTGGACGCAATCGACGCAGCCAACACCCAAGATCCAACCTTAGAGAACGGCCAACCCGCAGCGTTGCTTTACGGACAACGCATGAGCGCTGAACTGGCCAGGCTTTTTCCCGATGCATCGAACTCGCTTGAGATCGCCGCACGCGGGCAACATGTTGAACGCTGGAAGCTGGCCCGAAGTGAATATCCCGAAGGGCGCGCCGGGTATCTGGCTTGGCGCAAGGCGCAGGGCGAACACCATGCGCAAACCGTCATGACCTTGATGAAGCAGTGCGGATTTGAAGAAAACGAAATCCAAGACGCCGGACGCATGGTGCGCAAGCAGGGTATCAAACGTGACAACGAGGTACAGGCGCTGGAAGATGTGGCCTGTTTTGTGTTCCTCAAATGGTATTTCGCTCCCTTCGCCGCAAAGCACTCGCAGGAAAAAATCCTCAGCATTGTCGAGAAAACCGCGCGTAAGATGTCATCCGATGCACGCACCAGGGTTCTGGCCGAATTTGACCTGCCGACAGAACTGGCTGCTGCGTTTCAGGCCTGAGACGCACGGCTTAGGTGCCTGCGGTAGACCTCGATCATCCAGCCCAACATCGTGGCGTTCAGGATGTGCCACAGAAAATGCGTGCCAGTCGGGAACTGCGTGCAAATCGGTGCGTCCAAAGCGCGAAAGGTAATTGACACGATCAGGATCACTGCGCCGGTCGCCAGCCCGCGGGCGGTATCAGGCAGGCATTTCGACAACAGGACGGCGTAAATCAGGATCAATAGCGGCACCGGAGCATAGGCGGCCGATCCGCCCAGGCCCGGAATCAGTTGGAACACCGGAATCGTCAAAGCGGCATATGGCACAAACAGGGCCGCGCCGATCCCCGCGTAAAGCGGCCGCAACTGCCAGACGTCGCGATTCATTGCAAAAATATAGGTCAGGATAAAAAGCAGGATGGGTGCTGTATCCGCCAACGCGGACCAGACCTGTGCATGGGTGTGAAACAAATAACTGCCAATTCCGATGCCGACCAGGATAACCACAAGCATTTTTGCCAATGGCATCCCCGGCCCGCGCACCCGCCGCCACATAATGAAAGCCGCAATCAAAAAGGCGGCATTCGTAACCGCATTTATCGGCTCTGCCCAATAGGCAGGCGATAAACGCTCGCAATAACTGTCAATTTCCCGAAACCAATCCATGAAATTTTACATACCCGATGCTAGTCTGCAGCCAACAGTTCATTTGGGAGTGCTTTTCATGAATATCATCTGGCTTGGGCATGGCAGCTTTCGCATTGAAACAGCAGGACAGGTTCTTCTGATCGACCCTTGGCTGACCGGCAACCCCGTTTTGCCTGAAGATCAGCATGACGCTGCTTTGGAAGACGCGACACATATCCTGCTGACACACACGCATTTCGATCATGTTGTTGACGTTGTCTCATTGGCCAAACATCTGAACGTCCCCGTGGTCGGTCAGTATGACCTAATGGGGTACTGGAGCGAAACCGAGGGTCTGGAAACAGTCGGCTTCAACAAAGGCGGCACGGTCAACCTGAACGGTGTTATGGTCTCGATGGTACCCGCCTCGCACAGCTCGACATTTTCGACCCCAGACGGGCTGCGAACCGGCGGCAGCGAGGTCGGTTTCATGATCTCATCCGAGGGGCACATGCTCTATGTTTCGGGCGACACCGATATCATGGCCGATATGGACTGGATGGGGGATTACTATAATCCCGATATTGGTATCCTGTCCGCAGGGGGCCACTTTACCATGGACATGAGAGGCGCCGCCTATGCTGCAAAGCGCTATTTCAATTTCAAAACCGTGATTCCCTGCCATTACAAGACCTTCCCGATTCTGGAACAATCCGCGCAGGTGCTGGCGGACGGTTTGCCGGGTGTCGAGGTGATCGAACCGCAGCTGATGCAAGCCATCAAGCTGTAGCCGCTTGATGAGTAACGCGGTAACACCCTCTCCAGAACTGGTCGCTGTCATACGGCGCTGGAATGATGCGGTTCGCCTCAAGGATCGCGCCGCGCTGATGAACCTGCTCTCGTCATCTGAACATCTGCGGTATCAGGGGTCGGCAGATGGCGAAAGCTGGTCCGGACAGGTGTTCCGCCAGGGCTTTGCCGACCACACCCGCGAAATTCCGGATTTCAGCTGGGACGAACATTCGCTCGAGGCGTTTGAATGCGGTGACATAGGATGGGCCCATTGCGAAGCAACACTTGCATTCACATCAAACGGCAAAGCCACACTCCATAGGTTCACCTTTGTATTGCATCTGGAAAACGGTGTCTGGAAGATGATCCAGATGCATGTCTCCAACCCGACTTCGAACATGGAGAAAATCGGGATCGAGCATGAAGCGCTGAACGCATTGATCGCGGCAGCTCGGCAGGAATTCACTCAGGATCAACAAGAGGGCGCGGCATCGGTCATGTTTACTGATATCGCGGGTTCTTCTGAAATTACGCGTAAGGTCGGAGATCACAAATGGACCGCGCTCATATCCAGCCATTTCGATCTGGCTGAAAATCTGATTCACACCCATGGCGGCCGACTGGTCAAATCACTTGGGGATGGCACGATGTCGATCTTCTCCTCTGTCCACGACGCGATCCAAGCGGCGACCGAATTCCAGAGGGAAAATGCGGCCCTACAGTCGGATATACCCTTGGGTCTTCGGGTTGGCATTCATACCGGCGATGTCATTCAGCGGGACGAGGATTTCTTTGGATCAGTGGTCAATAAGGCCGCACGGGTGACTGGCCTTTGTGGCGCAAATGAAATTCTTGTCACCGACGTTACCCGATTGCTGCTGGGCGCGACCGCCGGGCTGCAGTTCAGCGCTCCGATTTCGGCTCAACTAAAGGGGTTCGGTGGTCCACAGACGGTCTATCGCGTGGACTGGGCCAAACCCTAGCACCGCAGGCCGGTGGTCCCAACCCAGATTATTTACTGGCCCTCTTTTTGGTGAAGAATTCGCGCAGCAGGGCTTCGCAATCCTTGGCGGCAATACCGTCAAACACTTCGGGTTTATGGTGCGACTGTGGATGGGAAAACACACGCGCCCCGTGAGCTACCCCACCCGATTTGGGATCAGAGGCCCCGTAATAGATCCGCCGAACACGAGCGGCGGCCAAAGCCGCGGCGCACATCGCGCAGGGTTCCAGTGTGACATAGATGTCGTGGTCAATCAGGCGTTCCGATCCGGTCGCAGCACAGGCGACGCGCAGGGCCAGAATCTCGGCATGTGCGGTTGGGTCGTTCAACTCGCGTGTCTGATTGCCTGCCACGGCGACAACCCGGTCGCCCAGCACGATAGCAGCCCCTACCGGAACTTCGCCGCGTTCACCGGCTTCGCGCGCCTGCTCAAGCGCGATATCCATGTACGATCTGAACTCCATGCCTCTGACTGCATCAGAAACCTGCCTTTCGCAAGGCGGCGGGATGCGCTATGGGCTGCAAATGACTAATACCCCTCCTCCAGGCGACCGGATCGCCAAAGTCCTTGCCCGCGCTGGCGTCGCCTCGCGCCGGGAAGCGGAACGCATGATCGAAGCAGGTCGTGTGGTTGTGAACGGCAAGACCATCGACAGCCCCGCGCTGAACGTTACCGCCAAAGACAAGATCACCGTCGACGGCAAGCCGGTGTCCGAGCCGGAACCGTCACGTCTTTGGCTGTACCACAAGCCACCCGGTCTGGTTACGACGACGAAGGACGAAAAAGGCCGCGCGACGATCTTCGACAAGTTGCCCGAGGACATGCCCCGCGTCATGAGCGTCGGGCGGCTTGACCTGAACTCGGAAGGGTTGCTGTTGCTGACAAATGATGGCGGCATCAAGCGCAAGCTGGAACTGCCTGCCACCGGATGGCTGCGCAGATACCGCGTCCGTGTAAACGGGCGTCCAAAAGACGAGGATTTCGCGCCGCTCCGAAAGGGGCTGGTGATCGAGGGTGAACGGTTCCAACCGATGGAAGTAACACTCGATCGGCAACAGGGTGCAAACGCCTGGCTGACCATTGGCCTGCGCGAAGGTAAAAACCGCGAAATCCGCCGCGCGATCGAGGATATCGGCTTTGCCGTGAACCGGTTGCTGCGCGTCTCGTACGGCCCGTTTCAGTTGGGCAAACTGAAACCCGGAGAGGTCGAGGAAATTCGCCGCCGGGTCATGCGTGATCAGCTTGGTCTTGAGGCTGAGCCCGAGGCTCCGGCCAAACGCCCTGCACGGCCACAGCGCAAACGGCCTCCGATCGGCAAGAAATCTCGCAAATGATAAGGGTTAGGTAACCTTCCCCCTAGCGCCGGGGCCGCGCATCCCCTAAGTTTTCCGCAAAGAGAAACTCAGGGAGCATCATGTCCGGGTCCGGAGTACAAAAACTGGCTTACGTGGCCTTATTGGTTCTGTTGTTCGGCGTCTGCACCGGGTTACTGGGAGGGCTGTAAGCACATGGCCAAACGCTTTGGCGGCAAATACAGCCCAAACGACTCAGATTCGTCGACAGATCAACCGGCGCGCGGTCAGTTTGATGGCGCGCGCGTAGAACCAGCTGGAGCACGGGCTAATATCCTGTTTATCCCGGCTGTTCCATTGGTGTTTCTGTCGCTGAACGACGGTGCAATCGGGATGACCATTGGCCTGATTGCCGCTGGTTTGCTGACCGGGGCGGCCTTTCTGCTGCGCGAAGGGTTGCGGGCCGAAGCGGCCTATAACGCGCGGCGCACAGCCCGGCGCCCGGCAATTCCCCGCAAGATATTTTCCAGCGTTCTGACCGGCCTTGGGGCTGGATTGGCCTCATACCGATCCGAGTTTCTCGATGCGGCAACCGTGTCTGACGCCAGCCTCATCGCCCCAGTTTTATTCGGCACCGCCGCTGCTGTGTTGCATTCCGTTTCCTTCGGCCTGGACCCTATGTCAGACAAAGGCATGGAAGGCATCGATACCTTTCAGCAGGACCGTGTCGCACGGGTAGTCGAAGACGCTGAGGCGCATCTGACCGAAATGACCGACGCCATCAAACGTGCTGGGGACCGCCGGATCGAAGCGCGGGTCGAGCGATTTCAGGAAACTGCCCGCGATTTGTTTCGCACCGTCGAAGAAGATCCGCGCGATCTGGCCGGAGCAAGAAAATACCTGACCGTCTATCTGCAGGGTGCCCGTGACGCGACGGTCAAGTTCTCGGATGTTTATGCGAGAACACGTGATGCACAGTCGCTGCAGAATTACTCGTCTCTACTGGATGACCTGGAACAGAATTTCTCTGCCAGGACCCGTAAGATGCTATTGGATGACCGCAGCGATCTGACGGTTGAAATTGACGTGCTGCGCGAACGGTTGCAGCGCGAAGGCGTTCGGTTGGACTGACCGGCCCGAAGTATACAGAGAGGATTACCCCATGTCCGAGGAAGTAAAGAACAAGGCAGTCGAAGCCGAAACGCTGCTACAGGAAGTGACCGCCGTCGCCCTGCCCGACCCCACGGCGGAAATTGTCCTTCTGAAAGAGGCCGACGAGCCTGTAGGTGCTGAAATTCGTAAACGCATGGGCGAGATCGACATGGGGAACACGAATTCCATCGTGTCCTTCGGCTCGGGTGCGCAGGCCGAGTTGCAGGAAATCAGCCAGGCGATGCTGGCGGATGTACGTAACAAAGATGTCGGTCCGGCAGGTGACAGCCTGCGTAACATCGTGACCACGATCCGTGGTTTCTCGGTCAGCGAACTCGACGTGCGGCGCGAGCGTAGCTGGTGGGAAAAACTGCTGGGCAAGGCCGCCCCGTTCGCCAAGTTCACCGCCCAATACGAACAGGTTCAAGGCCAGATCGACCGGATCACGGATGACTTGCTTTCGCATGAACATACGCTGTTGAAGGACATCAAGTCCCTGGACATCCTGTATGAAAAGACGCTGGGCTTTTATGATGAGCTGGCGCTTTACATCGCGGCCGGCGAAGAGAAGCTGAACGAACTGGACAGTCAGGACATTCCTCAGAAAGAGGCCGAGGTTCAGGCCGCTCCCGAAGAGGATCAGGTGATGAAAGCGCAGGAGCTGCGCGATTTGCGTGCTGCGCGCGATGATCTGGAACGCCGGGTGCATGACCTGAAGCTGACGCGGCAGGTCACCATGCAGTCGCTGCCCTCGATCCGTCTGGTTCAGGAAAATGACAAATCCCTGGTGACCAAGATCAACTCGACCCTGGTGAACACCGTGCCACTCTGGGAAACCCAGCTGGCACAAGCCGTCACCATTCAGCGCAGCGCCGAGGCCGCCGCCGCCGTGCGCGATGCGAATGACCTAACCAACGACCTTCTGACTGCGAATGCCGCCAACCTGCGCGAGTCGAACAAGGTGATCCGTCAGGAAATGGAGCGCGGTGTCTTTGATATCGAGGCCGTAAAACAGGCCAATGCCGATCTGATCGGAACCATCAATGAAAGCCTGGAGATTGCGGATGAAGGCAAGGCCAAACGCGCCGCTGCCGAGCAAGAGCTGCAGAAGATGGAAACCGAACTGCGCGACACTTTGGCCGCAGCCAAAGCGCGCAAGGACGGTATCGGTGACAACGCCGGAACAGCTGTTCCGGGCTGATGGTGGATTGAAGGTGCGGTCACAGGGATATCTGAAGCCTGTATTGGGTCTGGTCGCATTGCTGGCGCTGGCCAACTGCGACGAGGCCCTGACGTCTTCGGTTGCCCCTCAACCGCGCCCCGTAGCCCCCCCAGCGCCTGCCCCTAATGCCTATGTACCTCCATCTGCGGCCAGTCAGGATCTTGCGCGGTTCTATCAGCGGGTAGAACGTGACCTGCTAACGCGTGGTATGCTGCGCAGCGATGGCGGCGGGCCGGACACACCCTATGATGCCAGCGATCTGGAGCGGAATTTCGAGACGATTGCCTTTTTCAACGAGTACCCAGATCACGCCGTCACCGCGACCACATACTCGACCGAGGGCCAGCTTAGCCGATGGTCCGCCCCTATCCGTGTTCAGACAGAATTCGCCCCGTCTGTGTCCCCCGAAATGCGGGCAAAGGATGCCGAACAGGTCGAGATCTTTACCGCGCGGCTGTCCAAAGTGACCGGCCATCCGATGTCTGTCGTTACCCGCAAGGCAAATTTCCATGTCTTTTTCGCGGGAAAGGATGACAGTGCATACGTGGTCTCCCGCCTGAAACAGCTTGTGCCCGGTATCGATCAGCCTTTGCTAGACCTGGTTGCAAACCCGCGTTCAAATATTGACTGTTTTGTCATCGCGTCTCCGACCAACCGGTCCCTGCACCGGTTTGTTCGGGCGGTGGTGCTGATCCGTGCTGAATTGCCTGATATGCTGCGGCGCAGTTGCATCCACGAAGAAATGGCGCAGGGGCTGGGACTCTCCAATGACAGCAACGCTGCGCGACCCTCCATCTTTAATGATGACGATGAATTTGCGCTGCTGACCAGCCATGACGAGAAATTACTGACAATGCTCTATGACCCGCGTCTTGAGCCTGGCGTGGCTGTCGAAGACGCGCGTCCCGTGGTGCGGATCATTGCGCGCGAACTGATGGGCCAGCAGCTGTGAGCCCAAGATAAGGAGACCCCAAATGGGTATTTTCGATTTTCTGACCGGCGAGTTCATCGACGTCATCCACTGGGTCGACGACACCCGCGATACGATGGTCTGGCGGTTCGAACGCGAGGGCCATGCGATCAAATACGGCGCCAAACTGACCGTGCGCGAAGGCCAGGCGGCCGTTTTCGTGCATGAGGGGCAGCTGGCGGATGTCTTCACTCCTGGTCTCTATATGCTCGAGACCAACAATATGCCGATCCTGACGACACTGCAGCATTGGGACCATGGCTTTCAGTCTCCGTTCAAATCCGAGATTTATTTCGTCAACACGACTCGCTTCAATGACCTGAAATGGGGCACCAAGAATCCGATCATGCTGCGCGATCCGGAATTCGGACCGACCCGCATTCGCGCTTTCGGTACTTATACAACCCGGGTCAAAGACCCAGCAAAATTTATGATCGAAATCGTCGGCACCGATGGTGAGTTCACGATGGACGAGATCAGCTTTCAGGTGCGCAATATCATCGTTCAGGAATTCAGCCGGGTCATCGCAGGATCAGGCATTCCGGTTCTGGACATGGCCGCCAATACCGCCGATCTGGGCAAGTTGATCGCGGCAGAAGTGACCCCGGTCTTGGACGGGTACGGGCTGGAGATGCCTGAATTTTATATCGAGAACATCTCACTGCCACCCGCAGTTGAAGCGGCGCTGGACAAGCGGACATCGATGGGGCTGGCTGGTGATCTGGGTAAATTCACCCAGTATTCAGCCGCTGAGGCGATGACAGCCGCGGCCAACAATCCCGGTCAGGGCGGTGGCATGGGCGCTGGCCTTGGCATGGGAATGGGCATGGCCATGGCACAGCAGATGTCGAACATGGCAGCGGGTCAGCCGAGCGGTCCGTGGGGCGGTTCCGCCCCCGCTGCCCAGCAACCTGCGGCGCATACGGCGCCTCCGCCGCCACCGCCAGTGGAACATGTCTGGCATATCGCCGTTGACGGGCAAACCAGCGGGCCATTTTCCAAGGCCAAGATGGGCCGCATGGCGACAGACGGAGAGATCACACGAGACACCCATGTCTGGACCGCCGGTCAGGACGGCTGGAAAAAGGCGGGTGAGGTACAGGAACTGGCGCAGTTGTTCACGATCCTGCCGCCACCCCCGCCCGGAGCCTGAAGTGACGGAAAGCTTAGGCAGCAACGTTTAACGCGTATCCGCAACCTCTCTGAAAGAGCAAACGAATGTCTACTTTGGACCGCTACTCAAAGCCCCAAATCGTATTGCACTGGCTGATCGCTGTGATCATCATCGGCGAATGGATCAGCAGCGATGGCATGGGACGGGCCCTGCACGCCCGGCTCGAGGGCAACACGGTCTGGACAGAAGGGGCCACCCCTCATGTCTGGCTTGGCTGCATCGTCTTTGCGCTGATCCTGGTCCGCATCCTTCTACGGTGGCGACAGGGCGCGCCTGCCCCGGTTGAGGAGAGCTCGGCCCTGATGGCGACCGCAGCAAAGTTGGGACATCTCTTGCTTTATGCGCTGATGGTCGCGGTGCCAATCTTCGGCATGTTGGCCTGGTTCGGGGGTATCCATGTTGCTGGTGAGGTCCACGAAACCGTGGGCAATGCCCTGTTGTTCGTCGCATTAGGTCACGCTGCCTTTGCCATCTGGCATCATTTCATCAAACGGGACGGGGTGCTGAACCGGATGCGCCTGTCCTCTGGCCGATAACGCAAATTCGAGACTTCAATGGCCCCTACCGACCCTAACATTGTAGACGAACACCGCTTTCCCTGCGATCAATGCGGGGCGGATTATCGGTTCAATCCCGGTGATGGTACGCTCACCTGTGACCATTGCGGTCACTCAGAGGCAATTGGCGCCGGACCGTGGGGCGGTTCCAGCCTGAAAGAGCTGGATTTCAACAGTGCGCTTTCGGATCAGCTGCCTGACGATGAGATCGAGGAAACGCGTGTTCTGACCTGCCCCAACTGTGCGGCTCAAGTTGAATTTGACCCGGCCACGCACGCAGCCGAATGCCCCTTTTGCGCAACCCCAGTAGTGACGGATACCGGCATCAGCCGTCACATCAAACCCCGCGGCGTGCTGCCCTTTGCGCTGGATGAACGCACTGCGCATAAGGCGATGGGAGACTGGCTGGGACGGTTATGGTTCGCCCCAAACGGGTTGAAGGATTATGCCCGCAAAGGGCGCAAGATGCAGGGTATCTATGTTCCATACTGGACCTTCGATGCGGATACGAAATCCACATATCGGGGCGAGCGCGGCATAGTTTACTATGAAACACGCAGCGTCATGCGCGATGGCAAGCGTGTACAGCAAAGGGTCGCCAAGGTGAGATGGTCCCCGAAATCGGGCCGGGTCGCACGGTTCTTTGATGACGTTCTGGTTTTGGCATCCCAGTCTTTGCCCAAGAAGTACACCGACGCGCTGGAACCCTGGGATTTACCCGCGTTGGAACCGTATCAGCCTGAGTACCTCGCCGGTTTTCGGGCCGAGGCCTATACAGTCGAATTGAATGACGGCTACACCGAAGCCCGCACACATATGTCCCGCGTGATAGAACGGGATGTACGCTTTGATATTGGTGGCGATCGGCAGCGCGTTCATGCGGTTGAGACCGATGTGCGGGATGTGACCTTCAAGCATGTCCTCCTGCCGATCTGGATGGCCGCCTACAAATATCGGGGGCAGACGTACAGGTTTGTAGTAAACGGCCGCACCGGGCGCGTTCAGGGGGAACGTCCCTGGTCAGCGCTCAAGATCTCTGTCGCCGTGTGCCTTGGCCTTTTGGTAGCTGCCGGTGTTGGTTACATGGTGGCAACCGGTCAGCAATGACGTGACCGGCTAACCGCATCAGCACTTGAACATCCGCCAGTCTGACCTCATCCTGCGCCCTGTCAACGCCGATGGGGAGGCCTGTGTGACACTATCCGCTCTGAACAGTCTACTGGATCAACGGCATTCCTGCCGCGCCTTCCTGTCTGACCCGGTGCCAAAGGATCAGATTAATCAGATCCTGACCAGCGCAGCCCGCGTTCCAAGCTGGTGCAATGCGCAGCCCTGGAACGTGACCATCACCAGCGGGCCAGAGACCGATAAGTTTCGGAAGGCTCTGCAGGATGAGGTAACCGCGGACACGCCATCCCCGGACCTGCCCTTTCCTGCCTCCTATTCGGGCATCTACCAGGAACGCCGCCGTGAATGCGGCTGGGCCCTTTACGAAGCCGTTGGCGTTGAACGCGGAGATCGCGCCGGGTCCACCCGGCAGATGATGGAGAATTTCGCCCTTTTCGGAGCGCCCCATTGTGCAATCATATCCAGCCCAACGGAACTCGGCGCTTATGGCGCGATGGATTGTGGTGGCTTTGTTACGGCCTTCACCCTAGCGGCGCAGGCTCTGGGCATAGCGACAATTCCGCAGGCCGCAGTGGCCAGCTATGGCCCTTTTCTGCACCGATATTTCAACATCCCGGATGACCGTCTGATCCTATGTGCGATCTCTTTCGGCTATGCAGACAAAGACCACCCGGCCAACAGGTTTAGAACCAGTCGCGCCGCGCCCGACGCGTTTGTCGAGTGGGTCGACTGACCATCAAATGGAGGAACCAAATGCGTGCGCTGTTGCAGAGGGTCTCGCTGGCAAAAGTCTCGGTCGAGGGTACGGTGATCGGACAAACCGGTCCGGGCCTGCTGATACTGGTTTGCGCGATGCAGGGGGATGACGACCAAAAGGCCGAACAGCTTGCTGCCAAGGTCTCAAAGCTGCGGATATTCAAGGATGAGGCCGGCAAGATGAACAGGTCGGTTCTGGATACGGGCGGCTCGGCCCTAGTAATCAGCCAGTTCACACTTGCCGCTGATACCTCGCGCGGGAACCGCCCGGGGTTTTCTGAAGCGGCACCGCCAGAGGTTGGAAAACGCTTGTATGAGGTTTTCGCGCATCGGCTAAGTGGTCTTGGCGTCCCTGTCGAAACCGGTCAATTCGGGGCGGATATGGCCGTCGAACTGGTCAATGACGGCCCGGTCACGATCTGGGTCGAAAGCTGATGGAGCAAAGGCAAAAGGCAACCCGAATATGGCAGGCCGGGGTTGACGCGGTTGGTGGATATGCGGCGACGTTATCCGCCTTGAACGATGTAGAGCAACCCAACCAAATTCTGGCTGTCGGCAAAGCTGCGGCGGCGATGACCCGCGCAGCGCTGGACCATTTCGGCCCCCTCCCCGCGCTAGTTGTCACCAAGGATGGCCACGGGGACGCCCTGCCTGACCATGTCAGGGTGATCGAGGCCTCTCATCCCGTTCCTGATATCCGCAGTCTGCAAGCGGGCCGCGCACTGCGTGAGATGGTCCAGTCGATGGGATCATCTTCGCATTTGCTGCTGCTGGCTTCGGGCGGGGCCTCGTCTTTGGCTGAGGACCTTGTACCCGGCAATACGCTGGCGAATCTGGAGCAGTTGAACCGAAAACTGCTGTCGGAAGGGTTGAATATCTCTGAAATGAACGCCGAACGGCGCAAACTGTCCCAAATCAAAGGGTCTGGCCTGTTGGCCCAGTTCAAAGGAGCGAAGGCGACTGTTCTGGCGATTTCCGATGTGCCCGGCGATGACCTGAACGTTATCGGATCGGGCATTGGCGCACTTCCTGAGCCGCGCGATTTTCAGGGAGTTGCGCGCATCGTTGCATCGAACAAGCATGCCCGTGCTGCCGCCGCCCGACTGGCCATGGCCGAGGGCGCACCCGTTTTAGCGAATGAGGAATGTCTGCACGATGACCTGAAAAGCATAGCAGCCCGTTTGGGGCCACGGCTGCGCAATATGCCCGAAGGCGTCATGGTTTTCGGTGGAGAGCCAACTGTCGTGCTGCCCAGAAATCCAGGCAAGGGTGGGCGCAATCAGGCCCTCGCTTTAGCGTTGGCCAGAGAAATCGCGGGTATTGCTGGGCTGACGCTGCTTGTCGGGGGCACCGACGGCACCGACGGGCCGACCCAGGCCGCGGGGGCGATTGTTGACGGGACCATTTGGGGCGATGGTGCGGAAAAGGCGCTGCGGGATGCTGACAGCGGCAGCTATCTGGAACGCGCAAATGCTCTTTTCGTCACCGGGCCGACCGGAACCAACGTAATGGACCTTATTGTCGCAATCCGAAGCTGATTTGACGATTTTCACCTGCACCAAAACCCTTTTGGCCCCGAGACTGACTGAATGAATCCAGCCGACAATTCGCTACTCGACATCGAAGACCTGCCAGATGTCGGCATTCACATGCCGGATGGGTGCCGGCTTTCAGCCCGGATATGGAAGCCGTCGCATGCAGAAAGCCACCCTGTACCTGCCATTCTGGAGTTCCTGCCCTATCGCAAGCGCGACGGCACTGCGACACGAGACGCCCTGACCCATCCTTGGTTTGCCAAGCGCGGTTATGCCTGCATCCGCGTCGACATGCGCGGCAATGGTGACAGCGAAGGGCTGATGGAGGATGAGTATACCCAGCAGGAACTGGACGATGCAGTTGCAACTATCGAGTGGCTGGCGCAGCAACCGTGGTGCTCTGGTTCTGTAGGAATGATGGGGATCAGTTGGGGCGGTTTCAATGCTTTGCAGGTGGCGGCACTACAGCCAGAGGCGCTGAAGGCGATTATCACGCTGTGCTCGACCGCCGACCGGTATGCGGACGACATCCACTACAAGGGTGGCTGCCTGCTGAACGAAAATCTCGGCTGGGGCGCGACCATGTGGTCTTATTCATCGCGCGCTCCCGATCCGGCCCTGCGTCCGAACTGGCGCGAGCTGTGGCTGGACCGCCTTGAGAACGAGCCCTTTCTGCCCTCTGTCTGGTTGCGCCATCAGACTCGGGATGCCTATTGGCGTCACGGGTCAGTCTGCGAGGATTTCAGCGCTATCCGGGCGGCGACTTTGGCTGTTGGCGGCTGGGGCGATGCCTATAAGAATACGGTGCCTTTATTGGTTGAACAGCTTGATTCTCCGGTCAAGGGGATCGTCGGACCATGGGTTCACAAGTATCCGCATTTTGCTGTTCCGGAGCCCCGAATCGGATTTCTGCAAGAGGCCCTGCGTTGGTGGGACCATTGGTTGAAAGGCCAGGATACTGGCGTCGACCAGGAACCCGACTATCGCGCCTATCTTATGGATGGGGTACGCCCCCAGCGCTGGTACAAGGAACGGCCCGGTTGCTGGATAACCGAGGATAAAGGCGCGACCTCGCATCTTCCTATTCAAACTCTGAATATTTCTAATGTTGGGCTGGACCAACCCGGACCGCTGGACACGTGCATCCGATCCCCCCAGACCTGCGGGATGGAAGGCGGAGAATACTGCGCCATCTGGTTGGGGCCGGATATGCCGGGCGATCAGCGTGTGGATGATGCATTTTCGGCCTGTTTCGACAGCGCCCCACTGGCCAATGATCTGAACATCGTGGGCGCGCCGCAAATATGCCTGCACATCAGTGCCGACCGTCCCCATGCCCAGATGGCAGTGCGCTTGAATCACGTCCATCCCGATGGGGCAACAACACGCATAACATACGGTGTCCTTAACCTGTGCCATCGCGATACCCATTCGCAACCGACCGAATTGGTCCCAGGCAAGGTATACGAGGTCACGCTGAATCTGGACCATATCGCTTATCGGGTGCCAAGGGGACACCGCTTGCGGATTGCGGTATCCAGCGCCTATTGGCCGCTGATCTGGCCTTCGCCCGAGTCTGCAGAACTGCATCTGACCGAGGGCCAAATCAAGCTGCCCATCCGTCACGCGGCTAGCGAGGCATATGTATTCCCCCCCCCGGATGCCGAGGCCGCACACGACATCACGACTGTCCGAGACAGCCGGAACTCTCGACAGGTCGAAACTGACATGAACTCGGGGGAAACTCATCTGATTATCGAAGATGACTTTGGCCTTGTTACGGACAACCACCACGGCCTGACACATGGCGGAACAGCCTTTGAACGTTGGTCGATTCGCCCTGATGACCCCTTATCTGCGCGCGGATATTGCCATTGGACACAAGAGATAATCCGTGACGGCACAGAGCTGCGTACAGAAACATCTTGCGAAATGTGGTCAGACGCCGGAAACTTCTACCTCTGTGCTGAACTCAAGGCATTTGAAAACGGCAGTTTGGTATTTTCAAAGACTAAGGAGGATACCGTACCGCGTAATCATATGTGAAATTCAAGCAGGTCTGAGCCGGACTTTTTTCTTGCTCGACCAACCGAATTGCGCCTAACTTGACTGGCGCGTCAATAAAAAAACCCGTCAGGGGCTGACGAGATAAATCACTGGGAGATATCTGAATGAACGAACAAATCACTCACATGGCCAAGCAGGTTACAGCTGGCAAGCTGACCCGCCGCGAATTTATGGGGAAAGCTGCAGCACTTGGTGTGTCTGCTGCGATGGCCAGCACAATGTTTGCCGATGCTGCACGCGCGGCTGGCCCGAAAAAGGGCGGTGATCTGAAATTTGGCCTGCAGGGCGGGGAATCCACCAACTCGCTTGACCCGGCCACCTATGCCAGCTCGGTTCCGTTCCAGAACGGCAAGCAGTTCGGCGACCAACTGGTCGAGGTTGCGCCCGATGGATCGATCGAACCGCGCCTTGCAGAAAGCGTCGAAGGCAGCGCGGATGCCAGGGTCTGGACCTTCAAACTGCGTCAGGGCGTGGAATTCCACAACGGCAAGACCATGACCAGCGAAGACGTGCTGAAAACCATGGAGCGTCACTCGAACGAGGATTCCCAGTCCGGTGCTCTGGGCATCATGCGCGGCATCGAATCGATGAAGGCTGATGGCGACAATTTCCAGGTTACGCTGAATGAACCAAATGCCGACCTGCCCTATCTGATGGCGGACTATCATCTGATCATCCAGCCGGATGGCGGCATGGAAGATCCGGGCGCAGGGGTTGGCACCGGCCCTTACCAAGTGGAAGTCAACGAACCCGGCGTGCGCCACGTGTTCAAGAAATTCGCCAACCACTGGAGCGATTACGGCAATTTCGACAGCGTCGAAGTGGTTGTTATCAATGACGCAACCGCCCGGACCGCCGCGCTGCAATCCGGTCAGGTCCACGCGATCAACCGGGTTGAGCCCAAGATTGCTGATCTGCTGGGTCGCGCACCGAACCTGACTGTGCATTCAACCGCAGGCCGTGGCCACTATGTGTTTATCATGCATTGCGACACGGCACCGTTTGATAACAATGAACTGCGTTTGGCCCTGAAACACGCGATTAACCGTCAGGATCTGGTCGACAAGGTTCTGCGTGGCTATGGCTCGATTGGGAATGACATGCCGATCAACGCGGCCTACCCGCTGTTTGACGGTTCGATCCCGCAGCGTGAATTCAGCATCGAAAAAGCAGCTGAGCATTACAAGAAGTCGGGTCATGACGGCTCGCCAATCATTCTGCAGGTCGCTGATGGCGCCTTCCCTGGTGCAGTGGACGCGGCCGCCCTGTTCCAGCAGACCGCGGCTCAGGCTGGTATCCCGCTGGAAATCAAGCGTGAACCCAACGATGGTTACTGGTCCGAGGTTTGGAACGTACAGCCGTTCTGCGCCTCGTACTGGGGTGGCCGTCCGGTGCAGGACCAGATGTATTCGACCGCGTATCTGTCGACCGCAGACTGGAACGACACGCGGTTCAAGGTTCCGGCCTTTGACGAGATGCTGTTTGCAGCCCGCGCCGAGCTGGACAATGACAAGCGCAAGGACATCTACAAACAGATGGGCATGATGGTCCGCGACGAAGGCGGCGTAATCTGCCCGATGTTCAATGATTTCGTCGAAGGTGTCAGCAATCAGCTGGAAGGTTGGGAAAGCGACCCGACCCAAGAGATGATGAACGGCAACATGTCCCGCAAGATGTGGTTCTCCTGATAAGGACCACGGATCATGCATCCTATCATCAAATTGGTTTCCCAGCGCCTTGCGCTGGGACTCCTATTGCTGTTTGGCGCTTCGGCCCTGATTTTTGGCCTGACCGAAGCCCTGCCCGGAGACGCCGCGCAAGCCGTCCTGGGACAGTCCGCAACTCCTGAGGCTCTTGCTAACTTACGTGAGGAAATGGGGCTGAACCGCCCTGCCCTGACCCGATACGCCGAATGGCTGGGCGGGATCGTTCAAGGCGATCTGGGCCAATCGATGACCAACAAACTGGATATCGCTGAAAGCATCGGCAAGCGCCTGGGCAACACGCTGTTCCTGGCTTGTGCCGCCGCCGTCGTCTCCGTACCACTCGCTATCTTCCTTGGCTTGTTGGCCGTCCGCTATCGCAACCGTATGCCGGACAAATTGATCTCGGCTGTGACCTTGACCACGGTTTCGATCCCCGAATTCCTGATCGGCTACGTGATTATCTATTTCGTTTCCGTAAAACTGGGCTGGTTTTCCTCGCTTGCGATGATCAACGATTCGATGTCCTTCGGCGAAAAGCTCTATGCAATCGCCTTGCCGGCCTTTGTGCTGACGCTGGTGGTATTGGCACAGATGATGCGGATGACCCGCGCCGCAATCCTAAACCTGATGCAGTCGGCCTATATCGAAACGGCTGAGCTGAAAGGTTTGTCCAGTTTTCAGGTCATCGCGCGACATGCCTTCCCCAACGCGATTTCGCCCATTGTCAACGTTGTTATGCTGAACCTGGCCTATCTGGTCGTGGGCGTCGTCGTGGTCGAAGTGGTGTTCGTTTACCCTGGCATGGGGCAATATCTTGTGGACTCGGTGACCAAGCGTGACGTGCCTGTGGTTCTGGCCTGCGGCGTTGTCTTCGCTGCGGTCTATATCGGGCTAAACATGGTTGCCGATATCGTGTCCATCCTTGCCAATCCAAGACTGAGGCACCCGAAATGATGAAGAATCTTCCTATTTCGGCCATGATCGGTCTGTTTTTCACCGGGCTGTACTTTTTCGTGGCGCTCGCCGCACCTCTGATCGCTCCTTACGGCATGGCCGAGGTGGTCGGTGATGTCTGGGAACCGTCCAGTGCCAAACACCTGTTGGGTACGGACAATATCGGGCGCGATCTGCTAACTCGCATGATCTATGGCGGGCGCACGACCATCTTTATCGCTGCTGCTGCCACAATCCTCAGCTTTGCCACCGGCACCACGCTGGGATTGCTGGCCGCTGTTCTTGGTGGCTGGGCCGATCAGGTCCTCAGCCGAGCGGTTGACCTGGTCATGTCGATCCCGACACTGATCCTGGCGCTGGTCATTCTGGCGATTGTCCCGGTGACTGTCCCGATCCTGATCCTGGTGATGGGCCTGCTGGATGCCACACGCCCCTATCGCCTGTCGCGATCTGTCGCTGTGGATATCAATGTGATGGACTATGTTGAGGCTGCCAAGCTGCGCGGTGAGGGTCGTATCTGGATCATCTTCCGGGAAATCCTGCCCAATGCTCTGTCGCCTCTGGTGGCCGAGTTCGGATTGCGGTTCATCTTTATGGTTCTGTTTATCTCGACCCTCTCGTTCCTGGGTCTGGGCGTCCAACCGCCGCTGGCGGATTGGGGTGGAATCGTGAAGGAAAACAAAGACGGTATCGTCTATGGCATCGGCGCGGCGCTATATCCGGCTGTTGCCATCGCGACCCTCGCCATCTCGGTCAACCTTGTTGCTGACTGGGTCCTGAACCGTACCACATCGCTGAAAGGAGGCCGGGGATGAGTGATACCCTTCTCAAGGTCCGCGACCTCAAAATCGGCGCGACCGTTTACCCGCCGGGAGAAAAACCCCATGATATCGAAATCGTGCACGGGGTCAGCTTTGACCTTGAACGCGGCAAGGTGCTGGGTTTGATCGGTGAATCCGGGGCCGGTAAATCCACCATTGGTCTGGCCTCAATGGCCTATGGCCGTGGTGGTGTTGAACTCACCGGCGGAGAAGTTTGGGTTAACGGGCGCGATATCCTGAAAACCCCGCATAGCGATATCCGTAATCTGCGCGGAGGCGAAGTAGCATATGTTTCGCAATCCGCCGCAGCATCGTTCAACCCAGCCAAGAAGATCATGGATCAGGTGATCGAAGCCGCGGTGGAGCACAAGAAGTTCTCTCGTAAAGAGGCCGAAGCCCGCGCGCGGGAACTGTTCGCCAAACTGGGGCTTCCCGATCCGGACAATATTGGTGATCGCTATCCGCACCAAGTTTCGGGCGGTCAGCTACAGCGGTGTATGACAGCACTGGCGCTTTGTCCTGAGCCTGATCTGGTGGTGTTCGACGAACCGACAACTGCGCTGGATGTGACCACCCAGATCGATGTTCTGATGGCCATTAAGGAAGCCATTCGTGATACCGGCGTTGCCGCGCTCTATATCACCCACGATCTGGCAGTCGTTGCGCAAGTCAGCGACGACATCATGGTTCTGCGCATGGGTAACACGGTCGAGTACGGCAACACCGATCAGATCATCAACAACCCGCAGGAAGAGTATACCAAGGCGCTGGTCTCGGTCCGCTCCATCGAACATGAAGAAAAGAAGCCAACATCCGAACCAGTGCTGACAGTTGACGGGATCACTGCGCGCTATAAGGGGCTGAATTTCGACGTGCTGCACAACGTCAATGTCGAGCTTCATCCGGGGCAGACGCTGGCAGTTGTGGGCGAATCCGGTTCTGGCAAGTCCACGCTGGCACGGGTGATCACCGGGCTGCTTCCGCCGCGCGATGGCGAGATCAATTTCGCCGGACGCAAGCTCAGTGGCGATCTGAAGGGCCGCAGCCGTGAAGACCTGCGTGAGTTGCAGATGATCTATCAGATGGCAGACGTGGCAATGAACCCGCGTCAAACCGTTGGAACGATCATCGGGCGCCCGCTGGAGTTCTACTTCAACATGCGCGGCGCCGAAAAGCGCAAGCGGATCGTGGAACTGCTGGATGAGATCGAGCTGGGCGAGAAGTACATGGATCGCTATCCGGCGGAACTTTCTGGCGGCCAGAAACAGCGTGTTTGCATTGCGCGTTCATTGGCGGCCAAGCCTAAGATGATCATCTGTGATGAGGTCACCTCGGCGCTCGATCCGCTGGTGGCGGATGGTATCCTCAAACTGCTGCTGGACCTGCAGAAGATCGAGGATGTGGCCTATCTGTTCATCACCCACGATCTGGCAACGGTGCGCGCGATCAGCGACAGTATTGCGGTGATGTATCAGGGCCGAGTCGTCCGCTACGGCCCCAAGTCGCAGGTGCTGAGCCCACCGTTTGATGACTATACCGACCTACTGCTCAGCTCTGTCCCCGAAATGCATCTGGGCTGGCTGGAAGAGGTCGTCGCCCACCGCAAAATGGAAAGCGCCGGGAACTGATCCCGGCCCTTCCCGTAAGTTTATGAAATCCCGGCGCCATTCGATCAAGGTGTCGGGATTTTGCCATTCGGGGCGGGATTAGGCAGCCAGACCGCACCGAATCTTTTAGGGTCGGCTGAAGCAATCTGAAAAAGGGTCAGAGCATGGACCGCAAACTTCTCCTCATCATTCTGGACGGTGTTCCATGGCGCAATTTCCGTCGCTTGTTCGGCAATCTGGAAGGCTGGGTCGACACCGGCGAGGCGCGCGTTTGGAAGAAGCGCGCTGTGCTACCGTCAATCTCGGCAAGCTGCTATGCCTCGATCCATACCGGTGTAACACCGCAGGAGCATGGCTGTACCGGCAATGGCAACGTGTTCCGCCTGAGTCAGAAGGACATCTTCAGCCAAGTGTGCGAAGCCGGCGGCGTGACTGGGGCTGTGGCCCACAGCTTCTGGTCGCAATTCTTTAATCGCCATCCATTCGACTATGTCCGCGATGTTGAATATGACGAGCCCAACAGCAAAACGATCAATCATGGTCGGTTCCACACGATGACAGGCTATGGCAAAGCCAACCAGATGACGCCCTGTGACGTCGATCTGTTCGCAACGCTGACCAATCTCTGCCTACGCCATGGCTTGGACTATGGATTGCTGCATACCAGCACTTTGGACAGCATGGGTCATAGGTTCTTTCATGAATGTGAAGAGATGGACCATGCCTGTTTCGTGATGGACGAAATGCTGGCCCCGTTTATCCCGCGCTGGCGGCAGTTGGGTTACGACGTCATCGTCACCGCAGATCACGGCCAGGACGATCGTGGCCATCACGGTGGGCGTGGCGCATTGCAGCAGGAAACCGCGCTGTATTACTTCGGTGACGCCGAAGGCCCCGATGCGGACGCTGTGATCGACCAGCTACAGCTGGCGCCCACGATTCTGGACCGTTTGGGTGCCCCGATTGCCGAGACCATGAAGGGTCAGCCCTTCTTGAAGTAGGGGATCAGTCGTAGGGCCAGATCTGCTGGCCCAACGCCTCTATCGCCACCGAGATCCTCTCGAAGCTGTCCGCCGCACGTTTGACCATGGTGCGCGCCCGCAGATAGCCGTGCACAAGGCCGGGTTCATTGATGCAATGAGCCTGCCCACCTGCAGCCCTGATCTGTTCGCAATAGATCGCACCATCATCACGTAAGGGATCACAATCTGCAGTTACCACCACGGTCGGGGGCAGCCCCGAGAAATCCGTGTCATGCAATGGAGCAAATGTCGGGTCGTTTTCCGGCACATCTCCACCACAGCGCACCTTCTCGTAAAAACTTACATCTTCCAGCGTCAGCAAAGGCGCATGGGCATGTTCCTTATAGGAACCACGGGACGAATCTCCGCCCAAGCCTGGATAGATGAGGACCTGACCAAGAAGATTGTCAAACTGCGTCCGTCCGTGCTGTGAAACTGCGGCGGCCAGATTTCCACCAGCGCTGTCGCCCGCCAGAACGAAAGGGTCCTGGAACTCTTGCACCGCCCAGTTGGTTGCCGCCCAACTATCGTGAAACTGGGCAGGATGAATATGTTCGGGGCTCAGGCGGTAATCCACGGCAATCACCCGATACCCAGTTTGTGCACAAAGTTCGGCACAGACATCGTCGTGACTGTCCAGTCCGCCGACGACAAACCCGCCTCCGTGGAAATAGATCACCGTCCGGCTTGGATTGCCTGCGGTGTAAATGCGAACAGGCACGCCAGCGGCGCGCCTGTCTTCTGTTTCAACACCCATTGGGCGAGGCTGGCGAAAATCCTTGCACATTACGTCATAGACGCCGCGCTGATCTTCGATCGACAATTCGACCGCGTCATCAGGATAGCTTTCAGCCGTTCGTCTTATGAACGCCCAGGTTTCTTCATCAATCAGACGTTCATAGTCCATAGCCCCTCCGCGATCAGGCAGCCCACTCCCATGGCCGGGTGAACGATCCCAGCACTTTGCTGACATCGTCGTCCGAGGAACCGTTGGCGTCAAGCTGCGCGACAAGTCCGCGCTTTTTATCATCCAGAACCGAAACCACACGCGCAGCAACGCCTGCGTCTTCAAGCGCACCATTGTAGATGCGTGTGATCGCCTGCTTACGTAGCTCGGGCTTAAAGACTTTGCCCACTGCCGTTTTGGGCAGTTCGTCCAGAATAGTCATGTGCTTAGGTTGCGCGGCACGCTCGTGAACGTGAACTCTGCAGTATTCCATCAGCTCCTGCTCTGTCACACTGGCCCCAGAGACCAATTCGACAAAGGCACAGGGCACTTCGCCCGCATGGGCGTCTGGTTGACCGATCGCACCGGCAAATGCCACGGCCTCATGCCCCAACAGCGCCTCTTCGATCTCGGCCGGGTCGATATTGTGCCCGCCGCGAATGATCAAATCCTTGGCACGACCGGTGATCCACAAATAGCCATCATCGTCAAACCGGCCCAAATCACCGGTGCGCAGATATTTGTCATAGTGGAACAGGCCCACGTTCTTTTCGACCTCTGTATACGTGTTGCCCGCAAATACGCCGGGGTTCGAGATACAGATCTCACCAATCTGATCAGTGCCACATTCGGTCGGACCGTCGGGCCCATCCTGAAGGATTTTCACATCCGTATAAGGGAACGGAACGCCAATCGAACCGATCTTCTTTTCGCCATCCACCGGGTTGCACGACACTAGGCAGGTGGCTTCGGTCAGGCCATAGCCTTCGACTATAGTGACGCCGGTGGCCTCTTCAAAGCGACGGAACAGTTCAACCGGCAAAGGAGCCGAGCCCGAGAAGGCCGTTTTCACTGACGAGATATCGGCGTCGACAGGGCGCTGCATTTTGGCAGAGATCGCTGTCGGAACCGTGATGATAAAGCTGACTTTCCAACGCTCGATCAGTTTCCAGAAATTGTCGAAAACGCCATCCCCGCGATATCCTTGAGGCGTCGGGAAGACCACATGCGCACCCGAACTCACTGCAGCCATGACGATCACATGCACAGCAAAGACGTGGAACATGGGCAGTGGGCACATGACCACATCGTTTTCGTCGAACAACAAGGTGCCACCACACCAGCCATTATAGATCAGGCCGGAATATTTGTGTTGTGCAACCTTGGGCATGCCGGTTGTACCACCAGTATGGAAATAGCACGCAACACGGTCTGATTTACTGTCTTCGAATGTCAGTGTCTCGGGCTGTTTCGCCAGCTCTTTGCTGAAATTCAAATAGTCCGCATGAGCCAATTTAGCCTTGTCGCCCATTTTGGGACGCACAAGGGGCACGATCCACGATTTCGGAGGCGTCAGATAGCGATTCAGGTCGATTTCCAGAATTGTGTTCACACCGGGCGCGTGGCGTACGGCCTCTTCCACCTTCTGTGCAACATCGGCTTTGGGAAATGACTTTAGCGTCACAACAACCTTGGCTTTCGTCTCGCGCAAAATTGCTGCGATTTGCTCGGGCTCCAACAACGGGTTGATCGGGTTCACGATCCCTGCGACGGCCCCTCCCATGAGGGTCACCAGAGTTTCGTTGCAGTTGGGCAGCACATAGGCCACCACATCGTTTTCACCGATACCCAGAGATCTGAAAAGATTGGCGGCCTGATTGACCTTACCCAGCAGATCAGACCACGTCAGTGTCTCGGCCTTATCGGTTGGGCCGGAAAACAGCTGAAAGCTAATGGCCTTGTGGTCGGGGAACTTGGCCGCCGTTCGAGAAAGTAACTGATGAAAGGTTACCGGTACGTCTCGATCCTCCCACGGCATTTCATTTTCTATTCTTGCCTTATCGTCTAATCCCGCGAATGCCATTAGTTCCTCCCTGTACTTTTACTGCGTCACGCGCAGGCTCTCATCTAGGATGAAAGTAAAACCCGCTCATGTGCAAGTAAGGGCTTAACGGCAGAACAACCCAGAATGTAGAATGACGCTGGGGCGCAAAACAAAATTTCTCGCCATCAGGTTACTCTGCTGCAACACCATCGGTAAATTGCAACCGTGCCAAACGCGCGTACAGCCCATCCTGCGATACCAGATCGTCATGCGTTCCCTGCGCAACGATCTGCCCGTTCTCCAGGACGATGATGCGGTCGGCTTTTTTCACGGTTGCCAATCTGTGCGCAACAATCAGCGTCGTCCGCCCTGCACGCAACCTGTCGACAGCCCCTTGCACAGCGCGCTCGCTTTCAGCGTCCAATGCCGATGTCGCCTCATCCAACAACAGGATCGGAGCATCGCGCAAAATGGCGCGGGCGATGGCGATCCGCTGTTTTTGTCCCCCGGACAACATGACGCCTCGCTCTCCTACAAAGCTGTCATAGCCTTCGGGCAGCGTCGAGATGAATTCGTGGGCCGCAGCTGCGCGGGCTGCGTCTTCAACCTCGGCATCCGTCGCATCGAGCCGCCCAAATCGGATATTTTCGCGCGCCGATGCGGCGAATATCGTGGGATCCTGAGGCACAAGTGCCATATGACGGCGGAAATTGGAACGATCCAAATCTCGCAGGTCAATGCCATCCAAACAAACGCGTCCCGAGTCAGGATCATAGAATCGCTGAATCATCTGGATCACAGTTGTTTTTCCGGCCCCCGAGGGGCCGACAAATGCGACGGTTTCCCCGGGGTTGACTGTCAGCGACAGTTCATTCAACGCCACGACACCCGGACGCGCCGGGTAGCGGAAAGTCACATCGTCGAACTGAATCTCGCCGCGCACGGGCGCGGGGAAAACTTGCGCCTGGCCGGGATCGTTCACGGTGTCCTGAGCATTCAACAACTCGACCAACCGCTCGGTCGCACCGGCCGCACGCTGCAATTCGCTCCAGATTTCGGACAGGGCCGCGACCGAACCGGCCATGATGATCGAATAGATCACGAACTGGATCAGAACGCCCTCGGTCATGACACCATTGCGGACATCATTCGCCCCCATCCACAACACGCCCACGATTCCGGAAAACACCAGGAATATAACGATGACGGTCAGCACGGCCCGGGTCTGAATTCGGCGCAGCGAGACAGTATAGGACGTTTCGGTCATCTCACCGAATTGATTTCGGCTGGCCTGCTCATGGGTAAAGGCCTGAACGGTTTGAACCGCGCTCAGCGCCTCGCCGGCATTGCCTGATGAGGCTGCGATCCAGTCTTGGTTTTCCCGGCTAATAACCCGCAGGCGCCGCCCCAATACCAGTATCGGAACCACAACCAGCGGAATCAGCAGCAAGACCATCCCGGTCAGCTTGGCCGAGGTCAGCAGCATCAGCACAAGCCCGCCCAGAAACATCAACATATTGCGTAGAGCGATCGAGACTGACGAGCCCAGCACGGATTGAATCAGCGTGGTGTCGGTCGTGATCCGGCTCAGCACCTCACCCGTCATGATACGTTCATAGAATTCGGGGCTCATCCCGATGACGCGATCAAAAACGGCTTTGCGGATATCGGCGACAACGCGTTCGCCCAGGCGCGTAACAAGCGCGTAGCGGATACCTGTTCCGACGGCCAGAATCGCGGCGATGCCCAGCGCCGCCAGAAAGTACCAATCCAGTAGCTCTCCGTCTTCGATCCGAAAGTTGTCGACCACACGGCGGACAGCCAAAGGCAATGTAAGCGTCATGCTGGCGGTCAGAACCAAGGCCATAGAGGCCCCAATCATTTGCAATCGATAAGGCTTCATGAATGGCCAGAGCGAAGCCAGAACACCGATCTTCCTGGACCTGGCCCGTTCCTCAGCCGCACCGGGTGCGGGTTTTGCTGCTGGACTGGCTGAGACGGGTTTTGCCATGTCAGGCCCTTACATCGTGTTCGAATTCCGGTATCCCGCTTCTTGGCGTCTACAACCCGCCGGGTCAAGCGGTGCAGCCGAATGGCCCAAACGAAAGGCTATTTGACGCAGACTTTTGGGGCTGATTTGGAGCGGGCGGCGGGAATCGAACCCGCTTCATCAGCTTGGAAGGCTGAGGTAATAGCCAGTATACGACGCCCGCTCAGCGGTGGCTGGTTTATGCCATGCCCAAGGTGTCGTCAAGCACAGTTCGCACGCGAAATTCAAAATCATATGACACCCGGGGACGGACCCCGGCGCATCGGTAATCCCGGGGTCGTTTCGGCAGCGCGCGGCTTATTCAACGCGCGGCATTCGCCCATTCGCAAGTTTCAAGATCCGCCGAAATACGGATCATGGATGCCAGATTCTTACTGGAAGATTCGGCCAAGCCAATCAACTTCGCAGGATAGGTCGTTGCGGCGCTCAGCGCATCCTTCAGCGGGACACCGACATTTTTGACAAGGATGCGAACAGCCGTCGTCAGATCCAGGTCAGCCCCTGCCAGCGTTCCATTTTCAAGCGTCAGGCGGCCATCCGTTCTGGTAATACGGCGCCCTTCAAGGTTGAATTCGGCATCCTCTGTTCCGGCAACAGCCATGGCATCGCTGACCAGAAATATCCGGGCCGGGCCGGTCTTTGCCGCCCATGCCGCCCGCATGACCTCAGGGTGTACGTGTATACTGTCGGCAATCAGACCCGCAGACAAACCCGCATTGGCCAGCGCCGCCCCCACAAGACCAGGCTCGCGGTTTCCAAGCTGGCTCATGGCGTTGAACAGATGTGTGACACAGCGCGCGCCCGCCGCAGCATAACGTTGACAGGTCGCAAAATCCGCATCGCTATGACCCAGAGACACCAGAATTCCGGCCTCAGCCAAAGAGGTAACCTGTCGCTCAGACACAGCTTCTGGCGCCAGGGTTACTTTAAGGCAAGGCAATCGGCTGGCCGCGGCTATCAGGGTGGTCAGATCCTCTTCATCCATCGGGCGGATCAGCGCGGCGTCATGCGCCCCTTTTCGCGCCAACGAAAGATGCGGTCCCTCCAGATGCAGTCCAGCGACACCGAGAACACCGACATCCACAGCCTTGATCGCGGCCTCTATTGCCTGCTGGGTCTTGGCCGCAGTGTCGGTAATCAGGGTGGGCAAAAAGGATGCGACGCCAAGCTTTCTATGCGCTTGAGAAATGCGCTGGATAGTCTCGACAGAAGGGTCATCGTTGAACATGACACTTCCGCCGCCATTGACCTGTAGGTCCACAAATCCGGGGCAGAGAATATCACCGTTCAGATCGACCTGCTGCCCGGCGATTTTGGTTCCGTCTGCCGGGGTGATCTCGGACAAATTACCTTGGCGAAACACAACCGCCTGCCCCTCCAGCAGGTGTGTGCCGTCGAAATAGGCGCCGTTTCTGAATACAACCGTCTCAGAGGTCATACAGTTTCCGTAACTTTCTTAAGGTGACGCGGGGCATCAGGGTCAATTCCGCGATTGCAGGCGACCGATTCAACCATGCTGTAGAACGATGTGATGGCGCTGATGGGATCGGTCAGCCAATGGTCCGTTCTGACGACCGGCAGAGGCTGCGCCCGTTTCACCGCCGATGTTGTGGCAAAAACGGTAGCCCCTTTTGCCGCCAACGCATCAGCCGCTTCTGCCGTTGTTTGTTCAGCGGCATCACTGGCAGCGAACACAATGGTTGGAAACCCTTCTTCAACGATTGAGACCGGCCCGTGCAGAACTTCTGCAGTCGAATAGCTCTCGGCGTGGATCTGGCAGGTCTCTTTGATTTTCAGCGCCGCTTCATTCGAGATCGCCAGCGATGGACCGCGACCCAAGGTAAACAGGGACCGGCCGGAAATCGCATTGGCGGCCGGGGTCCAGTCGCATTGGGCAGCCTTCCCAAGATACCCGGGCAGTGACCATATGGCCTGCTTCAGCTCTGCCTCATCCGCGATTTCCGCCAGCAACCACAGCCCCGCCACCAGAGACGTCACAAAGGTCTTGGTTGCTGCCACACTCAATTCCGGTCCCGCATGAAGAGGCAGGACGGCGTCCGTGGCATCTGCCAGGTGGGATTCCGTATTGTTCGTAATGGCGACCGTCACGGCACCAGATCGTTTCAGCGCGCGCGTCATGCCAACGATGTCCGGGCTTTGACCAGATTGCGACACCGATATGCTCAACGCACCCTGCGCCCGAAGCTCGGCACCATAGATCGAGTTGACCGAGGGCCCGACCGAGGCAACAGGAAGGTTCAGCAATAGTTCGCATGCATATTTCAGATAGGTGCAGGCGTGATCCGAAGATCCTCGCGCCACCGAGACCAGAAAACGCGGGTCTGCGTCGCGCGCCAACTGGGCAGCGTGGCGGATATTGTCAGCCCCATTGCTTAGCAATCGGTCTACGGCATCAGGAATTTCCAGAATTTCCTGACGCATCTTCGAGAGTTCTACGGACATCTAGTTCCGTCCTTTCAGGTTACAACCGCAATTCAGCGACAAAATCATACGCATCGCCGCGATAAAGCGAGCGTGTCAGTTCGGCGACGCGTCCGTTTCTGAGAAAAGAAACACGTTCAATATTCAGCCCGGCGGCTCCCTCGGGAACATCAAGAAGTTCAGCCTCACGCGCGGCCAAATTCAGGGCCGAGATCTTCTGAACCGCCCGAACAGGACGGCGGCCCAGCCGATCCAAGACCTCGTACAGAGAGGTGGTCACCTCGATCGGGTTCGGCAGGATATCCAAAGGTAACGCCGCTTTTTCCAGCGCCAATGGACGGCCATCGGCTTCGCGCAATCGGTAGATACGAGAGATTTGCTCACCCTCGGACAAGCTCAAGGCGGCAATCTCTTCTTGGGTCGGCGCAAAGACCCCCCGCTCCAGCCATTTCGACGCGGTTTTCATTCCACGGCTGGACATGTCTTCGGTGAACGAAGTCAGATGTGTCAGCGATTGTTCGACCCGTGGGATGCGCTCGCGGATGAACGAGCCCGAGCCCTGGCGCTGTTCGATCACGCCCTCTTGGACAAGCTCTTGAATCGCCTTTCTCACGGTGACGCGCGAAAGGTCCGTGATCTCGACAAGTTCTCTCTCGGACGGAAGCGACGATTTGGGGGGCAGAACACCCGTATCAATGCCCTCCTGCAGCCTTCGCCGTAGTTGGACATATCGCGGCCCATTATCAGCGGTCAGCCAGGAATCCGAACGCAGAAAATCAGCAATGCTCATGTTCGACCTCCTTTGCCAAGGCGAGCGCCCCGTCGAGCGGTTCTCCTAACGGCGCGCGCAGGTCGGATTGCATGTTTTCGGGCAGATACGACGCGTATTGACCACCAATACCGCCCGTCAGACACAGCGCGGCTCCCGGGCTCCACCCCAAATGCGTGGCGGTATCCGCCAGATAGGCAGCACCTGCCCGCATGATTTGTTGCGCAACCACGTCGTCATCTTGGGCAGCCATGGTCACTTTTGGTGCAATCGCTCCAAACTGCGCAGGGTCTGCAGCCCCTGCAAAACGAACGATCCCGGCAGGTCCGTCATGTTCGGACAGCAAAGTGGTCAAAAGGTCCGAACGGGTCTGCGTTCCATCAGACGCACGCAATGCCAAGGACAATGCCATCCTTCCAACCCACTGGGCCGAGGCTTCATCCCCCAAGACCGAGCCCCAGCCACCGGCAAAGCGCATGTCTCTACCAGTTTGTCTGGCCAGAAATGAGCCTGTACCACAATGGGCAATCAGCCCGTCCTGCGCACCCAGTGCCCCGCGCAAGGCAGCGGGACGATCATCCTCTATCCGGGCGTGCTTTAGACCAAGCGCATCCCTCAAACGAGTTGAGATCGCCTGATCCGTGATCCCAGCTAAACCAACAAAGGCAGGACTTGCCAACAAGCCCTCAACCCCGATGCCAAGCTTGCCAGACAGCTGGTCCAACCCCAGCTTTATCTGTGAAACGCCAGCCTGAAAATCAGTCGAGACGTTTGCAGCGCCAACTTCAACGCTGTGAGCGATTCCAGCAACCTCACAGGCCACACGACAGCGCGTTCCACCGCCATCAACGGCCAATACAGCATTATGCAGGGACTCAATCATGACAATACCAATACAATACCTATTTGATTTAGAAAAGCCTAGATTTTGGCGCTACTCGCAAATATTGCAGTTTTTCCTATAAGAACAGCACAAAACCTTCACTGAAAAGAAAATGTTGGACAGGTGGTATTAAATAGGTATTGTAATCGGGAAACCTGGGAGGGGATTCTCTTGACGCTGCCGTCAACCGAACAACTGCACCGCGACGCCACCAGCCTGAGCCGCGAAGACCTGACAGGGTCGGCGCTGTTGCTGGCCGAGGGGCAGATCGCTGCGGCAGCGGCGGTGCGCTCGGCCACACAGGCTATTGCATTGGGCGCCGCTGCGATGGCCAGGACGCTCCGGTCGGGCGGCATGTTGCACTATGTTGCGGCAGGCTCGTCCGGTTTGATGGCGGCGGCTGACGCGCAAGAGCTGGGCGGAACATTCTCGATCACGCCAGACCAGTTGCGAATCCATATGGCTGGTGGTCTTCCGACGGGTGTCGAGATGTCGGGTGATTCCGAAGACGCCGACGGTGACCTGCGTGAAGCGCTGAACAGTTTGTCAGCCCGGGACACGGTGATCGCCGTATCCGCAAGCGGGTCGACCCCCTACACGATGACAGCCGCAAGCATCGCCCGTGCAAAAGGCGCGACCTTGATCGGCATCGCCAATAACGCCAACAGTCCCCTGCTGACACAGACCAACATCCCGATCCTGCTAGCCACCCCGCCCGAACTGATTTCGGGATCAACGCGGATGGGCGCGGGAACGGCGCAAAAGATCGCTTTGAATATGCTGTCGTCGCTGATGGCGCTGGACCTTGGCCACGTACATGGCGGCATGATGGTCAACCTGCGCGCGGACAATGACAAACTGCGCGCCCGCGCGGCCGGAATCGTAACCCGCATTGCCGAGGTGGACACAGACGCAGCAAAGCGCGCACTGGAAGCAACACGCGGTGATGTGAAGCCCGCCGTGCTTGTCGCCGCAAAAGGTGTTTCGGCATCCGAAGCCACTGAACGCCTACGAACATCAGACGGAATCCTAACGGCCGCACTGGCCATAGAATAATAACCATCAATCGGGAGAATATGGATGACTAAGAATAGCTTGAAACTTGCTCTGCTGGGCACGACGTTGATGGCGTCGGCTGCCTATGCGGAAGATGTGACCCTGACCATCGAAAGCTGGCGAAATGACGACCTGACCCTATGGCAGGACCAGATCATCCCTGCGTTTGAGGCCAAACACCCCGGCATCAAAGTGCAATTCACACCCTCGGCCCCGGCGGAATACAACGCCGTACTGAATTCGAAACTGGATGCGGGATCGGCGGGTGACCTGATCACCTGTCGACCGTTCGACGCATCGCTGGCCCTGTATGAGGCCGGTCATCTGAGCGACCTGTCCGGTGTCGAAGCGATGAACAACTTCTCGGATGTCGCCAAGTCGGCCTGGCAAACGGATGACGGCTCGGCCAGTTTCTGCGTTCCGATGGCGTCGGTGATCCACGGGTTCATCTATAACAAGGACGCGTTTGCCGAACTGGGTATCGAAGTTCCCACAACCGAGGACGAGTTCTTTGCCGCCCTCGACAAGATCAAGGAAGACGGCACTTATATCCCGATGGCGATGGGCACCAACGACCAGTGGGAAGCCGCCACTATGGGCTATAACAACATCGGTCCGAACTATTGGAAAGGCGAAGAGGGCCGCCAGGCGCTGATCGCGGGCGAGCAAAAGCTGACCGATGAAGCCTGGACCGCCCCCTATGCCACCCTGGCCCGTTGGGGCGCTTATCTGGGTGACGGATATGAGGCGCAGACTTATCCCGACAGCCAGAACATCTTTACCCTGGGTCGCGCAGCCGTCTACCCTGCGGGATCCTGGGAAATTTCGGGCTTCAATGCGCAGGCCGATTTCGAAATGGGCGCCTTTAAGCCGCCAGTCCAGAATGCGGGCGATACCTGCTATATCTCGGACCACACCGACATTGGCATTGGTATGAATGCGGCCACCGCGAATCCCGAAGCTGCCGAGACGTTCCTGGCCTGGGTCGCAAGCCCGGAATTCGCCGAAATCTTCGGCAACGCCCTGCCTGGCTTCTTCCCGCTCTCGAACACTCCGGTCGAGCTGCAGGACCCGCTGGCCAAGGAAATCGTAGGCTGGCGCGAAGAGTGTGAATCGACCATCCGCTCGACCTATCAAATCCTGTCGCGTGGCACACCGAACCTTGAAAACGATACCTGGGGCGCTTCTGTTGCTGCCATCAAAGGTGCAAAATCCCCCGAGGAACTGGGTGTCGAACTGCAGGAAGGCCTGGCCTCCTGGTACGCTCCGCATCAATAAGCTGATCTATACCCGGGCGGTGCCGACCGCCCGGGTAACTCCGACACCCCTTTGAAAGCAATCCCATGACCCGCCCCCGCATTCGCTGGCATATCGTTGTATTTCTGGCACCTGCCGTACTCGTCTATACCGCTGTGATGATTTTCCCGCTGTTCAACACACTGCGCCTTGCACTGTATACAGAGGTTGATCAGGCTCGCGTGTTTGTCGGATTGCAGAATTTCCGGACCCTGTTTTTCGATCCCAACTGGTCGGATCAATTCTGGAATGCTCTGGGTAATAATTTTTGGTTCTTCCTGATCCATATGTTGGTTCAGAACCCGATCGGCATCGCGCTGGCCGCCCTTCTCAGCCACCCCCGCCTACGGTTTGCCGCCCTGTATCGCTCGGCGATCTTTATTCCTACGATCCTCAGCTTTGTGATCGTGGGCTTTGCCTGGAAACTGATCCTGTCGCCGATCTGGGGCATTGCGCCTTCGATGCTGGATGCTGTTGGGCTTAAGTCCCTCTTTGCACCGTGGTTGGGCAAAGAGGAATACGCACTGACCACGCTGGCGCTGATCTCGGTCTGGCAGTTCGTAGGCATCCCGATGATGCTGATCTATGCCGCCCTGCTGACCATCCCCGAAGAAATCCTTGAGGCCGGAGAGATCGACGGCATCACCGGGGCCTCGGCCTTCTGGAAGATCAAACTACCGCTGATCCTGCCGTCGATCGGGATCATCTCGATCCTGACCTTTGTGGGCAATTTCAACGCATTCGACCTGATCTATGCCTCACAAGGCGCGCTGGCGGGGCCAGATTTCTCAACCGATATTCTAGGTACTTTCATGTATCGCACATTCTTCGGCTTCCAGTTGCAACTAGGCGACCCGCATATGGGATCGGCCATCGCCGGGGCCATGTTCGCAATCATCCTGGTGGGCGTCTGTATCTATCTGTTCGGCATCCAGACCCGGATGCGCCGGTATCAACTGTGAGGGCCAAGTGATGAACAAAGCACGCCATAACCCCCTCAACACCGTAGCGATGCACGCTGGGCTGATCCTGTATACACTGATCGCTCTGTTCCCGGTCTTTGTGATCCTGATCAACAGCTTCAAAACCCGCCGATCGATCTTTCGCGAACCGCTGGCCCTGCCCAACGCAGACAGTTTTTCGCTGATCGGCTATGAGACGGTGATGAAGCAGGGGGATTTCTTCCTCTACTTTCAGAACTCGATGATCGTCACCGTGGCGTCCCTGTTCTTTATCCTGCTGTTCGGTGCCATGGCGGCTTATGCGCTGTCCGAGTACCAGTTCAAAGGCAACCTGCTGATGGGCCTATATCTGGCACTGGGGATCATGATCCCGATCCGCATCGGCACCGTCGCAATCCTTGAGATGATGGTGGCGACCGGGTTGGTGAACTCACTTTGGGCGCTGATCCTGGTCTATACGGCACAGGGTTTGCCGCTGGCGGTGTTTATCCTGTCTGAATTCATGCGGCAGGTCAGTGATGACCTGAAAAACGCCGGGCGCATCGACGGGCTGTCGGAATACACGATCTTCTTCCGCCTGGTGCTGCCACTGGTGCGGCCCGCCATGGCGACGGTGGCGGTGTTCAACATGATCCCGATCTGGAACGACCTTTGGTTCCCGCTGATCCTGGCCCCGGCTGAGGAGACCAAGACCCTGACGCTGGGCAGCCAGGTCTTTATCGGTCAATTTGTCACCGACTGGAACGCGGTCCTGTCAGCCTTGTCGATGGCAATCCTGCCGGTCCTGGTTCTCTATGTCATATTCTCACGCCAGCTGATCCGCGGCATCACGTCAGGGGCTGTCAAATGACACGTGTTCTGATCGCAGGTCTTGGCAATATGGGGTTCAGCCACGCGCTGGCCCATCACCATCACCCGGACGTGCAAATTGCTGGGCTGGTGAACCGATCCGGGCGCGTGGATGACCCCGATCTGGCGGATTATCCTGCCTATTCGGATTTCGAAACCGCGCTGGCCGAAACAAACCCGGATCTGGTCGTGATCGCCACCTATTCCGACAGCCATGCGGATTATGCCTGTGCGGCGATGGAAGCCGGGGCGCATGTCTTTGTAGAGAAACCGCTGGCCACCAATGTCGCTGATGCGCGGCGCGTGGTCGAAACCGCCACCCGACTGAACCGCAAATTGGTTGTTGGCTACATCCTGCGCCACCACCCCTCGTGGGTGCGGCTGATTGCCGAGGCCCGCAACCTGGGTGGGCCTTATGTATTCCGCCTGAACCTGAACCAGCAATCCAGCGGCGCGGAATGGGAGACGCATAAAGCGTTGTTGCAGACCACCTCGCCCATCGTGGATTGCGGCGTTCACTATGTCGATGTGATGTGTCAGATCACCGATGCCCGGCCCGTCCGTGTCCACGGAATGGGTCTGCGCCTGTCAGATGAGATCGCGCCTGACATGTACAATTACGGGCAGTTTCAGGTGGTTTTCAATGACGGCTCGGTCGGCTGGTATGAGGCCGGCTGGGGCCCGATGATGTCGGAAACCGCGTTCTTCGTGAAAGATATAGTGTCGCCCAACGGTTCGGTCTCGATCACCGACGGGAACAAGGGTGCCTCGGCGGATATTGACGGCCACACAAAGGTTGGCGGTCTGCTAGTCCACACACCGCAAGGCGACCACACTATCGACATGCCCGGTGAACCCGGTCACCAGGAACTCTGCGATGCCGAACAGGGCTATATGCTGCGCGCCATCGCCAAAGACATAGACCTGACGCGTCATATGAATGACGCTGTCCAATCCCTTGCCATTTGCCTGGCCGCAGATGAAAGCATCCGCACTGGCCAGCCCGTTTCCTTTGAGGAGCAAGCGACATGACCGCCCTGACGCTGAACAAAATCAATAAATCTTTCGGCAATGTGCATGTTCTGAAGGACATCACGCTTGAGGTCGAAGACGGCGAGTTTGTCGTCTTTGTCGGCCCCTCAGGCTGCGGCAAATCCACCCTGTTGCGGGTGATTGCGGGGCTCGAGGATGCATCGTCCGGTGAGATCAACATTGGCGGTCAGCAAGTCAATCTGGTGCCGCCATCCAAGCGCGGCATTGCGATGGTATTCCAAAGCTATGCGCTCTATCCCCACCTCAGCGTTCGGGGCAATATGACCCTTGCACTGAAGCAGGAAAAGCAGCCCAAATCGGAAATCGAAGGCCGCGTGGCCAAAGCCAGCCGGATGCTGAACCTCGAGCCCTATCTGGATCGCTTCCCCTCGGAATTGTCGGGCGGTCAGCGTCAGCGGGTTGCCATTGGCCGCGCCATCGTGCGCGAACCCAAACTGTTCCTGTTTGATGAGCCCCTGTCCAATCTGGATGCCGCGCTGCGCATGAACACGCGGATCGAGATCGCCAATCTGCATCGCGCACTGGACGCCTCGATGATCTATGTCACCCATGACCAGACCGAGGCCATGACGCTCGCCGACAAGATCGTTGTCCTGCGCGACGGCCGGGTGGAACAGATCGGCAGCCCGATGGAGCTGTATAACAACCCCGCGAACCAGTTCGTGGCCGGGTTCCTCGGCTCTCCGTCAATGAATTTCCTGCCGCAGGGGTTGCTGAACGAAAGCGGTCAGAACACGATTGGCATCCGGCCCGAGGACCTGTTTGTTGCAGATGACGGACCACTCACCGCGCGTGTCAGCCATGTTGAGAAGCTGGGCGGAGACACAAATGTCATCGCGCAGATCAACGAACACGCCATAACCGCCCGGCTGTTTGGCCAGCATGCGATATCCGAAGGGCAGGAATTGCGTTTCGCCTATTCTCCGGACAAGGCCTATCGGTTCAATGCGGACGGTCAGCGCCTTACCTGACCGCTTTTCCTGTCAAAAAGCCAATAAAAACAAGATGTGATCAGCCCGTTTTGACGGGCTGATCACATCGGCGTATCCTTACGCATCCCGAGTAAATCTGTTTCCTGAGTATCCCGGCGCCATCGTTAATGGTGCTGTTATCACCCTGTCACAAATGCCCCCTAAATGCGTTTCATCGACTTTTCACCGACAGCCAGGAGCAATCCATGAAAGACGTTGACCCTACCACACTTTCCGCCGACGACTGGGACGAGCTGCATTTCCCCCGCCCTGAAGAAAACGACTTTGACCGTGTCGTCGAAAGCGCCATTTCCCGCCGTGGATTTCTGTCCGGCGTCGTGGCCTTCGGCTCTGGCGCGGCTGCGTTGGGAACCGGCCTGCTTGGCTCGACCTCGGCGCAGGCACAAGCAGCATCCCGGTTCGCTTTCACCCCGATTGCCGCACAAACTGATGGCACCGTCCATGTGCCTGAAGGGTTTGAGTGGAAGATCTTGATGCGCTGGGGCGATCCGCTGTTTTCGGATGCCGATGGCTATGACCTCGCCGAGGGCGGCCCGGTCGAGAACTCGGACCGCATCTTTGGCGAGAATACCGACGGCATGGAGACCTTTACCTTCCAAGGTCATGAGCTGATTGCGATCAATCACGAATATCCGAACGGTAAAATCAACCTGCCCGCTGCGCAGGAAGGTGTTCCGGCCAGTGCTGACGACGTGCGCAAACTGCAGAACCTGCAGGGTGTGACGGTGATGGAAATCACCGAAGGCCCCGAAGGTTGGTCCGTGGTCAAGGACAGCCCGTTCAACCGGCGCATCCACCACAACACTGAGATGAACATCGTCGGCCCCGCTGCCGGCCACGACCTGCTGAAGACCGAGGCCGACCCGACCGGCACAACCTCGCTGGGCACCATGAACAACTGTGGTGCAGGCAAGACGCCCTGGGGCACGTATCTGACCTGCGAAGAGAACTTTAACGGCTATTTCGGGTCCAGCGACGAAAACGCCAGCTACGATCAAAAGGTCGCGGACGGCTTCAAGCGCTATGGCGTCAAAGCCGAAAGCTGGAATGGCTACGAACTGTTCGATCCGCGGTTCGACACCTCCAAAAACCCAAACGAGCCGCACCGAGTGGGATGGATCGTTGAAATCGACCCGACCAAACCGGACAGCACCCCGGTCAAACACACCGGTCTTGGCCGTTTCAAGCATGAGAATGCCGAGGTGACTCTGGCCGCTGATGGCCGCGTGGTTGTCTATATGGGTGATGATGAGCGGGGCGAGTATCTGTACAAATTCGTCTCGAACGGCACCTATCAGCCCGGCGGCGAAACCCAGAATCTGTTGAACGACGGCACGCTTTATGTGGCGAAATTCGATGACGACATGACAGGCACCTGGCTGCCGCTGACGCCGGATGCAACCGGCATGGATGCGGCGGATATTGCGATCTTCACCCGATTGGCGGCATCCAAGGCGGGTGGCACGACCATGGATCGCCCTGAATGGGTGGCGTCCAGCCCGGTAGCGGTCGAAGCCTATTGCTGCCTAACCAACAACAAGAACCGCGGCGTGAAACCAAATGCCGGGGGAGACGACACGTCGACCAATGGCCCCAACCCGCGTGAGGCCAATAAATATGGCCAGATCGTTCGCTGGAAACCGGACAACGACGACCACGCAGCCGACGCGTTCGTTTGGGATCTCTATGTCATGGCGGGTAATCCGACAGTGCATTCTGACGCCCGCGCCGGATCGGCCAATGTGAACGAGGGCAACCTGTTCAACTCACCCGACGGAATGACCATTGACTCGACTGGTCTGGTCTGGATCCAGACCGACGGCAATGACGACAACGAAGAAGACTTTGCAGGCCACGGCAACAACCAGATGCTGGTCGGTGATCCGGTCACGGGCGAAATCGCCCGCTTCATGACCGGTCCAAACGGGTGTGAGGTCACGGGGCTGGCTTGGTCCAGCGATCTGCGCACCATGTTTGTCGGCATTCAGCATCCCGGCAGCGAATGGCCGGATGGAGGCACGCCGCGCTCATCGGTGATCACGATCAAGCGCACCGATAACGGGCTGGTCGGTTAAGCTGTTCCAGATTGTCCCCGGTCCTATGGATCGGGGACATCTATTCCTCAGATATCCTTACCTGGCGGCTCCAACGGTCCGCCCGGAGCCATCAGGTGGCGCTCGGACAGCCAGGGGTTAAGCTCCAAGGCATGTGACAGTGCCGCACGGGCTTCATCAATCCGATGCAAGCCAAGCAGCGTCAGGGCGCGCCCGCTGATCGCCGCGACATGGTTCGGAGACAGCTCGATCGCCTTGTCCAGATCCGGCAGTGCAGATGCGAAATCCTGGCTAAGATAATATGCAAAGGCGCGCTGATTGTACCCCTCGGCATAGTGCGGGCAGTATTCGATGAGCTTGTCAAACTCCTCGATGGCGCCCCGAAGGTCCCAGCCACTGCGGCGGGTCATGCCCCGGTCCAGAACGGCCTGCGCAACAGCGTCGGGCGCATCGGTCCAGAACTCCCATAATTGATTGGAAAATGTCTGGGCTTCGGCCTCGTTTCCAACATCCTGAATTTGCGCGATTACGGCCGAGATGCTTTCGGTATGATCCGGCGAGGACGGGCATTCTTCAGACCAGGCGACACCAGGAGGGGCCACCAACACTAGCAGAGGGAACACAAAACGCTTCATACGCGTATGGTGACGCGCTTGCGCAATTCGTCAACCCACCCTGTCCAAAGCGCCTGAAACAACGGTTTCCTTAACTGCCTCCATCGCCACAAAGGTCGAGGTATTCGCCACATGCGGAAGCGAGGATATCTTCTCAGCCAAAACGGCGCGGTATTCCGACATTGAACCAGTGCGGATTTTCAGCAGATAGTCGAAATTCGACGCGATCATATGGGCTTGCTCGATTTCGGGCACCTTGCGGACTGCGGCGTTAAACTCGGCCAGTGCCTTCTCTCTTGTGTCGGTCAGGCGCACCTCGACAAAAGCCACATGGTCCAGCCCCAGTCGGATCGGGTCCAGTAAGGCGCGATACCCGGTGATCACCCCGCTAGCCTCAAGTCGCTTTAGACGCGCCTGGGTTGGGGATTTCGACAGCCCGATCCGCCGCGCTAGGTCGGCAACTGATATGCGCCCATCCTCTGAGAGAATCGCCAAGATCGCTCGATCAAACCGATCCAAATCCGGAAAGCTCATTTGCACGGCATTATCCCCTAAATACAGTCCATCCGACCAGATGAATTAAAAAATACGGCAATCGTCCTGAGAAATCGACATTATATTCAACAAAAGCCTGGAGGATTCATGTCACACAGCCTGAGCACCCATATCGACAGCCAAACCTACGCTGATCAAACCGCCGTTCTCGACAATCTTATCGATCATGCCGCGCTGTCTGAAACTGATCGAGCCCAAATCTGTGCGGCAGCCGCCCAGCTTGTGCGTGATATTCGATCCAGTACATCGCCGGGCATGATGGAGGTGTTTCTGGCCGAATATGGCCTGTCTACCGATGAGGGCGTGGCGCTGATGTGTCTGGCCGAAGCGCTGCTGCGCGTGCCGGATGCCGACACGATCGATGCTCTCATCGAAGACAAGATCGCGCCGTCCGACTGGGGCAAGCATCTTGGGCAATCCTCCTCGCCGCTGGTGAATGCCTCGACTTGGGCGCTGATGCTGACCGGTAAAGTCCTCGACGACGGCAAGCCCTCGCCTGTCAGTGCCCTGCGAGGTGCGATCAAAAGACTGGGTGAACCGGTTATCCGCACGGCCGTCGGGCGCGCAATGAAGGAAATGGGTCGTCAGTTCGTGCTGGGCGAGACCATCCAGTCGGCCATGGAACGTGCCAGCGGGATGGAGGCCAAGGGCTATACCTATTCCTACGATATGCTGGGTGAAGCCGCACGGACCGAGGCCGACGCGGCCCGATATCATTTGTCTTATTCCCGTGCCATCACCGCCATTGCAGAGGCCTGCACCCATGATGACATTCGCGCCAATCCAGGCATCTCGGTAAAGCTGTCAGCACTGCACCCCCGGTATGAGTTGGCCCAGGAACAGCGAGTGATGGCCGAGCTTGTCCCGCGCCTGCGCGCTCTGTGCCTTTTGGCCAAAGCCGCTGGCATGGGCCTGAACATCGACGCCGAAGAGGCCGACCGCCTGTCGCTGTCCCTGCAGGTCATCGAAGCGGTAATGGCCGAGCCTGCACTCGCAGGATGGGACGGGTTCGGAATTGTGGTTCAGGCCTATGGTCCGCGTGCTGGAATCGCTCTGGACGCGCTCTATGGAATGGCCGAGCGCTATGACCGCAAACTGATGGTGCGGCTGGTCAAAGGCGCCTATTGGGATACCGAAATCAAGCGCGCTCAGGTTGAAGGCGTAGAGGGTTTTCCGGTGTTTACCAGCAAGGCCGTGACCGATGTCTCCTATATTGCTAATGCGCGAAAATTGCTGGGCATGACCGACAGGATCTATCCGCAGTTTGCCACCCATAACGCCCATACGGTCAGTACAATTCTGCAAATGGCAACTGATCAGCCTTTCGAATTTCAGCGGCTGCACGGGATGGGAGAAACCCTGCACCATCTGGTTAAGAACGCAAACAACACACGCTGCCGCATATATGCGCCTGTCGGGGCCCATCGTGACTTGCTGGCCTACCTGGTGCGGCGACTGCTTGAGAATGGTGCAAACTCTTCATTCGTGAACCAAATCGTGGATGATACTGTTCCCCCGGAGGAGGTTGCGGCCGATCCGTTTCTCACTCTCCTCGAACCGGCGCGCGCCATTCCAACCGGACCCGAGCTGTTTCAACCCGAGCGGCCCAATTCGCAGGGGTTTGACCTGCGGCACATTCCCACTTTGGACCGGGTCAACGCCGCGCGGGACGCGTTTCGGACGCATCACTGGTATGCGCGCCCGTTGTTGTCCGGCGATGCGCGGCCCGATGACGATCAGCCCATCGTCAACCCCGCACAGTCGCGGGATCGCCCCGGTGCCGTTGCCCCGGCCAGCGCACAAGATGTCGAGCTTGCTTTGACTGCAGCCACCCCTTGGCAGGTAGTGGCAGATCAACGCTCGCAGGTTCTGAATGCCGCCGCCGACCTTTACGAGACCCATTTCGGTGAACTTTTCGCCCTGCTGGCCCGTGAGGCTGGTAAGTCCCTGCCCGATGCAGTCGCCGAACTGCGCGAGGCGGTAGATTTCCTGCGCTATTATGCGGCGAATATACCCGACGCAGAACCAGCGGGTGTGTTCACCTGTATCAGCCCGTGGAACTTTCCGCTGGCCATTTTCACCGGTCAAATATCCGCCGCTTTGGCCACTGGGAATGCGGTATTGGCAAAGCCCGCACCGCAGACACCATTGATCGCGCATCGCGCCGTTGAATTGCTGCACGAGGCCGGAGTGCCACGCAGCGCGCTACAGTTGCTGCCGGGCGGTCCATCGGTGGGCGCAGCCCTGACCTCGGACCCGAGGGTGTCGGGAGTGGCCTTTACCGGCTCGACCGGGACCGCCCTGAAAATCCGTGCAGCCATGGCCGGAAACTTGCGACCGGGAACGCCTCTGATCGCGGAAACCGGTGGTCTGAATGCGATGATCGTGGACAGCACCGCCCTGCCCGAACAGGCGGTTCAGTCGATCATCGAAAGCGCATTCCAATCAGCGGGACAAAGGTGCTCGGCGTTGCGCTGTCTTTATGTCCAAGAAGACATTGCCGATGATCTTCTGACCATGCTGACAGGGGCCATGGACGCGCTGCTGGTTGGCGATCCCTGGTTGATTTCAACCGATTGCGGTCCCGTGATCGACGAAGATGCACGCCTTGGTATCGCTGATCACATCGCATTGGCACGGTCCGAAGGGCGTGTCCTGAAAGAGATGTCCGTCCCCGGCGACGGCACGTTCATCGCCCCAACCCTTATCGAAATCCCCGGCATTGCCGAGTTGGAGCGCGAGGTGTTTGGCCCCGTCCTGCATGTAGTGCGGTTCAATTCCTCGGAGTTGGATCAGATCATCGCCGATATCAACGCCACAGGATATGGGCTGACCTTTGGCCTGCACACACGGATCGACGACCGCGTTCAGCACATCACCGAAGCTGTTCATGCCGGAAACATCTACGTCAATCGCAACCAGATCGGCGCCATAGTTGGATCGCAACCCTTTGGCGGCGAGGGTCTGTCGGGGACCGGCCCAAAGGCGGGCGGGCCGAACTACCTGACCCGCTTCTGCGCCCCGGACCGGCAGGTCAGTCCCGAGCAATGGTCCACCGATATGACCGATCTACCATTGCCAGAAGGAAAATCTGCTGAGATCAGGGCGCGGTTGCTGCCCGGTCCGACGGGTGAATCGAACCGCCTGAGTGAATTCTCACGCGCACCGCTATTGTGTATGGGTCCCGGAGTTGAAGCCGCACAAGCGCAGGCCAACGCGGTCAAAGCACTGGGCGGGCGGGCTATCACTGCTATCGGCGCGTTAGACCTGCACCGGCTTGAAAACCTGACTGGCTTCTCGGGCGTATTGTGGTGGGGCGACGACGCAACCGGTCAGGAAATCGAGCGTCATCTGTCCCGGCGTGCAGGCCCGATCATCCCTCTGATCCCCGGCCAGCCAGATCGCACCCGCGTTCTGGGAGAACGACATGTCTGTGTCGACACCACTGCTGCGGGTGGGAATGCCGCATTGCTGGGGGGTGCGGCCTAAACAGGCCTTGACGCTGGGCAGCCAACCGCCCAGCGTCGCACCATGTTTCCAATTCGTGACCATAACCCTTCGGGACGCACACCGTATGTCATCTATCTGTTGATGGCTGCAAATATCCTGATTTTCCTCAGCTATGCGGGAAGCATGGAGAACCAGCGGCTGATCACCCAGCTGTATACCGACTATGCGGTGGTGCCCGCCCGGATTACGGACGGCTATACGCTTGAGACTCTCGTGACCTCGATGTTCCTGCATGGCGGCTGGATGCATCTGGCAGGAAACATGCTGTTCCTGTGGATCTTCGGCGACAACCTCGAAGACGAGATGGGCCACCTGCCCTTTCTGCTGTTCTATCTTGCCGCCGGTATCGGGGCCGGTCTGATCCACGTCGTCACAGCGCCACAATCTCTGGTCCCTACGATTGGTGCGTCTGGCGCAATAGCTGGCGTCATGGGTGGCTATTTGTTGATGTTCCCCAAAGCGCGCGTGGACATCCTGCTTGTTCTGGTGATCTATTTCCGTGTCTTCTCGATCCCGGCGTTTGTCATGCTAGGCGTGTGGCTGGGTATGCAGTTCATTGGAAGCCTGTCCAGCAACCCCGACGAGGGCGGCGTCGCCTATTGGGCCCATACCGGGGGCTTCCTTGTTGGTTTGCTCTTGTGCATACCCCTTTGGTTGCGGCGCGGCGCGAGTGACTATTGGAACCGCACCCATGGGCATCCGCCCCATCCAGAGCACGAATACAAGCTGTCACAATCCCGCATCCCCCGCATCCCGCGCCGGTAAGCGCCCACCGCTGAGCAAGGTAACCTCTTGCGCGGCGGCTTGTACCAATCGGCCTAATTCCGGCGCGCGTTCAGTGCTGAACCGGGCGGTAGGGCCAGATACGGAAATGCCCGCACAGGGTTCCCCCCGGTCGTTGAAGATGGCCGCACCGATGCATGACATCCCCTCGTATCGTTCCTCCCGATCATGCGACCACCCGCGGGCCCGGGTCTGATCCAGATCGCTTTGCAGTGCATCGCCGGGCACCAGTGTTTGAGGCGTGAAGACCTTTGTGTCCAACGTGCCCAGCGCTTTGATCAATGCAGCCTCGTTCAACGCGGCCAAGATCGCCTTACCGGTGCCCGAGGCATACATCGGTGTCCGCGCGCCCGGTGGAAAAAAAGCCCGGATCGGATTGGCCGTTTCGACCTGCCCCACAAACACCACTTCGGCCCCGTCCGGAACGGCCAGATTCGCCGTTTCGCCGCTATCCTGCATCAGCCGGCGTAAAATGGGCCTTCCGATTTCGATAACACCATTACGGCGTAGAAAGGACGCTCCGGTGCGATAGGTCTCGATCCCGATCATCCATTCTTGACGCTCTTCATCAAAGGCGACGAAACCGTGCTTCTGCAGCGTCACCAGAATTCGGTGTGTTGTGGCCGTGGGCACATCAACTTCGCGCGCCAAATCGCTGAGTGCTGCGCGTTCCAGACTGGCTACTGTGGTCAAAACGCTAAGCGCCCGATCCAGCGATTGCATGGTCCCGGCCGAGCTTTCCTTGAACAGCGATTTTGGTCTGCCGCGTGGCCTTTTCTGCGTTTCCATCCCAGGCATTTCCTTTCAGCTGTCCAAAGTTTCTCGCGTCCGGATTTCTTGTATGTAAAAATGAAAAACGGAAAAGTTCAATATATCAGTAGCTTAATATTTACCTTCAATAAATGAAAATATTTTTCAAGAAAATTGCGTAATGCAGCTTTTTCCCGGACACTTATCTCCAAAGCAGAGGAACAAGCCATGTCGAACCAAAACCCGGTTTTCATTCCCGGCCCGACCAACATACCTGATAGATTGCGCCTGGCCATGCAGGTCCAGACGCAGGATCATCGCGCGCCGGACTTTGTCCAGACATTTGCACCCGTACTGGAAGACACAAAGAAGGTCTTTGATACCGCTACGGCCCAGATCGTTACCTTTCCCGCCAGCGGCACAGGTGGATGGGAGGCTGCAATCACCAACACGCTCAGCCCCGGTGATAAGGTCCTGATTGCGCGCTATGGCATTTTCAGCCACCGCTGGATTGATCTGTGTACACGTCACGGGCTTGACGTTCAGGTCATCGACTGCCCTTGGGGCAGCGGCGCCCCCGCCGACCAATTTCAGACGGTTCTGACTGGGGACAAAGCGCATGAAATTCGCGCCGTTCTGGTCACTCATAATGAAACGGCGACAGGGGTGCTTTCGGATATCGGGGCTGTAAGGCGGGCGATGGATGCCGCCAATCACCCGGCGCTTTTGATGGTGGACTGCGTCAGCTCTTTGGCCTCTGTACCGTTCGAGTTCGACCGCTGGGGCGTCGACATCGCGGTTTCGGGATCGCAGAAGGGATTCATGCTGGCCACTGGCATGGCCATCCTTTGCGTCAGCCAGAAAGCGCTGGACGCGATGGAAACCGCAGAGCTGCACCGGACCTTTTTCGATTTCCGGGATATGATGGCGGCCAATGCGACCGGAGGGTTTCCCTATACACCACCTCTGCAACTGATCTACGGGCTGCGTGAAAGCCTGAAGATGCTGTTTGAAGAAGGCTTACCTAATGTTTACGCCCGTCATCATCGGCTTGCCGAGGGTGTCCGGCGCGCCGTCGATACTTGGGGGCTGGAACTGGTTGCTCAATCGCCAGACCTTTACTCGGACACGGTCAGCGCAATCTACGTGCCCGAAGGGTTCGACAGCAACATTCTGACCGACCATGCCTTTAACACCTACGGGATGTCCTTTGGTGTTGGCCTGGGCCAGTTGCACGGCAAGGCGTTCCGTATCGGGCATCTGGGCAGTCTGACAGATGCGATGGTCCTGTCCGGACTCTGTACGATCGAGATGGCAATGGCCGATCTAAGCTATCCGATCACGTTGGGCTCTGGCGTCGCCGCAGCCCAGGAACACTTTCGCGCCACACCCGGCAACCGAACCGAGGCCGCGGCGTAAGGAGAATGACAATGTTGGATCACCCCTCTGCCGCGGATCTGACGATCGAGGACATGCGTGTCGCGCATGATCGGATCAAACCGCATATCCGCCGAACTCCGGTCATGGTTTCGGACCACCTGAATGACCTGACCGGCGCGCAGCTGTTCTTCAAATGCGAAAATTTCCAAGAAGCCGGGGCCTTTAAGGTGCGTGGGGCCTGCAACGCTGTATTCGGCCTTGCAGACCATTTGATGCCCAAGGGTGTCTGCACGCATTCCAGCGGCAACCACGCCTTGTCTTTGTCTTATGCGGCCGGCCGCCGCGGTATTCCGTGCAACGTGGTCATGCCGCGCACAGCCCCGCAGGCCAAGAAGGATGCAGTTCGCCGATATGGCGGTACAATCACCGAATGTGACCCTTCGACAAGCTCGCGCGAAGCAACATTTGCCGAGGTTCAGGCCCGAACCGGTGGCGAATTTGTTCACCCCTATAACGACCCGCGTGTGATTACCGGTCAGGCCACCTGCTCCGCCGAACTGCTGGAACAGACTGGTGGTATGGACGCCGTTATCGCGCCCATCGGCGGTGGCGGCATGATTTCAGGCACCTGTCTGACGGTTTCGAACCTTGCGCCCGAGACCGCAATTTATGCAGCGGAACCGGAACAGGCGGATGACGCTTACCGGTCATTCAAGGCCGGTCATATCATCGCAGACGACGCACCCAAGACAGTTGCGGATGGGCTGCTGGTGCCCCTGAAAGAAAACACCTGGCATTTCGTATCCAACCACGTGACCGATATTTTTACCGCCTCGGAAGAGGAAATCATCGAAGCGATGAAACTGACCTGGAAGCACCTGCGCGTGGTGATGGAGCCGTCTTCGGCGGTCCCTCTGGCAACCATTTTGAAGAACCCAGAGGTTTTCCAAGGCAAGCGCATTGGGGTCATCGTGACCGGTGGCAATGTAGACCTGGACAAACTGCCCTGGCTGAAAGGGTAAGGAGAAACAACATGAACAAGACCGTAAATTTTGAAGACCTCGAGGTCGGCTTCGACATCCCTGCCGCGATCGGCATGGACGAAAGCGAGATACAGACGCCTTGCCTGATCCTTGATCTGGACGCGCTAGAGAGCAACATCCGAAAGATGGGCGATTTCGCAAAGGCCCATGGGATGCGCCATCGTGTTCATGGCAAGATGCACAAATCGGTCGATGTGGCCAAGCTGCAGGAACGGTTGGGCGGTTCGGTCGGCGTCTGCTGTCAGAAAGTGTCGGAAGCCGAGGTATTTGCCCGTGGCGGCATTACGGACATCCTTGTATCCAACCAGGTGCGCGACCCGGTCAAGATTGACCGACTGGCACGGCTGCCCAATTTCGGCGCACGTATCATTGTCTGCGTGGACGATATCGACAATATCTCCGACCTTTCGGCTGCCGCTTCGCGTCACGGTACAGAACTGGAAGTGTTCATCGAGATCGACTGCGGCGCAGGGCGCTGTGGTGTAACCACGACACCGGCGGTCATCAAGATTGCCAAAGCTGTGCAAGCAGCGCCAAATCTGAAATTCACCGGCATTCAGGCCTATCAGGGTGCGATGCAACATCTCGACACCTATGAGGCCCGTAAAGAGAAGCTGGATGTAGCCATTGCCATGGTCAAAGACGCTGTCGCCGGGTTGAAAGCAGAAGGGATCGAGTGCGAACTGGTTTCGGGCGGCGGCACCGGTTCCTATTACTTCGAAAGTAACTCGGGCGTTTACAACGAATTGCAATGCGGCTCTTACGCCTTCATGGACGCGGATTATGGGCGGATTCTAGATCAGAACGGCCAGCGGATTGATCAGGGAGAATGGGAAAATGCGCTGTTCATCCTGACCAGCGTCATGAGCCACGCCAAAGCAGACAAGGCCATCTGCGACGCCGGCCTCAAGGCGCAGTCGGTCGATAGCGGCCTGCCCTTTGTGTTCGGGCGTGATGATGTCGAATACCTCAAGTGCTCGGACGAGCATGGGGTTATCGGGGATCCAGACGGCGTACTGAAAGTCAATGACAAGCTGCGGTTGGTGCCGGGCCATTGTGATCCCACCTGCAATGTCCATGATTGGTATGTGGGCGTACGGGGCGGCAAAGTCGAAGCCCTGTGGCCGGTCTCGGCCCGCGGGAAAGCCTATTGAGATGAGGGATGTTATGAAAAGCGACGGTCTGCTGATTGTAGGCGAAGATCTGTGCGAGAAACTGGTAGGACGCCAGCAGGCCTTTGACGCTGTACAGGCTGTGTTCGGTGCGATGGCTAAAGGTGGCGCGTGGAACTTTCCCGTTATCCGCGAGGCTTTGGGCCATGCCGACGCTCTCTATGGGTTCAAATCGGGATTTGACCGCGACGGTCAGGTGCTGGGCCTCAAATCCGGTGGATACTGGCCGGGCAATGCGGCGAAGGGCCTGACCAACCACCAATCCACGGTGTTTCTGTTCGACCCCGATACCGGGCGATTGTCCGCGCTTGTCGGGGGCAATTACCTGACAGCGGTGCGCACAGCGGCCTCTTCGGCGGTTTCGATCGCGCATCTGGCGCGGCAAGACGCAAGAGTACTTGGTATGGTCGGGGCCGGACATCAGTCAACTTTCCAGCTGCGGGCGGCGGCGGAACAGCGCGACTTCGAAAAGGTCATTGCCTGGAACCCGCATCCCGACATGCTGCCCCGCCTTGCAGCTGTGGCCACTGAGGTTGGGTTGGAATTCGAGGCCGTCAGCCAACAGGAGCTGGGCGCACAGGCGGATGTGATCATCACCATCACCTCGGCTTTTGAGCCGCTCTTGATGAAAGACTGGATCAAGCCCGGCACGCATCTAGCTTGCATGGGCACCGACACCAAAGGCAAACAGGAGGTTGACGCGGATCTCGTCGCTGCGGCGACTGTCTTTACCGACGAGGTCGCCCAGTCCGTGACAATCGGCGAGGCCCAACATGCCATCAGCCTTGGCGCCTTGACCGAGGATGCAATCGCGCCCATCGGCGCCGTCATCAATGGCGACCACCCCGGTCGAACAAGCGACGATCAGATCACTCTGTTTGATGGAACCGGGGTCGGGTTGCAGGATCTTGCAGTCGCCTCAGTCGCTGCACGATTGGCTGAAGAGGCCGATCTAGCCCAGCGCGCGACCCTCTGAAACGAAAAAGCGCGCCTCAATCGGGCGCGCTTGCTTGACCTGTCTGTTGCTGGCTCAGCCCCGGATGACCTTGGAAAACTGATCAAAGATGGGCTCGTTGGAACAGATGACCTCGCCGTCCTCCAGCACGTTACCTTCCGGGTTCAAAGCCTGCACAAAGCCACCAGCCTCTTTCACGATGATGATCCCGGCGGCAACATCCCAGGCATTCAGACGGCGTTCCCAAAAGCCTTCATACCGGCCAGCAGCAACATAAGCCATGTCCAGCGCTGCTGCGCCCCACCGACGTACACCGGCGCAGACTGGCATCAGACGTGCCAGATCCTGCAGGGTCGCAGGCAAGTCAGACCGTCCGCCAAAAGGCAGCCCGGTCGAAAAGATCGACTCGATCATGCGGTGACGACCCGAAACGCGGATACGGGTGTCGTTCATCCATGCGCCTTCGCCATTTTCTGCAAAGAACATCTCGTCCTTGGCGGCGTCATAGATCACACCGGCAACAATTTTGCCTTTATGTTCCAACGCGATCGAGATCGCCCAGTGCGGCAGGCCGTGCAGAAAATTCGTGGTGCCATCCAGCGGATCCACAATCCAGCGGCGGGTGGGATCTTCGCCGGCAATCTCGCCGCCCTCTTCGGCCAGCCAGCCATAGGTCGGGCGCGCGCCAAGCAGTTCCTCTTTCAGGATCGCCTCGGCTGCAATGTCTGCCTTGGACACAAAATCCCCGGCGCCTTTCATCGACACCTGAAGGTTCTCGACTTCACGAAAATCCTTGACCAGTGAACGCCCCGCTTTGCGCGCGGCTTTGATCATGATGTTGAGGTTTGCACTGCCAACCATTGTCCAAAGGCTCCTGTCCGGTCAAACCGCGCGTATACTGGGGCAATGCGCCCTTGCCAAGAGGAATGATACGCATAGCAGACCCGCGTTTTGTGCCTATTGCTCCTGCAGCTTGCGCGCCTCGGTTTTGGCCAACTTGATCAGCTCTTGCACAAAGGGTTTCTCAAGGTCCTCGGTGCGCACTGCAGCATAAAGGCGACGTGTAATGCCTGCCTTGGTCAGCGGGCGGGTAACATAGTCGGAATTATACTTCACCTCACGCACTACCCAGTCCGGCAGCACAGATATCCCCCGGTTCGACGCGACCAGCAACAGGATCACTGCGGTCAGCTCAACCTGCCGGATCGCGGCCGGTTCGACCCGCGCAGGGATCAGCAACTGGCTGAACACATCCAGCCGTGTGCGTTCGACCGGATAGGTAATCAGGGTCTGGCCGCGAAAATCCTCGGCCTCAATGAACTCTTTCTGGGCAAGCGGGTGTGTCGAAGCCGCGACAAACACCGCGTCATAGTCAAAGAGTTCGATGAATTCGACACCGGGCAGATCTTCTGGGTCCGAGGAAACGACCAGATCGACCTCTTCTTTTTGCAAAGCCGGCAAGGCATCAAAGGCCAGGCCGGGCCGGATATCGACATCCACATCGCCCCAGGATTTACGAAAGGATTCCAGCACCGGGAACAGCCACTCAAAACAGGCGTGGCATTCAATGGCGATATGCATACGGCCCGTGCGCCCGTCGCGCAAAGAAGAGAACTCCTGCTGTGTCGCCTCGACCTGCGGCAGGATCTGCTCGGCCAGGCGTAACAGCCGCAAACCGGCCGCCGAAAGTTTCATCGGTTTGGACCGGCGCAAGAACAATTCGACCCCGGCCTGATCCTCTAGGCCTTTGATTTGATGGCTCAACGCGGATTGAGTGATGTTCAGTTGATCTGCGGCACGGGCAAGCCCGCCACATTCATGGATCGCCTTGATCGTACGCAGGTGGCGGAATTCGATATGCATTGCGTGGAACTCATGTTGTTCTTGAATAATATGAGTTTGTCTCACAATGCGTAAGCTGGCACAAGGGTCAGAGATTTCACCCGTGAGGCCGAGATGACAAGACCAGAAGTTTCATTTGAATTTTTCCCGCCACAGACACTTGAGGCTTCATTCCGCCTTTGGGATACGGTGCAAACACTGGCACCGCTTGAACCGCGCTTTGTTTCTGTCACGTATGGCGCGGGGGGCACCACGCGCGAGCTGACGCGCGATGCGGTGGCCACACTGCACAAGTCCTCTGGCCTGCCTGTTGCTGCACATCTGACTTGTGTGGATGCGTCACGTCAGGAAACACTGGAAATCGCAGATACCTTTGCTCGGGCGGGCGTGGAGAACATCGTCGCTTTGCGCGGCGATCCACCCAAGGGTCAGGATCGGTTCGCGCCGCACCCGGAAGGGTTCGCGGACTCGGTCGAATTGATCGAAGCACTGGCAGAAACCGAGATGTTCAGCATCCGTGTTGGCGCCTATCCAGACAAACACCCCGAAGCACGGGATTTTTCCGCCGATGTCGATTGGCTAAAGGCCAAGCTGGACGCTGGGGCCGACGAAGCCCTGACTCAGTTCTTCTTTGAGGCCGAGACCTTTTTCCGCTTCCGCGATGCCTGTGAAAAGGCAGGGATCGACAAGCCCATCGTTCCGGGCATCCTGCCAATCGAAAACTGGAAAGGGGCGCGCAACTTTGCACGCAGATGCGGGACACATATTCCGGATTGGATCGAGAATGCCTTTGAGAAGGCCATTCGTGACGACCGCGAAGACCTGCTGGCCACCGCGTTGTGCACAGAACTTTGTTCAGACCTGATCGAGGGCGGAGTAGACAAGCTCCACTTTTACACCCTGAACCGGCCGGAACTGACCCGGGATGTGTGCTTTGCCCTTGGAGTCACACCAAAGGCCGAGCTTCAGAACGTCGCTTGATATCCGCTTGTTTCAGACTGTGCACCCGAGGCCAAAACCCCGGGTGTTTTTGCGGAATAAGTTGGGATTACCCTGTCTGACTGGGCCACTTGAACAATCCAGCTGCAGCCTTAATCATTGTCGCGATAAACCGTTCAATTCTGTTACAAATTTGACTTTAGCAACCGCCCATTCATTGTGGGGCCGTATAGTTTGTTTATGAGTGAATTTAGTATGGAACCTTTTGACAAGGTTAGTGCCCGCGCCAATGCCTTCGGCACACTTGGTCTGGCTCAAAGCGCCAGTTCAGATGACATTCGAGAAGCCTGGCGCAACATCGCATTCGAAGCCCACCCCGACAAGAATGGCGGAGACGGTGCGGCCTTGGCCAACGCCAAGGCGGCCTATGATTTGCTGCGCAGCGAGGGGCTGGCTGGGAAAGGTCTGGCGGGCTCGGCGGCGGGGAAACCACGCCGCCCCCGATTGCGCAAACGCGTTATTCAGCTGGAAACCCAAGATATTGATGCCTGTCGTGCAATGCTGAATACGGCGCTGCCCCACTTGCAGGACACCCCGGTGGACAGTCAAGATGCGGATCGCCTGCAAGATGCTGACCACATTCCGGACGCTGTCGGCTTGCATGGCCGCAACCTGACTTATTTCATTTCCGCACCTGTCTGCGAAGGTGCTAACCGCGTCGCATTGCCGACGAGTGTTCTCGCTGGCTCCAAGCGCGTCAAGACAGAGATTCTGAGCTTTCAGTCCAAAGATGCGGGCACTGGCGAAGTTGTCGTACCCGTTGCGCTTGCGACCAAGAAATTTCCGGGCGCCCGCAGCGTGCGGATCAGATTCAACGCCGACCAGCAAACGCAGGATGAGTACTGGTTGGCCGGATGACAAACAAAAAGCCCGGCAAATCAATGCCGGGCTTTGCATCCGTTGCAGAACTCTCAGTTTGCGACCGGGCCTTCGGAGGTAAACTTCGGGATCACGCTGCTGGAGGCCCCGTCGGCCTCGATGCCCGGCCAGTTTCCTTCAGCCAGATTGATATTACCGGGAATATCTTCTTCAAAGAACCCGACAACCACATCGGTAATGTTCAGATACAGCTTGTCATCAACAATCCGCCACAGGTTCGGGTTCGCAGGCACCTTGCCACCGCGTGACACGCCATAGGCGCAGTGACCGTCATATTGCGGCGCATAATAAGCAGGGTTTTCCAGGAACTTGTCCCGGTTCTCTTCGGTCGAGAATGCCCAGGTAACGCCGTTGTATTCGGCCGTAATATCTGACCTTCCGCGAACGGCTTCGGGCTGTGATTGACCGACAGCAACCTGATCCAGACTGCGATAGGCAACCACGTCATATCCCGACACCGCATAGCCGGTGCCGTCCACATACTGATCTCCTGCAAGGGCAGGCATGGCAAATGCCAAGGTCGCAACTAAGGTCCAGGCAAGTCGTTTCATAAGGGCGGTCCTTTTTTATTGGATGGATGATCGGCCCGGAATACGGGGCTGTGCAGAGAATAGGTGATTCCTCGATCGAACGCAGTCCCGCTCGCGTCGCTGTGACATCGAATGAGAAAACGTGAAGTCTTTTGCACTGAATGTTACAAAATCTTCCCAACAGGCAGGGTTGGACTTTGCCCTTTGCAATATTAGCTGTTCAAGCGAACGGATAATTCACCCGAACTTTGCTGAGAAAGGCAATAAATGAGCGAGCAATCGACCTATACGCCCCCTATGGTCTGGACATGGGACAGCCAAAACGGCGGACAATTCGCTAATATCAACCGCCCGATTGCGGGGGCAACTCATGACAAGGATTTGCCTGCTGGGCGCCATCCTCTGCAGCTCTATTCGCTTGCTACTCCGAACGGGGTAAAAGTAACCGTCATGCTGGAAGAGCTTCTGGCGCTAGGCCATGAAGAGGCCGAGTATAACGCCTGGCTGATCAACATCGGCGAGGGAGATCAGTTTAGTTCGGGCTTTGTAGAGGCCAACCCGAACTCTAAGATCCCTGCCCTGTGGGATCGGTCCGGTGAAAAACCTGTGCGCGTGTTCGAAAGTGCCTCGATTCTGTTTCACCTGGCTGAAAGGTTCAACGCTTTCCTACCCGAATCCGGGCCCGAACGGACAGAGGTGATGAACTGGGTTTTCTGGCAAATGGGCAGTGCACCATATCTGGGTGGCGGGTTTGGCCATTTCTACGCCTATGCGCCCGAGAAATGGGAATATCCCATCAACCGCTTTGCCATGGAAACCAAGCGGCAGCTGGATGTTCTGGATCGGGAGTTGTCCGAGAAAACCTATATCGCAGGCGAGGATTACTCTATCGCCGATATCGCGATCTGGTCCTGGTACGGACAACTGGTTCTTGGGCGCCTGTACAGCGCAGCCGAGTTCCTGGACGTCGAATCCTACAAGAACGTCATGCGCTGGGCCAAGGAGATTGACGCCCGTCCCGCCGTGAAACGCGGTCGCATGGTCAATCGTGCCTTCGGCGAAAAGCATACACAGCTTCACGAACGCCACGAGGCTGGCGACTTTGAAACGCGTACACAGGACAAGCTAGAGCCGGCAGCCGAGTAAACAAACCGGGCTTCGCGGATCAATCTGCGAAGCCCCATTCTGCCATTACTTAAGCAAAGGCGGTTTGTCCGGATCGCGCCCAGGAGCGATATGCGCATTCACACGTGCCTCAGGCTGCGGCAGATCGTACCGCAAACCCACCCGCGCCAAAGACGCTGCGGCCGTGTCACTTGATTTGAAAAAACCTACGTCCATTGCCCCAGCTTCGACCCCGGAAAAGGTAAGCGCTTCGGACGCGGCCTTAGCCAGAGCTGCCTCTGCCCCTTCGACGGCATCGACAAATCCCAGCAAATGCCCGAAACCACCTTCAGCCGTTTTGGTGCTGACCAGATAGGCGGCTTGCGCCAACCCAATGGCCGTAGCCAGCTTGGCGTCCAAAGCTGTCAGCAGTTCGTCGGGCAACCCCGATGGAGCCAGGAACTCGGACAGGTGCTGTTGCACCTCTTCGGGACCATGCTGCAAAGTTTCCACCAACCAGCCCAATGCCTCGGGCGGGATCAACATCGAGGACGGGGCAACTTCAAGGTTCAACCCCAGCCCGATCCCCTGCCCCGACAACATAGACGATAAAACCCGCCCCGACAGCGCAACATAGGGCACCGGGCGGTCTGCGAAGCGGGCCAGCCGGTCTTCACGATCGAAAGCCAGCACAAAACGCCCGTCTGCCACGTCGAACAATTCGGGCGAAATATTCTCGTTCTTTGCCTCTTCCGTCAGCATCAGGAACAGCTCACTGTCAGCCAGCCGTTCAAAGAAACGCAGACGGGCGGCATCATCCTGCGGAGCGGCCTCAGCCGCGGCATGGGCGGCGTCCAGAGCCGAAATCTCAGTCATTCAGAACCTCTTGCACCCGTGCGCGCAAAACCGGCAACAGATCGGCTTCGAACCACGGGTTTTTCTTCATCCAAGCCGTATTCCGCCAGGACGGATGAGGCAAGGCAAAGACCCGCGGCGCATAGTCCCGCCAGTTGCGGACGGTTTCGGTGACTGACCCACGTGATTTCAGGTGATATCTTTGGGCGTGCCCCCCGACAAGAATGGTCAACGGCACAGGCCCAAGATCCGCCATGACCCGATCGTGCCAAGTCTGACCGCATACTGACGGAGGAGGCAAATCTGCCTTGCGCGCATCATAGCCGGGAAAGCAAAACGCCATTGGAACGATCGAGACACGCGAACGGTCATAAAACAGCTCCTCATCAACACCCAACCACGCCCGAAGCCGATCACCGGAAGGGTCGGTAAAAGGGCGACCCGACGCATGCACTCGTGCCCCCGGAGCCTGACCACAGACCAAAATGGGCGTGTCTTTGCGGAACCAGACAATGGGTCTTGGTTCATGCGCGGTTTCGGTTGCCGCAAATCGGTCGGCACAAATACGGCAGGCCTCTATTTCTTTTTCGAGTGGGTTCATGAGATCGCTATCAGTGCCGCATCAGGTGGTTGGTGTTCTGAAAGCAAGATAGGTAACACACATCCAGACGCCAACAGATGCAAAAGTCACATTACCAAAAACGACCCCCGGAACGCATTGATCATTTGTTTCATAATTCGACATAATGTGGCCTATATGGCGCCGTAGAGGTACCGTTCTTTCGCCGATCCGAACGGAGCAACAACAAGATAAACCCGCAGGCCTTGGATGCTTGAGTTTGAAAATGTCAGCAAGTCCTTTTGGACCGGGACGCGCCGAAAGGTGATTCTGGACAGAGTGTCTTTTCGCGTCGAACTTGGCACATCCATCGGTATTCTGGCCCCGAACGGTACCGGGAAAACCACCCTGATCAACATGATGGCCGGACTAGAGAAACCCGACGAAGGGGTCATTCGCAAATCCTGCCGCGTCTCTTTTCCGATGGGATTTACCGGCGGAGTTTCAAACAAGCTGTCGGCTCTGGAGAACTCGCGCTATATCGCCAAGATCTATGGTATGGACCCGGACTATGTCGAGGCATATTGCAGTTGGCTGTGTGGCCTGGGTGAATATTTCAATCAACCGCTGGCGACCTATTCATCCGGTATGCGGTCGCGGTTCACATTCGCGTTGATGCTGGCTCTGGATTTCGACATGTACCTCATCGACGAAGGGATGCCGGCCACAACGGATGTTGAATTCAACAAAAAGGCAGGCGACATTCTGCAGGAACGGCTGCGCACAACAACACTGGTCATCGTCTCTCACAACCCGGCCCTGCTTGAAAAATTCGCGCGTCAGGCGGCGGTATTAGTGGATGGTCAGCTTCACTTGTTCGAAACCTTGGAAGAGGCAAAGCAGTTATATGACTACCAAACCCAGGGCTGATAAATACAACTGGCGCCGCAAACGGCGGTCTGCGGGAAATGCCGAAACGCGCGAAGACGCGATCTCGCGCATTCGCCAGGCCACACAGGCGCCCGGCGCAGCAAATGAACCGCCAGTAGGGACCGAGATCGACGCTATCAAACGCGAGGGATTGACCGGCCGCCAACTGAGGGTGGCACGTCGTCTTGCCCAGAAAAACGGTCTTGCGGCGACTTCGGACTATGATGCAGTTCGGTTGTTGCGCAAAAAGGGAATTGATCCGTTTGAACGCTCCAGTCTGCTGAACCTTGCCTCGGAAAAGAAAACTTCGGACGAGCAGACGAATGATCGCGTCACGATCCACCTGCCCCAGACCGTGAAAGATGCACCAGAGAACTTGCCCGGACCCGAGATGAGCCCGGCTGAGCGGCGTGAACGTGAAATCGGACAGATTCAGAGGGACATCGCCCGCCGCCGCCGTCGCAAACTGTTCGCTCTGTTTGCACGGCTTGCGGCCTTTGTCCTGCTACCTACCTTTGTCGTGGGTCTCTATTTCTATCGGATCGCGACCCCAATGTACGCCAGCAACTCTGCCTTTCTGATCCTTCAGGCGGACGGGGGCGCGGGCTCTATCGGAGGGCTTCTGGCAGGGACCCAATTTGCGACCACGCAGGATTCGGTTGCCACCCAGGAGTTTCTGGAATCGAAAGATGCGCTTGAACTTTTGGACACAGAGGCCGGTTTCGCTGATGTGTTCAAACAGGACTGGATCGACCCCATTCAGCGATTGTCCCCGGACGCCAGTCTCGAAGAGGCTTACAAGCTGTACAAACGCATGATCACGGTCGGATATGACCCGACCGATGGCCTGATCCGGATGGAGGTGGCGACACCTGACCCCCAGACTTCGGCCGCGTTTTCCCGAGAACTGATTTCCTATGCCGAGCAACGGGTAAACGCGCTGACCGAAAAGAAACGCGAAGACCAGATGAAAGATGCCCGGGAAGGGTTTGTAAGCGCTCAGGAAGAACGCAAGAAAGCTCAGGAAGACCTGATCGAGCTTCAGCTGCAAGGCGCAATCCTTGACCCTGAAAGCGTCATTGCCGGGTTGCGGGGCCGCATAAACGAAATCGAGACGCTTATTCAGGACAAAGAACTGCAGCTTGCAGCCTTGTTGGACAATCGCCGCCCAAACAAAGCCAAGGTGGATGGCGCACAGGCCGATATCGCACGGCTTACGGTTGTGCTGGAGGAATTGAACGCCGAAATGCTGGATGTCTCTGCCGGCGAGAATTCGCTGGCCAGGCTGAGTGTTCGGATTCAGATGGCACAGGCCGATCTGGCCGCTCGGGATATGATCCTGCAATCAGCTATGCAGCATATGGAGACTACCAGGACCGAAGCCAATCGTCAGGTTCGGTATCTGACGGTTTCCGTCAATCCTGTTCCCAGTCAGGAACCCAGCTATCCGCGCAAGTTCGAAAATACGATTTTGGCTTTCCTGTTGTTTGCTGGTATCTACCTGATGATCTCGCTTACCGCGTCGGTCCTTCGTGAACAGGTATCCTCGTAAGACACATGAAACATGTAAAAATCTCCGATCTCACGGTCGGCAATGATCTTCCGCTGACGATCATCGCCGGTCCCTGCCAACTGGAAACTGCCGATCATGCCCAAATGATCGCAGGAAAAATGAAAGAGGCCTGCGACGCCGCCGGGGCGCAGTACGTCTTTAAAGCCTCGTACGACAAGGCGAACCGAACTTCGCTGTCGGGTGCGCGAGGTATGGGAATAGACACAGGGCTCAAGGTTCTGGATGACATCCGCAAAACCTTGGGTATTCCAGTGCTGACTGACGTACATACCGAAGCCCAGTGCGCGATTGCGGCCGAGGCTGTGGACGTGCTGCAAATCCCTGCCTTTCTATGCCGACAAACAGATATGCTGCTCGCAGCTGGCGAAACCGGCAAGGCGGTTAATGTCAAAAAAGGACAGTTTTTGGCCCCATGGGAGATGGGCAACATCGTGAGCAAGGTCGAAAGCACTGGGAACACAAACATCCTGCTGACAGAACGCGGAACTTCGTTTGGATATAATACGTTGGTCGCTGACATGCGCGGCCTGCCGCAGATGGCCAAAACGGGATACCCGGTCGTAATGGATGCCACACACTCGGTACAGCAGCCTGGCGGCAAAGGTGGTTCAACTGGTGGGCAGCGAGAATTCGCGCCTGTGATGGCCCGCGCTGCGGTTTCGCTTGGCATCGGTGCGGTTTTTATCGAAACCCATCAGGACCCTGATACTGCACCTTCCGACGGTCCTAATATGATCCCATTGGACCAGATGCCGCAGCTCATCGATACATTGATGCGTTTTGATGCGTTGGCCAAGGCCAACCCTATCCAGATCTGAACAAGAGTATTCCCATGACCAAACCCAACCCCGAGGTGACTCCGAACACCTGGAGCTTTCTGCGCGACGCAATGATCAAGCCAACCGGCTTTCGCGAATATGATGCCCGCTGGAAATATCCAGAAGAGATCAACCTGCCGGGCATGACCGCACTGGGGTTGGGTCTGGGCACACAGATGCGCAAGCGTGGGATTGAACCCGTGATTGCTGTAGCCAATGATTATCGTGATTATTCTCTGGCCATAAAAAATGCCCTGATCCTGGGCCTGATACAGGCGGGAATTCAGGTAAAGGATATCGGTCCGGCGCTTAGCCCGATGGCCTATTTCGCTCAGTTCCATCTGGACGTTCCAGCCGTGGCCATGGTCACGGCCAGCCACAATCCAAATGGCTGGACCGGGGTCAAGATGGGGTTCGAACGTCCCCTGACCCATGGCCCGGACGAGATGTCAGAGCTGCGAGACATTGTTCTGAATGGCGAAGGGCAGACCCACCCTGGCGGGTCCTACGAATTCGTTGATGGCGTGAAAGAGGCCTATATCGACGATCTGGTCGGCGATTTCAGAATATCCCGACCTCTCAAAGTGGTCTGTGCCACAGGGAACGGCACAGCATCCGCCTTTGCCCCGGAAATCTTTGAACGCATGGGGGTAGAAGTCGTGCCCAGCCATAACCAGCTGGACTATACTTTCCCGCATTACAACCCGAACCCAGAAGCGATGGAAATGCTGCACGACATGTCCGATACCGTGAAAGCCAGCGGTGCCGACATGGCGCTGGGGTTCGATGGTGACGGTGACCGCTGTGGCGTTGTGGATGACGAGGGGGAGGAGATTTTTGCTGATAAGGTCGGCGTGATCATGGCCCGCGATCTGGCCAAGATTTACCCCAATGCCACCTTTGTCGCCGACGTGAAATCAACCGGCCTTTTTGCCAGCGACCCCGAGTTGAAGGCCCGCGGGGTCAAGGCAGATTATTGGAAAACCGGCCACAGCCACATGAAGCGGCGAGTCAAAGAGATCAACGCGCTGGCTGGGTTCGAAAAGTCGGGGCATTACTTTTTGGCCGAACCGATTGGCCGTGGCTATGATTGCGGCATGCGCGTCGCGGTTGAGATCTGTAAACTGATGGACCGCAACCCGGACCAAAGCATGTCCGACCTGCGAAAGGCACTACCGAAAACATGGTCGACACCGACCATGTCCCCCTATGCAGCGGATATCGAAAAATACGACATACTCGACCGTTTGGTCGCAAAGCTGGTCGCCAAATCCGAGGCCGGAGAGACGCTAGCAGGTCGCCCGATCAAAGAAGTGGTCACTGTCAACGGTGCCCGAGTCATTCTGGACAATGGCAGCTGGGGGTTGGTCCGCGCCTCGTCGAATACGCCCAATCTGGTGGTCGTCTGCGAAAGCAGCGAAAGCGAAGAAGAGATGCGTGCCATTTTTGCGGATATCGACGCGGTTATCCGAACCGAACCGGGTGTCGGAGATTACGACCAGACCATCTGAGCGTTGGTGTCGGGGCGCTGGCCCCGACACTTCAATTTCCGCCAAACAGCTTAAGCAGTCCTTTCTTGGCCTCGTCCTCAAGCTTGTTCTTCAGCGCATCCTCGACGCTGTCCCCGTCAGTCCCGGCCGTACCGGTATCGCCGCCTATCTTGTCGATGACTTTCTTTTTGACATCATCCTCAAGCTCTTTGACCTTTCCTCCGGCGGCCGCTTCGATCACCTTGGTCAGGTCCGGCTTGATCGACGGATTGCTCCATGGTCCAACGATACGCACCGGAACCGACAGGCCCTCTCCCGAATTCGCACGCAGAGCGACTGGCGTGAACAGATAGTCGATATTGCGCGCTCCGATCCCGACTTTTCCTTTGCCATCCGCGCGGAAATTGTCCAGCGACATCAACAGATCGTTGTTCTGCATAACGCCCTTATCAATGGTGAAGCTAGCCGTCAGGCTGTTGAACACGGTGGTGCCACCCGATCCTTTGCCTCGTCCCATGAGACGATCAAGGTCAAAGCCCGATATCAACCCCTTTCCTACATCCAAGCGGCCCTTACCGCTGAGAGAACGCATGATCTGATTCTCATTCTGGCCAACGCCCAGAAACTCGAATGATCCTGACCCGGTCCCGGACAGCCGCTCGACCCCGATCAAGGCTGTCAGAGCTTGTTTGAGGTCAATGCCCTTGGCCTTTATCTTGCCGCCAACGGACAACCCATTCCGATTATTGGCCACCACCTGCCCGTTCAGCGTTCCGGAAAACAAGGTTGCCGGGTTCATCTCCAATGCAGCCCGAGACCGGTCCAGCCGCATTGTCAGGTCGCTGGGGCCAAGCGTCAGCTCGGGCAGCGCGATAGATTTGGCTGTCAGTCGAACTTCACCATTGGCCAAAGCCAGCGCCGAGGCGTCGATCGGTTCCCTTGACCACCCCTCCGAGGCAGCACCCGAGCCGGAACCGCCGGAACTGGACGAGACCGTATGACCACTTTGATTATAGCGAGAAAGATCAAGATCACTGGCATCCAACCGAGCAGTGATCTGTGGCGGGTTGGAAATGACAATATCAACTTCGCCTGTAAAACGGTTACTGTCGAGTGAAGCCACCAGATCGCGCACAGATATGCGACCATCTCTGGTATAAGTCATCTGCCCCGACACGTTCGCAGCGCGGCCCAACCCGTGCGGCACTCCAACGCCCTCCTGACCGAACGCGGCCAGCATTTTTTCCGTGTCTTTGGTTTTCAACTGCAGCTTGCCGTCCATCTCTCCGGCAAGGTTGACGCGCCCGTCAAATCCGATGTCACCACCAGGGGCCGCAAGTGCAAGTTCAATCTCGGATGCCGCGCCCGTGGCATAAGCCGGCAAGTCGGGTATCTTGATATCCACGCGGGCCTCACCGCCCGGAACCGGCATTTGTGCATCCAGAACCATGGGGGCCGAGACTGCTGGCCAACTGGCAGACAAATCCACATCTGCGACATCAAATCGGGCCGATCCATTTTCAACAAAGATCAGACGCGCCTGAGTCAGTTTCAGATGCTCCAGTGTCACCGCACGCGATGCATCGGCCGGTTTTGATCCACCCGAGCCGCTGGCTGTCGGGGCGACGGCCGTGTCAAACTCCCAGTTTCCGCGCCCGTCTGACAGTTCAAGTCTGAGGGTCGGATTCTCGGCAATAATCCGTTTGATCAGCACATCGCCGGACAAAATGGCCAAGGTATCGACCCCAACCGCCAGGCTTTCGGCGCTCAGCATCGGCTCAGACCCCGCCCACGAGGCATTTCCGAAGGAAACCGCCCCGGTTTCCATGCCCAGCACAGGCCAGAAGGACAGCTTAACGCCCCCCGACAGTTTCAGATCACGCCCGGTTTGTGCCTTGACCTGCTCGGCCAGAATGGTCGCCAACTTGTCGCCCGGCATCAGCAGCAACGCGCCGATGACAAGACCGACCACAGCCACCAAAAGGAACAGGATGCGCATTAGCCATTTCATTTTCTGCTCTCCGACTTATTTGGCACGCTATAAAAAGATCATTCAAAGACGGCAGCGCATTTGCAAGGGGAAGCTTTCCCCACTATATGCCGCGCCATGACCACAAACCCGCCAAACCTCCGCCCCGACCTGGCACCTGCTGCCCGGATCACTGATACACCACGTCCGAACCAGCCGACCATCGGCATGGTATCGCTGGGTTGCCCCAAGGCTTTGGTCGACAGCGAGCGGATTCTGACGCGCCTGAGGGCCGAAGGATACGGCATCTCGCCGGACTATTCAGGCGCGGATGCCGTGATTGTGAATACCTGCGGATTTCTGGACAGCGCCAAGGCGGAGTCTCTGGATGCCATCGGCGAGGCTTTGGTGGAAAACGGCAAGGTTATCGTAACCGGATGCCTGGGGGCCGAACCCGATTACATCCGCGAGCATCACCCCCGTATCATGGCCGTCACCGGACCACATCAGTACGAGCAGGTGCTGGACGCGGTACACAAGGCCGTGCCGCCTGATCCCGACCCTTTCGTGGATCTGCTGCCTGCGGCCAACGTTCAACTGACGCCGCGCCACTATAGCTATCTCAAGATATCCGAGGGCTGTAACCACAAATGCAAGTTCTGCATCATCCCGGACATGCGCGGCAAACTGGCCAGCCGTCCGGCGCATGCTGTTCTGCGCGAGGCGGAAAAGCTGGTCGATAACGGTGTGCGCGAATTGCTCGTGATCTCTCAGGACACGTCGGCCTATGGGTTGGACCGGAAGTATGACGTGAATCCCTGGAAAGACCGTGAGGTCCGCAGCCATATCACCGATCTGGCGCGTGAATTGGGTCAGTTGGATGCCTGGATTCGTCTGCACTATGTATATCCCTACCCGCATGTACGTGAACTGATCCCGCTGATGGCGGATCCGGGCAGCAACGTGCTGCCCTATCTGGATATCCCTTTTCAACACGCACATCCGGATGTTTTGAAACGAATGGCCCGCCCCGCTGCAGCTGCCAGAACATTGGACGAGATCGCCGCCTGGCGCGCGACCTGTCCTGACATCACTCTGCGATCCACCTTTATCGTGGGCTATCCCGGCGAGACCGAGGCTGAGTTCCAGACCCTTCTGGACTGGATGGACGAGGCGCAACTGGATCGCGTCGGCTGCTTTCAGTACGAGAACGTCGAAGGAGCCCGATCCAACGACCTACCTGACCATGTGCCCGCCGATGTCAAACAAGACCGATGGGAAAGGTTCATGGAAAAGGCTCAGGCGATTTCCGGGGCCAAACTGGCCGCCAAGGTCGGCCATACCCTGCATGTCATCGTGGATGATATCGACGATGAGGCCGCGACCTGTCGCACCACCGCAGATGCGCCCGAGATCGACGGCAATCTGTTCATCGACGAGGGGTTTGAGGCCCTGAAGCCGGGCGACATTGTCTCGGTCGAGGTGGACGAGGCCGGGGAATATGATCTATGGGGCAAGCTGCGCTAACCACACGTAACTGAATTGACCGACCCAGCGGCAGTCAGAAAAGGCTCAACAGCCCGATTACCCAGGCCAATCCGCCAGCCAAAGCAGTCAGTGCCACCGCAGCGCTGGCGGCGTCTTTGGCTTGCCCGGCCAATAGATTGTGTTCGGTCGAAGTATGATCCACCGCCCGTTCGATCGCCGTGTTGAACAGTTCGGCCACCAGAACCAACAGACCGATCACCAGTATCAGAGCCCGAACGCCATCGCTCAGGGGCAGCCACAGGGCCAGACCCGCAGAAACAAGATTAGCGCAGACCCAAGCGCGGAACGAGTATTCACCGTGCCAAGTGGCAGCCAATCCCTGCCTGCTCCAGCGGATGCGGTCCTTTAGATGGGCGACAAGTTTTCTCATGCGACCTCGGTAATTCAATAGGTCAAACAGAAACCCGAACACCGTATGACAGGCAATAAAAAAGCCACCCATAGGGCGGCTTTTTTGTTCGATTGTGCGGGCGGCCATGTCGGAATCCGCCCGCGAAAATCTTATTGAGCAGTCGGATTACATACGGTCTGACCTGCTTCGGTCGTCGCCAGATCTGTCCCTGCCGGGCAGCTCGGCGTGCCGTATTTGTCATAATCTGGGGTAATGTATACCGGTGTCGGCTCTTCCTGTTGCGAGCAAGCAGCCAGAACCAGGGCAAACGCACTAACGGCAGCAAATTTGAGTTTCATGTCCGTCATTCCTCTAGTTAATTTCTGTTATTGCCCTGAACATGGGGCCGACTTCACAATACGGTGTGGTTGGTAATTTTGCAATAAAATCAACAGCGCGTTTGCGAAAGCAGGCAAAACCATGCCGGGGGGATTGCCTATGGAATGGGTGCCGCGTGGCAGCTACTGCTTTCGGCACATCTGTTCAGGCGATAGACTGGGGAAAGTCAGCGAACGGAGAAACCAGATGCCAGAAGGTCCAGTCATTGCGCAAAAAGCGCCCTATCCAATCGAAGTAACCGAAGGAAAAAGCTATTTCTGGTGCTCGTGCGGCCGGTCCAATCGGCAGCCATTTTGTGATGGATCTCACAAAGGAACCGGCTTTGAACCGGTCAAGTTCACGGCTGATACCAGCAAGAAACTGTTCTTCTGCGGCTGTAAAAACTGCGCTAACCCACCGTTTTGCGACGGGACACATTCCAAGATCTGATCACTTCAGCCGGTTGAAAACCTGGCTATTTACGCAGAACCCGGGCGCTGAACGGGGATCAGATTGCTGCGCCGCCAGCCATATCGTGCATTTCTCGTGACAGTCCGAGGCCCGGCAACGCGTTACCATCTCGGCGTATTCATCCGGGCTCAACCGCCCGTCGGACATGGCTTCGGTCAACGAGATCTTAAGGCATCGGGCAACGGATCGAGTTAGCCAAAAGTGCTTTTCCACGTCGCCCAGTACAGCGTGTTTCATCCCAATTCCTGCATTTGTATTACTTTCAACGCGGCGAATTGATGTTTGTTCGGGCAGGTTTGCGGTGCTCCTGCAACATCTGGATGTCTTTCCATCCAATCCGGGCAGGCAGCCGCCCAGCCACATCCCTGACACAGGCGGATCATTTCAGCCCAGTCTTCCTGACTTAGCCGACCTTTATTGTGGGCCCGCACAATATCCGTACCTGTCGCTTGCCCCATCCTCAACACAAGGCGCAAATGGGTCATGAGGTGTCCAAGGCGCGGCATTGCGGCCCCCCTAAGGGATCAACTTGCTTAACAAATCTTGGTTCCGGCAATATTCGGGTGTCTGCGTTGCCAGAACCGGTTGATTCAAAAATGATTGGCAATGGCCCGGGTTCGGGCAATCGGTGCATCGCAGAACCGCATCGGTAATCTGATCCACCGATATATGTCCAGCGATTGCAGATTCCTGCAGATCCACCCCCAGCTTGCCAGCCATACGGTCAACAAGACCAGCATGATGCCTAAGCGTTTCGCGATCGGGCATTGGCATTCCTTTCCGTTTCGCTTTGTCCGATCAGACTAGCAATACGAAACAGCCCAAGCCTTGACGCAGGTCAAAGTCCCAATTCCAGTTCGTCCAGATAAGCCCGTGTTGCATCCTGAACCCGGCGAAATCGATCACCGCCCAGCTTTTTTCCGCCATACCATCGAGTGACAATGACGATATGACCGCTCAGTTCGGCCCTTTCCAGCATGCGCAGAATCACCATTCCGGCACCGCTTTCCCCGTCATCCGCCTTGAGCGCACCAGTAGGCAGGATTGCGGCCCAGGTATTGTGCGTGGCCTTGGCATAGCTTTTGTCAGATTTCAGGTCCTGCAGGACAGCTGCCACCTCGTCACGGGAACTGACCAAAGCGCCGGACACCGCATATTTCGATCCGCGGTCCGTCAAGACAACCCCCAACCGTTTCAGTCCCGTCATTGTGTCAGCCCAAGCTGCCGCGAGGTTTCCAAAACAATTTCGACGCGCTGAGCATTCGGTGGATGGGTGCCTAGAAAACGATCGCCCGGGTCAGGAATTCGGGCAAAATAGCGGGCTCCTAACAAGGGATTATAACCTGCCCGGTGCGTGATGATCGTTCCCAACCGGTCCGCTTCCAGTTCAAAGTCCTTGACATAAATCTGGGCACCCACCTGCGCGCCCAGCTTCTGCGCCTGTTCAAGATCGGCGTCATTTGCCCCCGCTATGCGTGCAAGCTCGCCAAAAATCGCGGCACTTTCCCGTGAGTTTTCGGACTGGCGGGGAATATGGCGCAGGATGTGATGAGCAGATTCATGCCCCATCACAAAGGCCAGTTCATCGGCGTTTTCCACCGATTGAATCATCGCGCGGGTGAAGATTATGACTGGTTGATTGTCGTCATCCAAGGTTTGAAAAGCATTTGCTGGTGCGCGAGGGTTCAGATCAACCACGATCGAAAAATCGCAGTTGCTGACATTACTGCGCCGCTTGCACTCTGCGCGCGCCACATCCCCGACCCTTTGACTGATTTCGCGAAAGGTCAGCACATCGACCTGAAAATCAGTTGAAGGTTGTTGCCATTCCTCTACCGGCTGAACGCGTAACGAACCGGTGTCACAGGCCGACAGAACCAGACCAAATATCATCAAGATCAGGCGACGCATACTATTTCCTTTGGTCCGGTCATGCCTTTTCGTCGAACATAGCCCGACACAAGGCGGTTCGCCACCGGACGATTTCCCAAGAACGGGTTGCATTGCAATGTTCCGCCCGGCAAGCTGGACACATGTTTTCGATTGAGCATGAATTCGACTCGACGGTCATAACCCTGGTGGACGAAGGCGAAAAGCCTTTGAACGAGGATGTGGTTATTAACAATTTTGCAGAATGCGTAACGCTGGAACAACTGGATCCGCGCACTGACCAGGTTCAGAAGATTACGCTTTCGCCCGAACAGGTTCGTGATCTGGCTGCGGCACTGGATCTGCCCGAAGGTGTTTACCAAATTCGCGAAACCCCCGATCAGGCCTGACACACAAAGACTTTCTCGCGCGATGTCTGGCCGCGCTTCAGGATCAGTGCGGACGGAGCAACCCCCAGCGCCACCGCCAGAAGCTCACGTGTGGCTTCATTTGCCCTGCCGTTTTCGGGCGGTGCAGTGATATATATTCTGATCGTTCCGTCCCGAACCAAAATCCTGTCTGCTGCGGCTTTCGGGGTAACCCTGACCGCAATCTCAGCATTCGGTGCAACACGGTCGCTCAGGTCTGGAAGATTTCTTAGTTTCGGTTTTCCCATTGGCACCTTCTGTTAACAAAGACCCTTGCACGGTTGGGCGGGGAATGAAATTGATCCAACTGGTCCAGCCGATTGCACTTGAAACTCGCCAGACGTTCAACCAGATACAGACAGCCTATGTAAAGGAAGTTAACATATGTCCTTGAAGAATCCGGCCGCTTTTGAGTTTCTGCAGAACCGTCGATCGCGCCCAGCCAAAACGTTGATTGAACCAGCCCCCGACCGTGAGCAGCTGATGCCCCTGCTGACCGCAGCAGCCCGCAGCCCGGATCACGGAAAACTGGAACCCTGGCGGTTCATCGTGCTTGAAAAAGGCGCAATGGGGCGCCTGTCAGGGCTAACGCAGGAATGCGGTGAGGCGCTTGGCAAATCCCCTCAAGACATTGAAAAAGCGCGCGGGCAGTTCGATTTAGGCCATCTCGCCGTCGCTGTGATCGAGGTTCAGAAGCCTTCGGAAAAGATTCCAGCCATCGAGCAGACCTATTCTGCCGGGGCTGTTTGCCTTGCTTTGCTGAACGCTGCTTTGACCGCAGGATGGGGCGCGAATTGGTTGTCTGGCTGGCAAACCCACGATCCGGAATTCTGTCGCAAGGCGTTTGAATTGCAGGATAACGAACGGGTTGCCGGTCTGATCCATATCGCGACCGAGGGCTCGACCCCGCCCGAACGCCCCCGCCCGGATGTTGATGCCCTGACCGAATGGGTCACAGAATGATCATCCTCAACGCCTTTTTTTCAGCGCTTGGTCAGATCGGAGACCCGAAATTCCGCGGGGTTCTGCTGCGAGGTATCGGCCTGACCATCCTGATGCTGATCGCAGCCTGCGCCGGTGCAATTTGGCTGATCAACCGGCTGTCAGGGGACGAGATATCGCTCCCATTCATTGGTGCAGTTCCCTGGCTGAATGACGTCCTCAGCTATTCCGGCATTTTCCTGGTGCTGATCCTGCCAGTGTTTCTGATGATTCCCGTCGCCTCAGCCATCACGTCTGTGTTTCTGGACGATGTCGCGCAAGCTGTAGAGGACAGGCATTATCCGAGCCTGCCCGCGGTTCCACGCATCCCGATAGGCGATGCGATCACTGACGCGCTTGGCTTTATGGGCGTGTTGATCCTGGCCAACCTTCTGGCGCTGATCCTTTATGCGATCTTCACGCCACTGGCCCCGTTTATCTTTTGGGCGATGAACGGATTTCTGCTGGGGCGTGAGTATTTTACGCTGGCAGCCATGCGCCGTATCGGGCGTGAGGGCGCGCGAAAACTGCGGGCACAACATTCGTCAACAATTTGGCTTGCGGGCACATTGATGGCCATCCCACTGTCTATTCCGCTGGTGAACCTTGTGATCCCGATTATCGGAGCTGCTACATTCACGCATATCTTTCATAAGCTGTCAGGGCCAACGCCCTGACGCCTAGTTTCGCGGCTCCATTTGATTTAGCCAATCGAAATCCCGTACCGAAATCACGCCCGAAATAATAATCCCTGCAATGATAGCCCAGAGCATGACCGACACCCCGGTGGTGATCCATAGCTTTTTCTTCATGTGATGCACTTCCGGGGCCCCTGAATGGGTGCCGGGAACGACCTCGCCCAAATCACCCTGGGTCTTGATGCGGATCGGCAGAATCACCAAAAGCGTCATGAACCAGATGACGGCAAACAGAACCAGTCCTGCAGTGATCGTCATGTGTACACCTCCGGTGTTTATACTTGTTCCAACTCGACCAGACAGCCGTTGAAATCTTTGGGATGCAGGAAAAGAACCGGTTTCCCGTGCGCGCCGATCTTGGGTTCACCGCTACCCAGCACCCGGGCGCCGGTTTCTTTCAGGTGATCACGCGCGGCAATGATATCCTCCACCTCATAGCAGACATGATGGATTCCGCCGGCGGGGTTCTTCTCTAGAAAACCGTTGATCGGGCTGTCATCGCCCAAAGGATAAAGCAACTCGATCTTGGTGTTGGGCAATTCAATGAACACCACAGTAACGCCGTGATCAGGTTCATCCTGCGGCGTGCCAACCTTGGCACCTAAAGCGCTGCGGTACTGTTCAGACGCCGCCATAAGATCAGGGACGGCAATGGCAACGTGGTTTAAGCGGCCAATCATGGAACTCTCCTACCTTCTGAGTTGCAGCGGTTATGGGGACAGATCAGGCAAAGGACAAGTGCGCCAAATTGCCGTTAACCCCGTGTTAGCCAGAAGTTCCTAGCGTGAAGCATCTGCTGAATAGGAGTTCTGCCATGGACGATTCGAGCCCCTTCACCGCACCCGCACAGCCAACGGCCACGCGGCCGCTGCTGGGACAAACCATTTTGGTTGTTGAAGACAGCCGCTATGCCTGCGACGCTATCCGGTTAATGTGTTTGCATTCGGGTGCGCGGATCAGGCGGGCCGATTGCCTGAAGTCCGCCCGGCGCCATCTTCAGATCTATCGACCTTCGGTGATCTTGGTGGATATGGGGCTGCCAGATGGCTCTGGTGCTGATCTGATTGCCGAATTGGCCATGACTACGCCCCGGATCGGAGCGATCCTGGGCATGTCAGGCGACGACAATTCAGAAACCCTTGCGACAGAGGTTGGCGCGGACGGGTTTCTTGCCAAACCGCTTAACTCACTGTCCTATTTCCAGTCGTCTATTCTGAATTTTCTACCTGAAGACCGCCGCCCCTGCACACTCCACGCCGTTCAGGATGAGGTGATATGCCCCGATCCTATGGCCTATCAGGACGACATGGCACATATCGCAGATGTTCTGGCCGGACCGAATGACCATCGGTCACTGGACTATGCGGCCCAATTCCTGCGCGGCGTTGCCCGTGATGCGGAAGATACGGTTCTGGCCGAAGCCGCCCAGCAGTTGGCAGCCTCACGCGCCGCAGGTATGCCCATCACCGCTCTGACAGCCCAGGTTGCGGGAATAGTGCAGGCCCGTCTGGAACAGCGCGAGGCTATCTGAAGTGACAACCGCATATCTAATTACCGCATCGCTCCTTTGTTTGTGGGCATACAGACAGACACGCGTCAGCGCGCGTGACATTCGGAACAGCCGCGAGAGGAAAAAGGACCATTTCCTGTAAACCCGCTAACAGCGAATTGGGAATGGGTTGAAAACAGAAAAAACCGCCACAGGCGACTGTGGCGGGTTTTCTATCAGTCCTGAGGGATAATCCGCAGGCCCAACTCCATCAGCTGGTCCGAGGCCGGGTCGGACGGTGCCTGCATCATCAGATCCTCGGCACGCTGGTTCATCGGGAACATCATGACTTCGCGGATATTGGCTTCATCGGCCAAAAGCATCACGATCCGGTCGATACCAGCTGCACAGCCACCGTGCGGCGGGGCGCCATAGTGGAAGGCGTTGAACAGCGCGCCAAAGCGGGATTTCACCTCATCCGCGCCGTAGCCAGCCAGCTCAAAAGCCTTCAGCATGATCTCGGGCTTGTGGTTCCGGATCGCGCCCGAGACCAGCTCGTATCCGTTACAGGCCAGGTCATATTGATAACCGCGCACGTCCAGAGGATTGCCGTTCAGCGCCTCCATCCCGCCCTGCGGCATCGAGAAGGGGTTGTGTTCAAAGTCGATCGCACCGGTTTCTTCGTCTTGCTCATAGATCGGGAAATCGACGATCCAGGCAAAGGCAAAGCGGTCTTTCTCGGTCAGGTTCAGTTCATCACCGATCACATCGCGCGCCCTGCCGGCCACCTTTTCAAAGGCTTTCGGTTTGCCGCCCAGGAAGAACGCAGCGTCTCCGACGCCCAGACCCAACTGCTGGCGGATCGCCTCGGTCCGTTCAGGGCCAATGTTTTTGGCCAGTGGACCAGCGGCCTCCATCCCTTCACCCTGATCGCGCCAGAAGATATAGCCCATACCGGGCAGACCCTCTTTCTGGGCAAAGGCGTTCATGCGATCGCAGAACTTGCGGCTGCCGCCTGTGGGCGCTGGTATGGCGCGAATTTCGGTGCCATCCTGCTCCAACAGCTTCGCGAAAATCGCGAAGCCAGACCCGCGGAAGTGGTCGGAGACCACTTGCATTTTAATAGGATTCCGCAGGTCGGGCTTGTCGCTGCCATACCACAGGGCCGCGTCCTTGTAGGAAATCTGCGGCCAGTCCTGATCGACTTTACGGCCGCCGCCGAACTCTTCGAACACGCCGGTCAGAACGGGCTGAATCGTGTCGAATACGTCTTGCTGCTCAACAAACGACATCTCAAGGTCAAGCTGGTAGAAATCGGTGGGTGAGCGGTCGGCACGCGGATCTTCGTCGCGGAAACAGGGCGCAATCTGGAAATACTTGTCGAAGCCCGATACCATGATCAGCTGTTTGAACTGCTGTGGGGCCTGCGGCAGCGCGTAGAACTTGCCCGGGTGCAAACGCGACGGCACAAGGAAGTCACGCGCGCCTTCAGGCGACGATGCGGTGATAATCGGCGTCTGATACTCGCGGAAGCCCTGATCCCACATCCGGCGGCGCATCGAGGCAACAACGTCCGAGCGCAAGGTCATATTCTGCTGCATCACTTCGCGGCGCAGGTCCAGATAGCGATAGCGCAGGCGCGTTTCCTCAGGGTATTCCTGATCGCCGAACACCATCAGCGGCAGCTCGTCAGCGGCGCCCAGTACTTCCAACTCGCGCACGTAAACTTCGATCTCGCCCGTGGGCAATTTCGCGTTCACCAGATCGGCGGCGCGCGCTTTGACTGTGCCATCGATACGGATACACCATTCCGAGCGGACTTTTTCCAGTTCGGCGAATGCCGCGCTGTCGCCGTCGCACAAAACCTGTGTGACGCCGAAATGATCGCGAAGGTCGATGAATAGAACGCCGCCGTGATCTCGGACCCGATGCACCCAGCCAGACAGGCGAACGGTTTCACCGACATTGGCGGCGGTCAGAGCGGCGCAGGTGTGGCTGCGATAGGCGTGCATGGATCATATCCCTTCGGGCGCAGAATTGGTCGGGCCGATACACCGCGTCAGACTGGGAAAGTCAAGGCAAGTCGCACCGTCAAAACGGCCTTTGCACGTTGCCTGAGTAGAAATAGATGCCCAGACCCACCGCAAAGATGATGTTCCCCGCGATGGCATGCAGCAGAACCGCATAGAAAAACGATCCGCGTTTGCGATAGGCCCAGGTGAACAGCAACCCTCCGGCAAATGTCATCAGAGCTACGATCCAGCTCCAATACATCAAATGCGCAAGCGAGAAGAGCGATGCATTCAGCAGATAAGCTGTGCGTCCATTGGGCAGGATCGCGTGGTAACGACGAAAGAACAGCGACCGGAACAGCAGCTCTTGCGGCAGGGCGGAAACGAATGGGTAAAACACCCAAATCATCGCCAGCAGCTCGGGTTGGTTGTGCAACAGGAAAAAGGCAGCTTCGGGACGGGTCAGTCGTACTAGCGCAACACAAAACAGTGTCATTCCCACAGCAAAGCCGGCGACTTCGGGCCAGGACCAGTTGCGCCAGTTATATCGCAATTCAGCCCAAGCAAATCCGTGCGTGAAATGCAACAACACGATCCCGATGGCCGTAAAGGTAAACAGCGATGGAAACATCCAGTTTGGCGGGAAAAGTACGGCGATCAGCACAGGTATGGCGACGAAGAACAAACCGAATTCCAGTCGCAACCAACGGGAAGATGCTGCGGCTTCAGCCCAATCGGTTTGCCTGTTCACAGTACCGCCAATTCTGCCCAGATCAGGCCTCGCAAGGAATTGCCCATCCAGAACCTTTCCGCGCTTTGCAGGTTGGTCATGGTCAGCACCGCCTCGCTGACTTTATTATTTTCCAGCAAGTCTTCGCGCAAGATCCCGGGAAGCAAACCGGAGGACAAGGGCGGCGTCAGGCAACGACCATCGGGCATGCCCAGAAAGATGTTAGTGATGGTGCCCTCGCACACTTCGTCACGCTCATTCAGAAACAGCCACTCATCTACGCCCTCGGGCAGTGCCGCCCGGGCCCGGTCATAAACATCGCGCTGCGTCGTCTTGTGCTGCAACCAGATATCAGAGGCGGCAAGCCTCGTATTGGAAACTGCGACCCGCCAGACGGACGGGTTATCCGCCAGTGCACCAGTTGTCACGCCAAACCCGCCACTGATGTCCATCGTCAATCGACAGCGCAACGAGATTGAACCCGCAACTTGGTCAAGCGTTGCAATCGCGCGCCCTGCATCGAAAGGAAGCCCCAATGCCCGTGCCGAACGCTCCATCCGGGCCAGATGTTTTCCAACACGCACAAACCCGCTCTCTGGCCGGAATGCCAGCGTTTCGATCAGACGGAAGTCAGGGTCAGCTGGTGGGCGAAACGTGCCTTCCATAGCGCTTCCTCATATTCGGATGGGGCAGTGCTGTCCCAAACGACGCCCCCACCCACATTCAGCGTGGCCTTGTTGCCGTCGACCATCAGCGTGCGAATAGCCACGTTGAACTCGGATCGCCCGTCTGGCGCGGCCCAACCGATAGCACCACAATAGATATCGCGTGGCCAGGGTTCGAGATCGGTCAAGATCTCCATCGCGCGAATTTTGGGCGCGCCTGTGATCGAGCCGCAGGGAAATAACGCGTTTAGGATATCGGAAAGTTCTGCCCCAAGATGCAGCTGTGCCTGCACCAGCGAGATCATCTGATGCACGGTTGCATATGTTTCGACCTTGAACAGCTCGGGCACCTTCACCGACCCCGGCAAAGCGACGCGGCTGATATCATTGCGCAGAAGGTCGACGATCATGAGGTTTTCGGCGCGGTTCTTGTCGTCAACCGACAGGAAATCGCGGCGGCGCGCATCCTCGGCCATGTCTTCGCTGCGCGGCTGCGTGCCCTTCATCGGGCGGGTTTCGATCATCCGATCAGCATCGGTGCGAAAGAACAGCTCGGGCGAACGGCTGAGCAGATCGGGCAGACCATCCTGCAGCACCAACGCCCCGTGACCAACGGGCTGGCCTGCTGCCAGTGCGGCATAAAGCGCGGCGCTGTCGCCTTGGACCGTCAGATCAATGGGGAACGTCAGGTTGGCCTGATAGATATCCCCGGCCCCGATCGCATCGTGGACCAGCTGAAAGGCGCGTGCATATCTTGCCTCGTCCCAGCGCGGTGTGAATTCGGCAACACCGCCTAGGGGTGCGGGCAGATCGGCCTGGCCTGGCGCATCATAGGCGCCGAAACACAGCAGTGGCAGGCGGCGGTCAGTAGGCATCCGGACCAACAGGCGGGGTTCCAACGCATATCCAAGCTCATAGCTTGCATAACCGGCCAGCCAGGCCCCATCCGCGCGTGCCTCATCCAGCGCCGCCAAAGCCTGTGGCACGTCTTCCGCTTTGTCTGCGCGGATCACCCGGTCTGGCCGTTCGAAATAAGTTCCCGATCCGGCCGGCCCCTGATCAAAACGAATACGCACGTGCATCCTCATTTGTCGTGCTGCGCGGTATAGACAATACGGCGGTAAGGGAAAGAGGGGAAAGCGGCAATTTCGCCCCTGTTTCCGATACCTCTTGAACCTTTTGGCGCGGTCCCTATAACGCAGAACAATTTGGGCACGCGGGCGGTGCCCTGACTCGCAGTTAACCGAAGGAAACAGGCTATGCCGAGAAGAACCGACATCCAGTCGATCATGATCATCGGGGCGGGCCCCATTGTCATCGGTCAGGCCTGCGAATTCGACTATTCAGGCGCACAGGCCTGTAAAGCCCTGCGCGAAGAAGGATACCGGGTCATTCTGGTAAACTCAAACCCGGCGACAATCATGACCGATCCCGGTCTGGCTGATGCCACTTATATCGAGCCGATCACGCCCGAAGTTGTCGCCAAGATCATCGAGAAGGAACGCCCCGACGCCTTGTTGCCCACAATGGGTGGGCAGACCGGACTGAACACCTCACTTGCACTGGAAGAGATGGGCGTACTGGACGAGTTCGGTGTCGAGATGATCGGTGCGACCCGCGACGCCATCGAAATGGCCGAAGACCGCAAACTATTCCGCGAAGCGATGGATCGGCTGGGCATCGAAAACCCCAAGGCCACCATTGTTACCGCCCCCAAGCGCGACGACGGCTCCACCGATCTTGATGCTGGCGTCCAGATTGCCTTGGGCGATCTGGAAGACATCGGCCTGCCTGCCATCATTCGCCCCGCCTTTACCATGGGCGGCACCGGCGGCGGTGTGGCTTATAACCGCGAGGATTATATTCACTTCTGCCGCTCGGGCATGGATGCCTCGCCGGTAAACCAAATCCTCGTCGATGAGAGCCTGCTGGGTTGGAAAGAGTATGAGATGGAGGTGGTACGCGACACGGCCGACAACGCCATCATCGTCTGTTCCATTGAGAATATCGACCCGATGGGTGTGCATACCGGCGACTCGATCACCGTGGCCCCTGCCCTGACACTGACCGACAAAGAATACCAGATCATGCGCAACGGCTCCATCGCCGTTCTGCGCGAGATTGGGGTCGAGACCGGCGGTTCGAACGTACAATGGGCGATCAACCCCGAAGACGGCCGAATGGTCGTGATCGAGATGAACCCCCGCGTGTCGCGTTCGTCCGCGCTGGCGTCCAAGGCGACCGGGTTCCCGATTGCGAAGATCGCGGCCAAACTGGCTGTTGGCTATACGCTGGACGAACTGGACAATGACATCACCAAGGTCACGCCCGCCTCCTTCGAGCCAACCATCGACTATGTCGTGACAAAAATTCCGAAATTTGCGTTCGAAAAGTTCCCCGGCTCTGAACCTTACCTGACCACGGCGATGAAATCGGTGGGTGAGGCCATGTCCATTGGCCGCACGATCCACGAATCGATGCAAAAGGCGCTGGCCTCGATGGAATCCGGCCTGACTGGCTTTGATGAAGTGGAAATCCCCGGCCTGAACGTTGGTGTCTGGGACGAGGTCAGTGACAAAGTCGCGGTGATCAAAGCGATCAGCAAGCAAACCCCCGACCGTCTGCGCACCATCGCGCAGGCCATGCGTCACGGTTTGACCGATGATGAGATTTTTGGTGTCACCAAATTTGACCCTTGGTTCCTGGCCCGCATCCGCGAGATCATCGAGGCCGAGCGTCAGTTGCGCAAAGACGGCCTGCCGGTGACCGAAGAAGGCATCCGCAGGCTGAAAATGCTTGGCTTTACCGATGCGCGCTTGGGCAACCTGACAGGCCGTGACGAAGGCAATGTACGCCGCGCCCGCCGCAATCTGGGTGTTAACGCAGTGTTCAAACGCATCGACACTTGCGCTGCCGAGTTTGAGGCGCAGACGCCCTATATGTACTCGACCTACGAAGCCCCTATGATGGGTGATGTTGAGTGCGAGGCACGCCCGAGCGATCGCAAAAAGGTCGTCATCCTTGGCGGCGGCCCGAACCGGATCGGTCAGGGGATCGAGTTTGACTATTGCTGCTGTCACGCCTGTTTCGCACTGACTGAAGCGGGCTATGAAACTATCATGATAAACTGCAACCCCGAGACCGTGTCGACCGACTACGACACCTCGGATCGGTTGTATTTCGAGCCTCTGACCTTCGAGCACGTGATGGAAATCCTGACGAAGGAACAAGAAAACGGCACGTTGCACGGAGTAATCGTGCAGTTCGGCGGTCAGACCCCGCTGAAACTGGCAAATGCGCTGGAAGAGGAAGGCATCCCGATCCTCGGCACCACGCCAGACGCCATCGATCTGGCCGAAGACCGTGAACGCTTCCAGGCGCTAGTCAACGATCTGGGCCTGAAACAGCCCAATAACGGCATTGCCTCGACCGACGAGCAGGCGCTGAAAATCGCCGAGGATATCGGCTTTCCGCTAGTGATCCGCCCGTCCTATGTACTGGGTGGCCGCGCGATGGAAATCGTGCGCGATATGGACCAGCTGCGGCGCTATATCAACGAGGCCGTGGTGGTCTCGGGCGACAGCCCCGTGCTGCTGGACAGCTATTTGGCGGGCGCGGTTGAACTGGATGTCGACGCCCTGTGCGACGGCACGGACGTACATGTCGCAGGCATCATGCAGCATATCGAAGAGGCTGGCGTGCATTCGGGCGATAGCGCCTGTTCGCTGCCGCCCTACTCGCTGTCGAAAGAGGTGATTAGCCGGATCAAGGATCAGACTTTCAAGCTGGCCAAGGCGTTGAACGTTGTCGGCCTAATGAATGTACAATTTGCGATCAAGGATGACGATATCTACCTGATCGAAGTCAACCCGCGCGCCTCACGCACCGTGCCATTTGTGGCCAAAGCCACGGACAGCGCCATTGCCTCCATCGCCGCGCGTGTGATGGCCGGCGAGAAGCTCGCGGATTTCCCGTTGCGCCCGGCTTACAAGACCGTGGACGACACCAAGATCGCCGACCAGATGACACTGGCAGACCCGGATATGCCGTGGTTCTCGGTGAAAGAGGCGGTGCTGCCCTTCGCCCGGTTCCCCGGCGTCGACACTATTCTGGGGCCTGAGATGCGCTCGACCGGAGAAGTCATGGGCTGGGACCGCGACTTCCCCCGCGCCTTCCTCAAAGCACAGATGGGTGCGGGAATGGTGCTGCCATCCTCGGGACGTGCGTTTATTTCGATCAAGGATGCCGACAAGACGCCTGCCATGCTTGAGGCCGCACAGGTTCTGGCCGCACAGGGCTTTGCCCTTGTCGCCACCCGCGGAACGCAAAGCTGGCTGGCCGAGCACGGTATTGCCTGTGATCTGGTCAACAAGGTCTACGAAGGTCGCCCCGACGTGGCTGACATGCTTAAAGATGGTCAGGTACAGTTGGTGATGAATACCACCGAAGGTGCACAGGCGGTCGAGGACAGCAAGGCCATCCGGTCCATCGCGCTCTATGACAAGATCCCATATTTCACCACCGCCGCCGCCAGCCACGCTGCCGCGTTGGCGATAAAGGCGCAGGCCGAAGGTGATGTCGAGGTCAGGTCCCTGCAAGGCTGACCTTCTCCCACTACACCAGAATAAAGCAAAACCCCCGGTCCATGACCGGGGGTTTTTCATTTAGACAACCGGCTGCGGTGGTTTCTTGCGCCGTTCCTCCGGCAGGAAGAACACCATGTAGAACACGGGGGCCGCCACCATGGTAAGGACCGTGGCAAAGGCCAGACCACCCATGATGGTCACCGCCATCGACCTGAAGAACGCATCCGTCAACAACGGAGCCATACCCAAAATCGTCGTGATTGCGGCCAGCATCACCGGGCGCAAACGCGAGACCGAAGCCTCGATGATCGATTCACGCAGCCCCTGCCCGGTTGCACGTACCAAATCGATCTCTTCGACCAAAACGATACCATTCTTGATCAGCATTCCCGATAGGCTAAGCAGTCCCAGTAGCGCCGTAAATGTGAACGGCAGACCCGTGCCCAGCAGACCGATCACCACTCCGTTTACCGACATCGGAACCAACAGCCAGATAATGATCGGCTGACGAATGGCGTTGAATATCAGCACCGAAATCAGAACCATGATCAACAGGCTCAACGGCAACTGACGACCCAGGCTTTTATTTGCATCGCCAGCATTCTCGAACTCTCCACCCCATTCCAGTCGATAGCCCGCTGGCAGCTCCATGCTTTCGATGGCTGTGCGGACTTCGGAATGAACCTGCGCAGCTGTCAAATCCGGCGGGATGTCGGCCCCTACCGTAATGGTCAGCACACGATCCCGGCGATGAACCAGCGTATTGAGTGCCTTATATTCGAACCTGTCGACCATCTGCTCGATCGGCACGAATTTCTGCGACTGGTCCGAGAATACAACCTGATCCACGATCGAATAATCCCCGTCCACCGGGCGGCGCAAGATGATCGGAATCAGGCGGTCGCGTTCGCGGAACACACCACCAGTGATCCCATCGGTCGAGAATTGCAGAGTCGCCGCGATATCTTCGCGCGACACCCCTGCGGTCTGCGCCCGTTCGGTCGCATAAATTGGCTGGACAGCCAGCCCTTGTTCGCGCCAGTCGTGATAGACGTTCAGCGCATTGGGCGAGGCCGCGCGCATCGTCTGCACAGCCTCATTCGCAAGTTGCCGAAGCACCGCCGGATCGCTTCCCGAGAAACGGGCCTGAATTGGATCACCGCCGCCAGGACCAAAGACCAGCCGCTTGGTGCGGAACTTGCCTTCGGGGAACTGCGCCGAGCCAAACGCCTCGAGATCCGCCCGCAAAGCCGGAATGTCATCCAAGGTTTCCGTCCGGATGATCATGTGACCGTAGCTGGGGTTCGGTTTTTCCGAAGAGTAGGTCAACAAAAAACGAGTTGCTCCTTGCCCAACAAATGTCGTGACAGATACCACATCGTCCCGATCCGCCAGCCAGTTTTCGAAAACAGCCATATCCTCGGCGGTGCGCGCAATGGGTGTGCCCTGCGGCAGGTTGTAATGCACGAAAAACAGCGGCGTATTCGAGTCTGGAAAGAACTGTTGTTTGACCAAACCAAATCCTGCGAAACAGACCACGGTAATGCCCACCAGCATTGCAATCACCATCCAACGGAACCGCAGCGCCCAGTTTAGGATCGCGCCATAAACACGGAACATGATCCCGCCATAGGCATCAATTTCACCTTCTTTGCCCTGCTTGAAGAAATAGTGCCCAAGCATCGGAGTCACCGTCAGCGCCAGGGTCCAGCTCAGCAGCAGCGATATCCCGATAACAGCAAATAGCGAAAACAAGAACTCGCCCGTCGCATCAGGGCTAAGACCAATCCCGGCAAAAGCCATGATGCCAATCACCGTTGCTCCCAACAGCGGGATTTGCGTTTTGGCCGCAGCCTCATCCGCCGCATCGCGCGAATTCTTGCCGCGCAGCATTGCAATCTGCATTCCTTCGGCCACCACAATGGCGTTGTCCACCAACATACCCATCGCGATGATCAAAGCGCCCAACGAAATTCGTTCCATCTCGATCGAGAACAATGCCATGAACAACAACGTGCCAACCACGGTCAGCAACAGAGTTGTTCCCACAACCAAAGCCGCGCGCCAACCCATGAACAAGGCCAAAACCGCAACAACAATAGAGACCGACAGCGCGAGGTTCACCAGAAAGTCGTTCGATGCCCGCTCAACAACGACGTGCTGCTGGTAAATCGGCAGGATTTCGACACCATAGGGGATCTGAGAATCCAACTCGGCAAATTTCGCGTCAGCACGCTTGCCGACCTCAACGATATTATCAGTCGAAAGCCCAGCGATACCCAGAGTGAAAGCTTCGGTCCCGTTGAACCGGATGATGACATTAGGATCGGTTAGGCGACCACGATGTACATTCGACATATCGAACAGGTTGATAACCTGGCCCTGCGATCCAACAGAAAGGCCAGCAATGGCGGAAACCGTATCGGACCCTTCGGCGGTTAATATTGCGGTCCGGCCATCTTCTGATCGCAATGACCCCGACGAGTTTACCGAGTCCGCATTTGTAATCGCGTCGGTAAGCGCCTGCAGAGGCACGTTCTGGTTCACCGAAATAGACAGGTCGGGTTCGATAAAGATCGCCTCTTGCGGCAGGCCCATCACCTCGACATCCGCGACACCGTCAACCGTCAGTAGTTCGCGCCGAAGAAATGTGGAAAGCTCATGTTTTTCAGCGTCCGAGAAGCCCTCGGCCGTGACCGCATAAAACAAACCAAACACATCGCCAAACCCGTCATTGACCAGCGGTTCACCCACCCCCGATGGCAGCTCCCGTGAGGCGTCACGGACCTTGGCGCGCAATTTGGTCCAGATCTCCGGTAGCTCGGTCCCATCATAGGCTGAGTTAATCTCGACCTCGATCAGCGAAAAACCGGGCTGGTTCACTGATGTGATTGTCTTGACCTCGCCCATCTGCTGGATAGCGGATTCCAGTGGCTCTGAAACCTCCAGCGCCACTTGTTCAGCCGTTGCCCCCGGATACTGGGTTGCGATGACGGCGTTTTTGATTGTGAAGGCTGGATCTTCCAGACGGCCAAGCGACAGAAATCCCCAGATGCCGCCGAACAAGGCGATCAGGATGACCAGCCATGTATAGATAGGGCGATCAATGGATGCGCGTGCGATGTTCATCAATCCGCCCCTTAGTTGGCAAGACCGGTAAAGCGGCGCACCACCTGACCGTCAATCAAAACGTCGCCGCCGGCGACAACGATTTCTTCCCCGTCACTTAGGCCGCCCAGTACGTTGACATCACCAGTTTCCGTGGGCTCGATGGTAACGGGGATGCGGCGCAGTGTCCCTTGGTCAGCCCCGGTCGGAGAAAACACCATTACGCCCAGCGCCCCTTCGACATCGGCCACAATGGCTGTAGGCGGAACAAAGATCCCCCGTTTCTGGTCCTTGACCCGAACAGTCACAGTAGCCGACGAACCAGGCAGAATTTGCAGCCCTTCAGGCGGTGTCAGGCCAAATTGGATGCGGAAGGTTTGACCGACACTTGAAGATTCGGCGTCGAATTCGCGGATCTGAAGCGGGAAGACTTCGTCGCTCACCGGAAATTTCGCGGTGATGGTGATGTCATCCTGCTGGCCCGACCGTTGAAACAAAATTTCGGGTACGTCGACCTCAATCCGAAGTTCGGACATATCATGGATGCGCACGATCGGGGTACCTGCGGAAACAGTGGTAAAGGCCTCGACCGCCCGGCTGGACACCAGCGCGTTAAACGGTGCCGTCAATGTCGCCTGTTCCAGGTCGTATAGCGCGTCACGCACAGCGATATCAGCCAGTTGCGCCGCAGTCTCAGAGTCGTCCACAGCCACTTGGCTGGCCGCAGTTCCCCGCAGCCGAGACAGGCGGGCCAGGGTCCGATCCGCCTGATCTTTCTGCAGAACGGCACGATCATAGCGGCGCTGGAACGGCTCGCGATCCAGCTCGGCGATCAGCTCACCCTTGGGGATGACAAATCCTTCAGCCACTGGCATTTCAATGATCTGTCCAGCCACCTGAAAGGCCAGATCAACCGTTTGCCGCGCAGCGACGCGACCAAAGAACTGACGTGTGAACCCAGGTGTGGTTTCCTTTACCACCATCAGCTTTACCGGCTTGGCAGCTTCTTCAGCCATGATTGAGCTGGAGAGAATGGTCAGGGCCACGCCCAAAGCAGAGATCAGTTTCATTTCTTCAGTCCCTCGGGAATTCCAGTTTTCAGTATGTTTTCCCGGATCTTCCGGGCCAGTCTTGCGAATTCTGCCGTTTCATCTTTGGTCAGTCCGGACGCGCGCTGAAACAGGGCGCCCGCTTGGGCCACAAGCATCTGGCGTGTTTCTGTGCCTTTTTCGGTCAAAACCAAAAGCCATGCCCGGCGGTCCTCAGGGTCGCGTTCGCGCCTCAGATAGCCCGCTTTTTCCAAGGCATCGGCGGTCGACGTGATTGTCGAAGGAACTGACAGCATGTCAGCCGCTAAAACGCCCATGCGCCTGGGCTGATCCAATTTGATCACCATATGGCATTCCTGATGGCTCAGCTCTATTTCGATGGCATCGAAGCTCTCCTCGAGCTTCCAATAGAGCGCATACACACCCATCATCGCCTGCATCTCGGGGCTTAAGCGATGCAACAGAGTGTTATGATCATGGGCCATGGGATGATTCCTTGCAGAATTTGACGCGTATATACTTCGAAAAACGAACTATTCAAGAACTGAAGCTCAATTTCCAACCAAGCTTAACATTCCCTCGGGTCAATCTCTCTTGAACAATACCAATCATAACGGCATTTTAGGTGAATCCAGAAATCCAGGACCCAACATGTATACGCCAGCAATCACCGGCTCGGGTGTTTTCACGCCAGATAATGTCATTACGAATGCCGAGCTCGTTTCGGCCTTCAATGCATATGCCGACAAGATGAACACCCAGAACGCAGAGGCGATTGCCGCTGGTGACGTTGAACCGATGCAGCATTCGTCTGAAGAGTTCATTCTGAAGGCCTCCGGAATCGAAAACCGCTATGTGATGGACAAAGCGGGCGTTCTGGATCCCGACGTGATGCACCCGCTGTTTCGTCAGCGCTCTGACGATGAACCTGGCATCATGACCGAAATGGCCGTTGACGCCTGCAAGAAAGCGCTGGCACAGGCAGGGCGCAACGGGGACGATGTTGATCTGGTAATCTGCGCGGCTTCGAACCATGAACGGGCTTATCCTGCAATCGCGATTGAGATCCAGCAGGCGCTGGGATGCAAAGGCTTCGGATTCGATATGAACGTTGCCTGTTCTTCGGCCACGTTCGGCATTCAGGCGGCGGCGGATATGGTCAGGTCCGGTTCGGTCAAATGTGCGCTTGTGGTAAACCCCGAGATTTGCACGGGCCACCTGGAATGGCGTGACCGAGATTGCCACTTTATTTTTGGTGACGTGGCAACGGCCACCGTGATCGAACGGATCGAGGATGCGACCGGACCGCATTTCGAGATTTTGTCGACCAGCTGCGCCACGGATTTTTCCAACAACATCCGAAACAATAATGGCTTCCTGCGTCGCACTCGGCCAGAGGGATTGACCGACCGCCGCGACATGCAGTTCATGCAAAACGGCCGTAAAGTGTTCAAAGAGGTTCTTCCAATGGTCAGCAAGCACATTGCCGACCATATGGACGCCGAAGGTATCAGCAACGCCGATCTCAAACGTCTTTGGCTACATCAAGCGAACAAAACGATGAATGATTTCATCGGTAAAAAAGTCATGGGCCGCGAACCCGCCCCCGGAGAGCAGCCAAACATCCTGCAAGACTATGCGAACACGTCCTCGGCAGGGTCGATCATCGCATTTTCGAAATACTCGGACGATTTCACCGATGGCGAGATCGGCCTTATCTGTTCCTTCGGAGCAGGGTATTCCGTGGGTTCGGTAATCGTGAAACGCCACGGTTAAGACAACACTCCGCGCAACCACAAATTCGTACAAGAAAGCCGGGCTTATTCGACCCTGCTTGGTTGTTTGATCCTTGTTTCAGCACTGGCATCACCCCGTCCGGCGGCAAGCGGCAAAAGCCCCAGCATGCGAGCGTTCAGATCGGGTCAAGTTTGACCTAGCATGTCATGAGTATCGGTACGCACACCAAACTGGATCAAGACACGCAACTTCCCTTGCCTCAGCTCACGCTTTCTTCTTCAAGGTGCAGCTTCATCTCGATCAGAACATGCTGCAGCAGGCTGGTTTCCTTCAACAGGCGTTTGGCCTCGTTGACCGTGATGATACCGTCTTCGATAGCTGACTGATATTCGGTCATAAGCATGGCAAAGCGTTGGCTCAACGCGATGACATCCGAATTCACACCTCCGGTGCGAGGAGCGTCCGTGTTGCGGCCATCATATGACAGCGTAATGTTCTTGAGGTCGGCCAACGCCGACGTCACATGCGGAAAGTTGGCCACCGCTTCAAGGCGTGCAACCGCATCAACCGGCATGAACCGATCAGCATGCTCTGCATTATCTGAATAATATCGGCCAAGCGTGGCTTTGGATTTACCCGTGATCTCGCACGCGGACTCAATTCCAACGTCCTTGACCAACGCTTCGGTGTGCTTTTTGAGATAGGCCCCGATATCTGCCATGTTTTTACCTTTGCTACCTGCCTTCCCCACTACATCTGCCATTGCGGGGGAAAGGGAAATGAAATTTCCCATACCTGATTCATAATTGAAATGCGATATGTTGGCTATCCCTCAGATATGCGAGGGTTTTGTGAGTGAGTGGCGGCAATAATGCCGGTAGCGAGTGATAGCGGGGCACATATTAGCCCCGCTTCGTTTAGGCCGCTTATAGGCCGAAGGCGTCGCTGTTGTGAGTGCAGGGGCTCCATCCCCAAAGAGCGTGAGCTCATCCCCTAACTGGACAACGGCGGCGTCGCTCATTTCGCCACATGAGATGGCTTGCCCAGGCGGGGCTGGCGAATTAGACCCGAGCCATGGCAAAACTTTACTTCAACTACTCGACTATGAACGCGGGCAAATCGACCGTGTTGCTGCAGGCCTCGCATAATTATCGCGAGCGCGGCATGGATACTTACCTGATGACGGCTGCATTGGATGGGCGCGCCGGTGCTGGGAAAATTGCCTCGCGGATTGGGATATCATCCGAGGCTGATACTTTTGACACCGATGATGATGTTTTCGCCATGATCGAAGCCCGTCTGGCGCAAGGCAAAATTGCATGTGTCTTTATCGACGAAGCCCAGTTCCTGACCGAAGATCAGGTCTGGCAACTGGCCCGCGCCGTAGATGACCTGAACGTGCCGGTGCTGGCTTATGGGTTGCGGGTCGATTTTCAGGGCCGGCTGTTTCCCGGATCGGCCGCCTTGCTGGCGCTGGCGGATGAGATGCGTGAGGTTCGCACGATCTGCGAATGCGGCCGCAAGGCAACAATGGTGATTCGTCAGGACGAGAATGGAAATCCCATCACCCAAGGTGCTCAGGTCCAAATTGGTGGCAACGAAACCTATGTCTCGCTGTGCCGCAGGCATTGGCGCGAGGCCGTGGGCACCTAAACCGGATTCGGCAGCGGGCGCCCCTGAACAAAGGCCGCAACATTATCTAGCGCCATGTGCCCCATAGCGCTGCGGACCTCCTCAGTCGCGGTACCCAGGTGGGGCAACAGGGTCACGTTCTGCAAATCTATCAGAGCTTGCGGCACTGCGGGTTCGAATTCGTAGACATCCAGACCCGCACCCGCGATTTGCTTTTCTTGCAACGCCGAAATCAGGGCCGATTCATCCAATACCTCTCCCCGAGAAATATTGATCAGGATGGCAGCAGCGTTCATCGCCTGCAGCACCTGCGCATTGATCAGATGCCGGGTTTCGGCACCGCCCGGCACAGCCAGGATCAGGAAATCGACACCGGCAGCCAAAGCTTTGAGGTCTGAGACATAATCCGCCGGAAACTCTAACTCCTTTGGACTGCGCGATTGATAGGCGACGTGCATACCAAACCCATAGTGGCAACGTCGCGCGATGGCTTGCCCAATGCGCCCCATGCCCACAATGCCGACCCGTTTGCCGGTCACGTGATGGCCCAACATCTGTGTCGGGTGCCAGCCCTGCCAAAGGTTTGAACGTACCAGCCGTTCGCCTTCTCCGGCGCGGCGGGCCGTGGACAGCAGCAATGTCATGGCAATATCGGCAGTCGCATCTGTGACAGCGCCCGGCGTATTGGTCACCGCGATTCCGGCCTGACGGGCCGCCTCCACATCTATGTGATTATACCCAACCCCAAAGTTTGCCAGCAGTTTGCACCGCGGTTCCGGCACCTCAGCAAAGATCTGGGCAGAAAACAGGTCGCCCAAGGTCGGCACCACCACATCGAATTCGGACAGCGCATGCCCCATTTCCTTGAGTGACATCGGCAAGGTTTCACTGCGCATCTCTGCGTCAAACTCTGCGCGTGCACGTGCTGCGACAGAGGCGGTCATCGGTCGGGCAATGAACACACGCATCAGTGCATCCGCCCACCGGTTGGAACCTTGCCATCCGGCCCGATCAGGACGATCTCACCAGTCTCATCGGGCAATCCTAAAACAAGCACTTCGGACAGGAACTTGCCGATCTGGCGCGGAGGGAAATTTACCACCGCCATCACCTGCTTGCCCACCAATGAGGCGGGATCATAATGCGCAGTGATCTGGGCCGAGGTTTTCCGCTCGCCGATATCTCGTCCAAAATCGATCCACATCTTGATCGCTGGCTTGCGCGCTTCGGGGAAGGGCTCGGCGCGGATAACCTCGCCGACGCGAATGTCGACCTTGAGAAAATCGTCGAATGTAATTTCACTCACGAGACAGCTCCTTGGACCGATCAGTTGCGGCTTTAACAGCGCGGTGCAGCAGGTCGGGAAAACCGAATTCGTCGTGCATCAGGACCTCAAGCGCGGCCTGCGTGGTTCCATTAGGCGAAGTGACATTGACGCGCAGTTGCGAAGGGTCCTCGTCAGACGCCATGGCCAAGGCCCCTGCCCCGGCGACCGTGGACTTGGCCAGCCTCATCGCCAAATCATGTGGCAGGCCCTGAGCCTGACCCGCAGCAGCGAGCGTTTCTATAAGGTGGAATACATAGGCAGGGCCGGACCCGCTCAGCCCGGTAACGGCATCAATCTGCGCCTCATCCTGCAATCTGACCGTCTCACCGACCGCAGATAGCAGGTTTTCGGCTAGGGCCAGATCCGCATCCGAAACAGCAGAATTTCCAATCAACGCCGTGATTCCCTGTCGGATCGCCGCCGGGGTGTTCGGCATGGCACGCACGATTGGTGTTTTCTGGCCCAACACCTCTTCGAATGTTGAGATCGAGGTGCCCGCCGCCACCGACACGAACAGGCTGCGCCCACCGCCCAGGGCTGTAATTGCGGGCAGTGCATCGCCCATCATCTGTGGCTTTACCGCGACCAGCACTACCGCAGGCGCTTCGGGTAGCGGGGTATTGATGTTGACGCCCGACGATTTCAGCCAATCCGACGGGAAAGGATCAATCACCCAGACTGACGAGGCAGGAAGGCCATGCTCTAACCACCCGGCAAGCATGGCCGATCCCATCTTTCCGCATCCCAAAAGCACCAGCCCCTGTTCGGCGACGCGTGACATGTCCATGATTGCCCCTCCGCTTATTTGGCTCGGGGCAAAGCTTTACGCGCGGCCGTAGGCCTCTGCAATGGCGACTTGCATCGCGTCTTCCGGGGTACGGTTGCCCCATGTGACCAGTTGGATCGCGGGATAATAACGCTCGGCGCTCAGGACCGCTGCAGTGATCATCGTATCAATCTGTTCCGGGCTGGCCATCTGACCACCCGCAAGAACCAGACCGTAGCGGTAAACCATCAGCTTCTGATTGGCCCAGTATGTGAAGGCCCCGGCCCAGCACTGATCGTTCATCTTGTTCAGCAGTTCATAAAGCTCGGCCTCGCGCGCCTCAGGTGGCTCCATCTCGAACGAGCACACCATACGCAGCGTTTCGTCATAATTCGACCAGGCTAGCGTAATCGAGTAGGTGCGCCACTGTCCTTCGACAGCCATTGCGATCTGATCATCCCCGATCCGATCAAAGTCCCAATCGTGATGTTCGGCAAGATGTTCAACAATGTCGATTGGATGAAGGTCTTCTTCAAGAAACTGCTCGGAAAGGGCCATAATGCCACCTCACTAATTTCTAGCACTTCGGGGCTGGCAGCGCCCCAGCGCTAGTTGCCTGCTCTACAAGCCGGGCTTCCCCCATAGGCCTGTACTAAATATGGTGCGCTGTGGGTGGTGGCCTGACAACCCCCATTTTTGGGGATAACAGCAATAAGTTGTGGATAGCTGGCAACGGGGATCAAAATATTGGCATCAGATGCAGCTTTGTCTTGATTAATTCCCGCAAGACGGCATGATGCACAACACCGCACAACCCAGAACCGGATTGCGCGGCGTTTGTCTTTTTTCGAAAATTTCGCGGGGGATTATTCGCCCAGCTTGGCTTCCAACGCTGCAATGCGCGCCTCGAGCGCTGTGTTTTCCTCGCGCGCTTTCTGAGCCATGGCACGGACAGCGTCGAATTCTTCGCGTGTGACGAAATCGCGATCAGCCAGCCAACGGTCGATCATCGACTTCATGGCGTTCTCCGCCTCGTCCTTTGCGCCTTGGGCAACACCCATGGCGTTGGTCATGAGTTGGGAAACATCATCCAGAATCTTGTTGCGGGTTTGCATGGTTATCCTCCGATTTGGCGGTTGGTCTCTATATGGGGAATGATTGGCGCAGGCTCAAGGTTGACTTAACCCTCAAAGCCCGGGCAATGAGACGCACATGCAGGCTGTTCTGAATTTCCCCGATCTGTCGCCCGAACTTTTCTCGATCTCGCTGTTCGGGATGGAGTTCGCACTTAGATGGTACGCCCTCGCCTATATCGCCGGGATTGTGATTGCATGGCGCCTGGGGGTGATCGCCCTAAAGCGCCCCGCCCTGTGGCCCGACAAGGCGCCACCTATGCAACCCGCCCAGCTTGAGGATCTGATCACCTGGATCATCCTGGGCGTGATTCTGGGCGGGCGACTTGGGTTCGTGCTGTTTTATCAACCAACTTATTACCTTTCGAACCCGATCGAAATTCTGATGGTCTGGCAGGGCGGCATGGCCTTCCACGGTGGATTGCTAGGCGTCGTCGTGGCCTCATATATCTATGCAAGACGTCACCAAATTTCGATTTTGCCGCTTGCTGATCTGATCGCGCATACCGTGCCGCCTGGGCTGTTATTGGGTCGTGTCGCGAATTTCATCAACGCCGAACTGTGGGGAAGGCCCAGCGACCTGCCCTGGGCCTTTGTATTCCCCGGTGCCGCCGCCCAAAACTGCCCGGAGGTTATTGGTCTTTGCGCCCGCCACCCCTCTCAGCTTTACGAAGCCGCGCTTGAGGGGTTGCTGCTGGGTGCCTTGCTCTTGTGGCTGGTCTATCGGCGCCACGCTTTCCAAAGACCTGGATTGGTCACGGGAGTGTTTCTGTCCGGCTATGGCGCATCGCGTTTCATTGTCGAGTTTTTCCGGCAGCCCGATGCGCAGTTTGTTTCACCCGGAAATCCGCTTGGACTTGCCTGGCAAATGGGCGGCTACGGCCTGACCATGGGCCAGTTGCTATCTTTGCCAATGATTGCCCTTGGCCTTTGGCTGGCTTTACGCGTTAAGGCCAAGTGATGACCCTCGCCAACCTCTTACAGGCTCGTATCGCACAAGACGGCCCGATGAGTGTAGCCGACTATATGACCGAATGCCTGCTGCACCCGACACTGGGATATTACACCACCCGCGATCCCCTTGGCCCGCAGGGCGATTTCATCACCGCCCCGGAAATCAGCCAGATGTTTGGCGAACTGATCGGGCTCAGCCTTGCGCAATGCTGGATTGACCAGGGGCGTCCGGGCCGTTTCACGCTAGCGGAGCTGGGTCCCGGGCGCGGAACGCTGATGGCTGACATACTGCGTGCAACACAGGGCGTGGATGGCTTTCACGCGGCGGCAGATATTGTTCTGCTTGAGGCCTCACCAACCCTGCGCACCATTCAGGCAAAGACGCTGGATGCCTATGCTCCACGCTGGATTACATCGGTCACCGATCTACCCGATTCCCCGCTTTTGCTGGTGGCAAACGAGTTCTTTGACGCTCTGCCCATTCGCCAATTCATCCGCGATGACAGCGATTGGCGGGAACGTTTGATCGGGATGAAGGACGAATCACTGGCTTTTGGCCTGGGGCCGCGGTCGCCACAGATCGCTTTGAAGAACCGGCTTGAGGACACGCAGGATGGGGATCTGGTCGAGCTTTGCCCTTCGGCCATACCGATCATCACTGTGATCGCCGGACGGATCGCGACACATGGCGGGGCCGGACTGATCCTGGATTATGGCGACTGGCATTCGCTTGGGGATACTTTTCAGGCGCTACATGCCCACAAGCCGATAGACCCGCTTTCCAGCCCCGGACAAGCTGATCTGACCGCCCATGTGGACTTCGAACCTCTGGCGAGCGCAGCGCGAGCTGCGGGCTGCGCCCATTCGCGCCTGACACCCCAAGGCGTTTTTCTGGAACGGCTGGGCATCACTGCGCGGGCGCAAGCATTGGCGAAACCACTCAGCGGGTCCAAGCTTGAGGCGTTGATAGCCGCACATCGCCGGTTGACGCACCCAGAGGAAATGGGAAACCTGTTCAAAGTACTGGGCCTGTACCCATCTTATGCCGCATTACCACCGGGACTGGAATCATGACGCTGGAAATTCTGACTTCGGATCTCTTGTCATCCGTACGCCATGGTTTTTTCTGCCGCCGAGGCGGGGCCTCATCCGGGATATTTGCAGGGCTCAACTGCGGTCATGGATCATCTGACCAGACCGAGGCTGTCGCGATAAACCGTAACCGCGTAGCGGATGCGATGGAGGTCGATCCCGGATCCCTTATCGGGGTGCATCAGGTGCATTCACCGACGGTCATAACTGTTGATGGTCCAATCGACGGGGAAAAGCCTAAAGCAGACGCGTTGGTTACGGCCTATCCCGGGCTGGCGCTGACCATCCTCACGGCGGATTGCCAACCTGTTCTTTTTGCCGACACCCACGCAAAAGTGATAGGAGCTGCACATGCGGGTTGGCGCGGCGCGCTAGACGGTGTGCTTGAGGCCACGTTGGACTCCATGGAGGCGCTAGGAGCACGGCGCGAGAATACAGTGGCTGTCATAGGGCCCACAATCTCTCAAACTGTGTATGAGGTCGGACCCGAGTTCCTAGAAGAATTTGCCACTGAATCATCAGAAAACCTGCGATTCTTCGCAAATGGAACGGGTGATCGGATGCAATTTGACCTCCCGTCCTATGGGCTGCACCGGTTACGTCAGGCTGGTGTCGGGCATGCAGAGTGGATTCGTCATTGCACCTATTCGGACCCGAACAGATTCTATTCGTACCGCCGATCGGTTCATGCAAAAGAAGCCGACTACGGCCGCCTGATTTCCGCAATCAAACTGTGACGCGCGTCCTGATTGTGGCGAAATCGCCGCTTTTTCGCCACATTTGTTGTGTCTATATGAGTCGCCAAAATTAGGTTTTATTGCCCTCTCTCAGATGGTTATCTGCATATTTCCGAATGTGAGCGCGGCTAGATTAAGAAAAGGAAACAACCAACTTTCTTTTGTCCCAGATTCAACCCGCGTCAGCCTTATGGCCGCCTCAATATGGCGACACGTTAGGCTCAGATTGGGTCGTTAGGCACTAAGCCTTGAACGAGTAGGACAACAGGATGAAACAAAGATCCCGCTTTCTCAGCGCTGTTCTGAAAGCGTCCAGAGAGCAAAAACTGGAGATGCCGTGGAAGCGGGTTTCCAGCCGTTCTGCCAGTGTGGCGCGCCGTTTGGCTTCGCGACGCTGATTAGACAGGCCTACCAAAGCCATTCTGCCGGCTTTGAGGGTCAAGACACACAGCGGGGGTGCTCCGATCCGGTGTGTGGCGCTTCACAGACGCTTTCTGTGAATGTGTTTAGGGGTTTGTGTGCGTAGACAATTTTCGTCTGCGAGTTGTGAGTTTGTCTGGGGGGTCAATGTGTTGACCAAGAGTTTGCGAAATTCCATCGCACCGCGCGGCCGTTACAGCCGACGTCTCGAAGTCGCCATAGCATTCAAGACAAAGAAAACCGATCAGGCGGGCCTGTACGGGGGTTCAGCCTTCCTGAGCGGATGTTTGAGGGGACGGAATTAGTATGACTATTCCACATTCTTTGGCCCGCGCCGCCAGAAACGCCGTCGATACGTCGACAATGCTGCGCGAGATTCCAAGAAATACAACAAAACAAAAAGCGCAGCTGCGGCGCTATGAGGTCAGTTCATTGTTGAGCAATGGCGAGGTATCCCAAACCCGCCACATCGCGCCAGCGCTGCCCATGTTCGAGGATGCGTTTTGTGCCTTTACGCGGGGTTCGCTTGTCGAAACCGAAAACGGGCCGATAGCGATCGAAGATCTTTTACCTGGCGATACGGTTTTGACCCAGAATGGAACTTCGGAAACCGTGGTCTGGAAGGGCTCGGTTACTTTGATCCCCGGGCGCGAAGACTCGCGTGGTCGCACGCGCCCGCTGACACGCATCATGGCGGATACCTTCGGAATGCAAAAACCGATGTCAGGCGTGACTGTCGGTCCGGCTGCGCGCCTGTTAGGCACCCCAGCACATCTGCGGCACTTGTATGGCGGATCTCCTGTTTTGACGCCCGCACACGAGTTCCAAGACGGGATGGGCGTCATCGAGATGCTACCGCCTACCCCAATCGAATTGTTTCACATCTGTCTGAAACGCCATTCGGTTATCAAGGTAGACGGATTACAGTTTGAATCATATCATCCAGGCGTAAATGCGGTTCGGATGATCAGCCATTCGCTTCGCTCAATCTATTTGAACTTGTTCGAGCATGTCGAATCGCTGAATGACTTTGGCCCGCTGCAGTTACCGCGTGCCGGAGATGGAGAGGTGGACGCAATCACTGCCTGAGTTTTAACCAGTACTGCAAAGTGGGGGCTTTATGCAGATTTTAATTAGTTGGGTTTTGTTTCTGGTTGTCACGGCGATTCTGCCGCCGTGCACCAGCCGTCACAAAAGGATGCGCTTTACGCCGTCCGGTTCATTCGTTCTTCCAGGACGTCAAACGGTACACCGGGCTCGTCCTTAGCGCCGCGTATCACAAGTGAGGTTTTAACGCTGGCTACGTTTGGCGTGGTCAGCAACTCGCCTGTTAAAAACTGCTGAAAGCTGCTGAGATCAGGAGCGACGCATTTCAGAATAAAATCCACTTCGCCGTTCAACATGTGGCATTCACGGACAAGTGGCCACTCGCGGCAGCGTTCCTCGAATGCGCTGAGTTCGGCTTCGGCTTGGCTTTCCAGTCCGACGCTTGCAAAGACCTGAACCTCAAAACCCAGCTCACGCGCATTCACTTCCGCGTGGTATCCGCGGATAAGGCCCGAGTCCTCCAATGTGCGCACGCGCCGCAGGCACGGAGGCGCGGAAATTCCCACACGTTTCGCGAGCTCTACATTGGTCATGCGACCGTCTGCCTGCAATTCTGCCAGAATCTTGCGGTCAATCTCGTCCAGCCGTGTCGCGACCATAAAAAGCTCCTGAATTTTCGGTTGTTATATCAGCACCCAAGGGATGCGCAATAATGTTTCGCGTTTGCGCAATATTCTTTGGTTTTCCAGGTATTTTTCTAGCGCGAGTTGTGAAACGGATTCTCCGATACGGCACGAAGGGGCTTTAAGCGCCTCAAGGGGGTCGCTATATCCATTCGCCAAGGGGCCGCAGGCCCGTATCAGGCAGATCGAGTCGGGGGTATCATGGCCGAAACAAAACACACCAGGGTTCTGATAATCGGATCAGGACCTGCCGGTTATACTGCGGGCGTATATGCCAGCCGTGCGATGCTGGAACCGATCCTGGTTCAGGGCATCGAGCCGGGCGGACAGCTGACGACCACCACCGAGGTCGAGAACTATCCCGGTTTTACCGAAGTCCAGGGGCCTGATCTGATGATCAAGATGCAGGAGCACGCCGCCGCGATGGGGTGCGAGATCATCGGCGACATCATCAGCGATCTGGATGTCTCGAAACGCCCGTTCACCGCAAAGGGCGACAGCGGCACCATCTACACCGCCGATGCGGTCATTCTGGCCACTGGCGCGCGGGCGAAATGGCTGGGATTGTCCTCGGAAGAGAAGTTCAAAGGCTTTGGCGTTTCCGCCTGCGCCACATGCGACGGGTTCTTCTATCGCGGGCAGGAGATCGTTGTAATCGGCGGCGGCAATACCGCCGTGGAAGAGGCGCTGTTTCTGACCAACTTTGCCAGCAAGGTCACCTTGATCCATCGCCGCGATGAATTGCGCGCCGAAAAGATTCTGCAGGATCGGCTGATGAAGAACGACAAGATCGAGCCCCTGTGGTTCCACGAACTGGACGAGGTCACCGGAACCGATGCGCCTTTGGGTGTCGAAGGCGTGCGCGTCAAGAATGTGAAAACCGGTGAGATTCGCGAAATCCCCTGCAAAGGTGTTTTCATCGCCATCGGCCACGCGCCCGCGAATGAGCTGGTCAAGGACTCGCTGGAAACCCATATGGGCGGCTATGTGATCACCAAACCGGGCTCCACAGAAACCTCCATTCCAGGTGTCTTTGCTGCCGGAGACCTGACAGATCACATCTACCGTCAAGCCGTTACCAGCGCCGGGATGGGCTGTATGGCCGCGCTGGATGCTGAACGGTTCCTGGCCGAGCAGGATTAATCAGGTGATCGAATTCTCCGGCCCGATCTGGAGAATTCTGTTCCTGTCACAGATAGACGCCCCTTTGGCCCCAGCACGGGCGCCAGAGGGGCGTTTTCATTATGCGGGCCAATTCGCGCTTTATTCTTCGCTGAGCGCTGAGGGTGCCGAAATAGCCATCAAACGCTATGTCTGCCCATCTGATCCACCACGCATTCTTCAAAAATGCCGGATCACCGGCGCTCGGCTGGTAGATCTGCGGGGGCGCAGCGAAGCCTCGGTCGTGTGGCAGGATACCCACGAAAAAGAAGGCGCCTCACCCACCTGGCTATTTTCGGATGACGCCCGCGCCAAAGGCGCCGATGGCTTGCTATACAGCTCGCGATCCCGGCCAGAACTCAGTCATGCGGTTTTGTTTAGCACCTCGCCAGAGGTAGTGTGCCTGGATGGGGATCCGCATCCCTGGTTGCCGGGGCATAGAGGCTTCGCTTGACCCCCGCTCTGCGCCGTTACAGACTCTGAGATGCGAGCAAAACGAACACAGGTGAACCGAGTGAAAAGCGTACTATGGCAAGGCGGGTGGGCTACCCGGCTGAGGATCATGAGCGGCCTGATCCTGTTCATCTTTGCCTTCTTTCACTTCATCAATATCGGTCTGGGACTGTTTCATACTGATTATCTCCACGGAATGCAGAAAGGCCGCCATGTCATTACGCGCAATAACATCGGCAGCGCGATTCTATATCTGGCCTTGCTCGTGCATTTTGGGCTGGCGCTGTATTCGTTAGCTCAGCGCAGAACCATGCGAATGCCTTTCAGTCTGGGGCTACAGGTGGTGCTTGGATTTGTGATTCCACTGCAACTGATCTCGCACCTTGTTCACACCCGATACGCACATTCAGTTTTCGGGGTTAATGATGAGATGGGTTATATCATCGCGCTAATGTGGCCCAGCTATGCAATCTGGACACAAAGCCTGCTTTTGCTGGTGGTTTGGGTCCACAGTTGCATCGGTCTTCACATGTGGCTGCGCCTGACATCCTGGTGGCAAAGGACGCTACCTTATTTGATCGGGCTCGCCGTGTTCATTCCGTCTTTCGCTCTGGCAGGTCTTTTGACAGAGGGCCGACGCATCTGGGCTGATTTCGCCGACCCGTTTCTGCGCGATCAGTATATCGAACATTACAACTGGCCATCGCCCGAGGCATTTCAGGCTCTGATGGGTGTGAGGCAAGATACGCTGCTTGCATTCGGGCTGGCGGTTGGCGCTACATTGCTTGTGTTTCTGGTGCGCAAAATTTTGCGACGCCGGCATTCGGTGCGCATCAAATATGTGGAAGGCCCCGAAATTGTGGCCGAAAAAGGCATGACTCTGCTTGAGATTTCTCAGGCCAACGGCATTCCCCACACTGCGCTATGTGGTGGCAAGGGGCGCTGCACCACCTGTCGCGTTATTGTCGAGAATGGTGCAGATCAGCTCCCCGTCCCCAGTGAGATCGAGGCCCGCAGCTTGGCTGCCGTAAAAGCACCCGAAGGCGCACGCCTGGCCTGTCAGATCCGCCCGACCGAGCCAATCACGGCCTTTCGGATGTACAATCCCGGTAGCGGTCGCAATCGCGCCCATGCCAGTCAGGGGCAGGAACGTAAACTGGCGGTGCTGTTTCTGGACATGCGTGGGTTCACGGCACTGACCACCGGGCAGTTGCCCTATGACATCGTTTTCCTGCTCAACCGGTTCTTTGACGCCATCGTACCAGCCATCACCTCGGATGGGGGTGTGGTCGACAAGTATATGGGTGACGGGCTGCTGGCAGTGTTTGAAACCACCGATGCTGCAAGTTCAGCACGGGCCGGGATGAAAGCTGCAGCCAATGTCAGCCGCGCATTGCAACGGTTCAACGAGCAACTCGAAACCGAGGGCAGCCCGCTTATTCGCATTGGAATGGGGTTACATCTGGGCGATCTGGTTCTGGGCGAAATCGGCGCCGTGGGCACTGCAAGCCGCACGATTATCGGCGACGCCGTGAATGTCGCCAGCCGATTGGAAGCCGAGACCAAGGGGTTGGGTGTCGAGCTTTTGGTTTCGGGCGATCTGCTGAAGGCAGCGGGGCATGACGGTTGGCAGAACGATCTGCGCCCCTTCCAGTTGCGTGGGGTAACAAGGCCAATTTCTGCCCTGCCGGTCGAACGTGCATCCGACCTCAGCCCCAAGATTGCCGCCTGAGAACACACTCATTCAAACCGGTCTATTTGGCCTTTATCCAAGGGATTGTCGTCGGGTTTCGCGTCAAAATGTGGAAAATCCTTCCAATCCGGAGAAAAACCGCGCATATCGTCCTTTGTTTCATAAATCCATCTGGACTTCACCCGGCCGCCGGGGCACATGCCCGGCAAACGCCCCTGAATCACTGGCCAATCCATCCTTCGACAAGAGAATTCCCATGACGATGTTAAGCAATCTGGCGCCGATCTCTGAACTTTATGTTTCGTACGAGTCCGCACAGAAACTGAAAGTAGAAGCTGCCGACCTGACAAGCTGGGACCTGAGCCCTCGTCAGATCTGTGATCTGGAACTGCTGATGAATGGCGGGTTCAACCCGCTGAAAGGGTTCCTAAGCGAGGCCGATTACGACAATGTCGTCGAAAACATGCGCCTGGCCGACGGCACCCTTTGGCCGATGCCAATCACGTTGGATGTCAGCGAAGACTTCGCTGAGGGCATCAAACTGGGTCAGGACATTGCACTGCGCGACCAAGAAGGTGTCATTTTGGGCACCATGACTGTGACCGACCGCTGGACGCCGAACAAGGCGCGCGAGGCGGAAAAGGTCTTTGGCGCAGATGACGATGCTCACCCGGCGGTCAACTACCTGCACAACACTGCGGGCAAGGTTTACTTGGGCGGTCCTGTTGTTGGTATCCAACAGCCCGTTCACTATGACTTCCGCGCTCGCCGCGACACACCGAACGAGCTGCGCGCCTATTTCCGCAAGCTGGGTTGGCGCCGTATTGTTGCGTTCCAAACCCGCAACCCGCTGCACCGCGCGCATCAGGAACTGACCTTCCGCGCCGCCAAAGAGGCGCAGGCCAACCTGCTGATCCATCCGGTTGTTGGTATGACCAAGCCGGGCGACGTGGACCACTTTACCCGCGTACGTTGCTATGAGGCTGTTCTGGACAAGTACCCGGCCTCGACAACTTCGATGTCACTGCTGAACCTGGCGATGCGTATGGCAGGCCCGCGCGAGGCGGTGTGGCACGGGTTGATCCGCGCCAACCACGGCTGCACGCATTTCATTGTCGGCCGTGACCACGCAGGCCCCGGCAAGAACTCAGCCGGCGAAGATTTCTATGGCCCCTACGACGCACAGGATTTGTTCCGCCAGTTCCAGGATGAAATCGGCGTCGAAATGGTCGATTTCAAGCACATGGTCTTTGTGCAGGAACGCGCTCAATACGAACCGAATGACGAGATCGCCGACAAAGACAACGTCACGATCCTGAACATCTCCGGCACAGAACTGCGCCGCCGTCTGGCCGAAGGCCTGGAAATCCCCGAATGGTTCAGCTTCCCTGAGGTTGTGACCGAACTGCGCAAGACCAAACCGCCGCGCAGTCAGCAGGGTTTTACCGTATTCTTCACCGGTTTCTCCGGCTCGGGCAAATCGACCATCGCCAACGCGCTTATGGTAAAGCTGATGGAGATGGGCGGTCGTCCGGTGACCCTGCTGGATGGTGACATTGTTCGTAAAAACCTGTCATCGGAACTGGGCTTCTCGAAAGAGCACCGCGACCTGAACATCCGCCGCATCGGCTATGTGGCCAGCGAGATCACCAAGAACGGCGGCATCGCTATCTGTGCCCCAATCGCACCCTACGCCACGACCCGCCGCGCCGTCCGTGAAGATGTCGAAGCGTTCGGCGCTTTTTGCGAGGTTCACGTGGCCACCAGCATCGAAGAATGCGAACGCCGCGACCGCAAGGGCCTGTACAAGCTGGCGCGTGAAGGCAAGATCAAGGAATTCACCGGAATTTCCGATCCCTACGACGTACCTGCCAATCCTGAGCTGAGCGTCGAGACCGAGAATGTGGACGTAGACAACTGTGCCCACCAGGTTCTGCTCAAGCTGGAAAGCATGGGTTTGATCGCCGGATCGTAACCTGCGCAAAGAATCAAGCAAAAGGCCCTCGGTTTCCGGGGGCCTTTTTCTATTGGATTATAGTTCTGCCCGAATGGCGGCGACAGCGCGTCCTTCGAAATCACCAAATTCCGCCGCTTTGGACTGGCTGGCCCGCAGGGCATCTAGACGCGCGGCATAGTCATCGACCGAAGCGGCTTGAATCGCACTCCGAATGTCGGCCTCGGAATCGCACAGGACCATCCCGGATGTGTCGAAGAAATCACCAATATTGGGACAGCCCCAATAGATCGGCACAGTCGAGCACAAGATCGCGTCTGTCAGCTTTTCCGAAAAGTAATTTCGCTCCCGCACATTCTCGATCACCACCGAATAGCGATATGGGGCCAGCCCGTCAGACTTTCGGTCAAACGGAGTATAGCCACGCCCCATAATATCGACATCTGCCCCGGATTCACGAACCCAGTCGATCACGGAATGGCGCAGCTGATGTCCTTCGAGATCACGTTTGGCCGAGGCGATCAAAGAACAGGATTTAGATTTCTCGACCAAAAGTTCTCGCCAATCAGGCACCATCGTCACGCCATAAGGCAGAAACACGGCGTTTGGGATACCTTGCAACAATACATCATGAAAGGTCAGCACCCGGAAGAACCGCCGCCACGTATAGCGCAACATGCGATCATGTTTGGCATGGATGGCCGAAGGCTCTCCCATCATCAAAGATATCCGCGCACGTGTTCCCCGACGAAGACGCAAATGTACGGTGGAATTGGGGTACATGATCAGATGGTCCGTGTGCGCAAGATCGCCCACTTTTTTTCCGATCAGACGATCCGGGCAACCTTCGGGCCAAGTCAGTTCCGACAAAGGAACCGTGGCCAGTTTCGGCCCCAACCGATGCCCATAGGGCAGTATGGCGATTGCAGGTTCTGTCATCATCCGGCATCTGGTAAATTAACCTGACCCCGCATAAGGATATGCCCGCGACCGGCGACCTTGATGCCTGTCATCGCATCCGATGGGCCAGCTCGGGTAACAGTCGCCTGACCGGGGCGCCCCATATCATGGCCTTGCTCGGCAATAAAAACGTCCTTTGGCATCAGCCCATGTTTCCAGAGATACGCCGCCATCGCACCAGTGGCAGATCCGGTAAACGGATCCTCGGGCGGGCTGGGCGGGGCCAACAGCAATCTCGAGAATGTATCGCCTGCTTTGGTCGCGCCTTTGAGCGTTACAAGAAAAGGTTCGGCCATATCGGAGCCGGAAAAGCCCGCCTTTTCGGCAATCTCGCGCAAAGGCCTTTCGACCAGTTTTGCCGCGCGCAGGGCGTCGTGATCACGAAGAACAGTGACACAGAAGGGCAGCCCGGTAGAAACAAATTGCGGCGGCGAGATGATCGCCTCTTTGGGCAGGCTGATGGCAGAGGCGACCAGCTCGGCGGGAACATAGGCGCCGAATTGTGGTGCAATCTGCGTCATCTCGATTTCATCACCGCTGATGCAGATCGAAACGATCCCCGCGCCGGTTTCAAGCGTCAGGGTATTGCCTTGCAGCATTCCTCTGGACTGCATTGCAGCTACGGTTGCGATCGTGGGATGCCCGGCAAAGGGGATTTCGCGACTGGCCAGAAAATAACGAACCCGGAAATCGGCCACATCGGACGGGCCAGTAAAGGTGCATTCAACCAAGGACGTCTCGCGCACATAGGCCATGCAGACGTCTTCGGACAGAGCTGCCCCACCATGAACAACAGCGCACCCATTGCCACCAAAGGCGCGATCGCTGAAGGCGTCTACCCAGTCAAAGTCGAACCAATTCATGTGTCGTGCACTCCGATATTCGAACCATCATAGGTTCGACTGTCTCGCCCGACAGGCCATGGATGTCACGAGGAAAACGTACGGAGGCCGCTTTAGTGCACGGCCACCGGTGAAAAATCATGCTCGCGCGCCAGGTTAAACGCCAGCTTGCGATCAGCAACCAGTGCCAGTTGCTGGCCGTCGGCATCGTGTACCGCATATAGCAGGCTCAGATCTCCGGCCTGTTCGCGAACTTCCCGAGGTAGATCGGCGACTTCAACTGTTTTGACATAGACGATCCGATCGCCTTCGGCGTTGATTTCAAACGGTGTATTCATTGCTCTTACCCCTTCCTTATGTTGATCGTTTGCACCACGGTTTCGGGCACGGCGCGGGTCAGATCCACATGCAGCAGACCATTTTCAATGATCGCTTCGCCAACCTCGACCCCATCGGCCAACACGAACATGCGCTGAAACTGACGTGCCGCGATCCCACGGTGTAGAAAGATACGTCCTTCGCTGTCGTCGCGCTGACGTCCCCGGATCACCAACTGTCGATCTTCGATGGTAATCGACAGGTCCTCTTCTGCAAACCCAGCCACAGCCAGGGTAATGCGGTAGGAAAAATTCGAGGTCTGTTCAATATTATAGGGCGGATACCCCTCATTTCCGGCCTTTGCAGACCGCTCCAGAAGGCGTTCCAACTGCTCGAACCCCAAAAGATGCGGGTATGAGCCCAGAGTAAGTTTAGACACGTATTTTCGTCCTTTATTGCCAAAGCGACGTGTTGTGCGGCCCCATTCTGGCAACCGCGTATAATAGAATATGGGAATATACAGCGATGTCCACAAGGTCTGGCCGGATCAAGCCTGACACACTATCTTGTGTGACAAGCACCACAACAACTCTGAGTCGCCAATGAACGCGCCCACCGATCTTTCGATGAAAACTGATGAGGTTCTGCGGGTAGAGCTGGAAGTTTTCCGCCGTCAACACCGTGATCTTGACGAAGCAATCGAGGCGCTTCAGGCCACTGGCACCTCGGATCAACTGACGATCAAACGGTTGAAAAAGCAGAAACTGCGCCTGAAAGACATCATTCGCCTGATCGAAGACCGCCTGACCCCGGATATCATCGCCTGAGACATCTGAACCGCATTGCCACAAAGGCGGATTTGGCTATAGTTCGCGCTCTTTCGGAAGGCAGGGACGCAAGCGGATGAGCGACGTTAAAGTGGGGATCATCATGGGAAGCCAGTCAGACTGGTCCACGATGAAAGAAGCCGCAGATATTCTGGATGAGTTGGGCGTGGCCTATGAAAAACGCATCGTTTCAGCGCACCGCACCCCAGATCGCTTGTGGGACTATGGCAAGACTGCTGTCTCGCGCGGATTGCAGGTGATCATTGCAGGGGCCGGCGGGGCCGCGCATTTACCGGGTATGATGGCCTCGAAAACACGCGTTCCTGTGATCGGCGTTCCGGTGCAGACGCGGGCACTGTCTGGCGTCGATTCGCTCTATTCCATTGTTCAGATGCCCAAAGGGTTCCCGGTTGCGACTATGGCGATCGGGTCGGCAGGCGGTGCCAATGCGGGATTGATGGCCGCTGGCATTCTGGCGCTGCAGGATAACGCTCTGGCCGACCGGCTGGATGCCTGGCGCGACGCGCTATCGGCCTCAATCCCCGAAGAACCCGAGGGATGAGCCGGATCGGATTCATCGGCACGGGCCATATTGCGGCCCCGATGGTGCGTTTTTTGGCCCGTAAAGGGCACGAGATCTCCGTGACAGAACGCAATGACCAGGTTTCAGCCGCGCTAAAGGCTGAACTGGGTGTGTCTGTCACGACGCCACAGGCCGTGATAGATGCATCCGAGATCGTGTTCCTGTGCCTGCGCCCACATATCGCTGCGGACGTTCTGGCCGCCTTAACGTTTCGATCCGACAATCAGATCGTCTCGGTCATGGCATCAGTCTCGAAAGATGAACTAACCGAGCTCTGTTCTCCGGCGCCGGCAATCGTGCAAACCATTCCGCTGGGATTTTTGGAAGCCGGTGGTTGCCCGCTTGTCGCTTTCGGCAACGATCAACTGCTGGCCGATTTGTTCGCACCGGAAAACCCGGTGATCAAGGTCGCAGATGAGGCGGCACTGAACGCCCATTTCGCCATTTGCGCCATGGTTCCCGGCCTTCTGGACCTGATGGCGACCGGAGCAACTTGGCTGGGAGACACAACCGGAGACGCAGCCGGGGCCGAATTCTACACCACCCAGTTGGTATCGGGCTTTCTGCACGCGATGGATAAGAAGGCCGCAGGCCGCCTAGAGGCCGAACGCGATGCGCTGGCCACTGACGGCACGCTGAGCCTGCAAATGACACAGACCCTGCAAGATCAGGGCGCGCACAAGGCATTGCACGGAGCACTTGGCGCTATTGGCAAACGTTTGGAGAGTTGAGAATGGTGGAAATGCTTGCCCCCGGCGCGACAATCGGGATTTTGGGCGGCGGTCAACTGGGCCGTATGCTGTCCGTTGCTGCAGCCCGGCTGGGTTTTGTGTCGCATATTTATGAACCCGGTGCGACCCCGCCTGCGGGTCATGTGGCGGATCGTGTGACCACCGCCTCTTATGATGATGCCGAGGCCCTCAAGGCCTTTGCCGAAGCAGTCGATGTCATCACCTATGAGTTCGAGAACATCCCCACCGAAGCACTGGACATTCTGGAAGTCCACCGCCCCATCCGCCCGGGGCGCGAGGCGCTGCGGGTCAGTCAGGATCGACTGAACGAAAAGGCTTTCTTGCAAGGTCAGGGCCTGAATACCGCACCCTTCGCCGATATCACGGATCTGGACAGCCTGAAGGCTGCGATTGACCAGATCGGCACCCCTGCCATCCTGAAGACCCGCCGATTTGGCTATGACGGCAAGGGACAGGCCCGGCTACTCAGCCCCGATGACGCTGAAACTGCTCTGGCAGACATGGCGGGTGCGCCTGCGATCCTGGAAGGCTTTGTCGATTTCAGCCATGAGGTTTCGATCATTGCCGCGCGCGGATTGGATGGTCAGGTCGCCTGTTTCGACCCCGGTGAGAACGTGCATCGCGATGGCATTTTGCATACCACCTCCGTCCCTGCCCGCCTGCCCGCAGCAAAGCGCACAGATGCGATCCTGTTGGCGGCAAATATCCTGAACGCCTTGGACTATGTCGGCGTCATGGGGGTCGAGTTGTTCGTGACCCCGCAGGGTCTGATCGTGAACGAGATCGCACCGCGCGTGCATAACTCGGGCCATTGGACACAGAATGGCTGCGCGGTGGATCAATTCGAGCAACATATCCGTGCCGTGGCAGGCTGGCCTCTGGGCGACGGGCAGCGTCATTCAGACGTGGTGATGGAGAACCTGATCGGCGACGATATGGACCGCGTACCTGAACTCGCGACCGAACGTGATGTTGCGCTGCATCTTTATGGCAAGGCCGAGGTGAAGGCAGGCCGCAAGATGGGTCATTTTAACCGCATCACGCGGTAAATCAGCCGACAAACCGCGCGGCGATATCCCCGGCCATATAGCTGACGCGCCCGGCAGCCAGCGTTGCCGCGACACGGTTTGTATCTGCCTCCAGAATGACCAGATCGGCACGCTGCCCGGGGGTGAGCGTGCCGCGATCTTGCAACCCAAGTACGCGGGCTGGCCCTGACGACACCAGCGCCCATGCGCCCGCCATGTCCAGAAGGCCGGATTTGGCCAGCATCAAGGCTGCCCGGCGCGGGCTGGGATAGTGATAATCCGAGGCCAGTGCATCGCACAGCCCCATCGCAATCAGGTCCAGCGCGCTAACATTCCCTTTATGCGACCCGCCGCGCACCACATTGGGCGATCCCAGGATGATGTGATCCCCGGCGGTGCGGGCGGCCTCGGCGGCTTCCAGCGTTTCGGGGAACTCTGAAATCCGCGCGCCCCGCGCGCGCCAATCGGCGCGAGTTTGGGCTGTGGCGTCATCGTGGCTGCCCATCCGGACGCCCTGCTTTGTCAAAGCAGTACAGAGTACATCCAGTGCGGTATACACCTCATCCCGGCGAGCATGCATCGACAGCAGCATTTCGAAATGCACCTCGGGATTGCGACCGGCCTTGAGCGCCTGTCCGGTCAGACGCGGGGGCTTACGCCCCTCAGCCAGACGGTCATGCGGCAGGTGGTCGTTGAACACGACATAGGGCACCTGCCAAGCCGCAATCTTTTCTGCCAGTCCGGCGTAATTGTCCAGCATATGCGTTTCGAACCGAAGCTGGGGCATCAGATCGGTGACGGTGTGGTCCTTGACTGCCGCAATGGCATCAAACACCTGCCCTGCGAACTCAGGCCCGCGCACCCCACCTTCCCAACTGTAAAACTGGGCCAGAACGGCTGTGGTGATGCCATTGGCCGCCAGTTCAGCCTCGACCGAGAGGATCCCTTCGTTCATCTGCTTCATGGCACCGCGACGGGGCGCGATGTGCCGTTCAAACCCATCACCATGCAGGTCGATAATACCGGGCAGAACCAGATATCCTGACAGGTTGATCTGCCGCCCGGCAGGGCCTGTCTGAACCACGCCATCGGCAATAGACAGATCGGCATCCGTCAGCCCCTCGTCGGGCAGAAGAACCTCTGCACCGGTCAGGGTCAGGCTTAATGCGGTCATTGCGTGGACTCCGAGTCAGGTTCCGAGCAATCCTGTCCGATGCAGATCTCATCAATAGCTTCCATCACCCCGTCAAGCCAGGTGATCTGCGGGTCGAACTGGCCGAATTCGATGAAGTGCAGGGCCTGAGCCATGACCCGCGGATTGTTCATCATAAACGTGTGGGTCACCGGCAGAACCAGGTGATCAGTCATTCCTTCGACCTTGGTGCTTTCAACGGAAACCTTACCGTCATCAGGCCCATCAATCAGTGAAGAAAATACCGGGTTTAAGGAGTTTTCGCCAGCGATAACACCTAGTTCAAAATCCACCGGCGGTAGACGACCCGGGATCCCTTCGGCGCCTGTGCCCAGTTGAAGGCCCGCAGGTCCGTTGAGATAGCCGAACACCTCCCACGCGCTAAGTTCATCGACCAGTTGGCTGCCCTGATTGGGCGGCCCCAGCATGATGACACGACCCAGGTTTTCCGGGCTATGATCCTTGAGCCAATAGCGCAACAAAATGCCGCCCATCGAATGTGCTACCACATTGACAGTGTCATCGCCACAAGCCGCAAAGGCATCAGGAATGGTTTGTTCGGCCAGTTCGGGAATACCGATCTCGGTCGAGGGATAGCCCGGGCGCACAACCGAATAGTCATGTGACTTGAACAGCTGCTCCATCACGGTGAAAGAGGCCTCGGTCCGTGCAAGACCATGCAACAAGACCACGCATTTCGCGCTGGCCGCGGCGGGGAGCAGAAAGATAAGCAGGGCGATCAGAATTTTCATAAGCGCCAGATAATGTCTTAGCGCCGCTGATGAAAGCCCTACCCCCGCTGACGTCGCAGCACCGCCAGCGCAATGCCGCCCAACACCAGCGCTGCGCCAATCAAAAGCCGGGCCTCTGCTGTTTCGCTCAGCAAGAGGACACCGCCCAGAATAGCAATCACGGGCACGCTCAACTGCACCACAGCTGCAACGGTCGGTGCCAGTTGGGGCAAAACATGGTACCACAACGCATATCCCAGCCCCGAAGTGACCGCCCCGGATATTGCCGACAGCAACAAACCGGTGCCCGTCATCTGCCAACCTCCGCCGAACAGCAGCAAAGCTCCGGCCGTCACCGGAAGGGCAATGACGAAATTCGCCGCCGTCCCGGCAAGCGCATTTGGCTCGGACCGTCCCGCCAGAGAATATGCTGCCCAGCCAATCCCGGCAGCGCACATCAGGGCGGCTCCGACCGGATCCACCTGAACCGTGCCCGACGGCCAAAGCACATAGGCGAGGCCACCCAGTGCAATCGCCGCTCCCAGAAGTTGCTGTCGTGTCGGTGAATTTCCAGTCACGGCAGTGGCCACGAACATCGTGATTTGCACTATCCCAAATAGGATCAAGGCGCCCAGCCCGGCATCCAGTGTAAGATAGGCGATCGAGAACCCGATCATGTAAAGCGACAAGGCGCCAGCGCCAATGAACCGGCGAGGGCTGCGCAACGGCAGGCTGCCGCCACGTATCAAAACCAGCACCGCCAGCATCAGCGCCCCTGCCAGAACGCGCATAACCGCAAACCCCGCCGGGTCGCTATCGCCGCCTTCAACGGCCATCCGGTTCAGAATGGAGTTCGCTGCAAAGGCGCACATGGTGAGGGCGGTCAGAAGGAACAGTCGCATATCAACCCGATACCGGTTTCACACCGGTTTGGGTACTCACTTTCCTGAAGGGACCGGTTAGACCGTCGACCTCGGAACAGTTTGAGCCACAGTTTCAGTCATAAGCGGCGTGCCAAAACGAAACGGGGCCGCCCGAAGGCGACTCCGTTCCTTAGCTCTGCAGCTCCCCTCTGGGCAGTTTGGCTATACTGCCAAGCGCCTGTGGGGCCGCCAGAATTCGTCTAAGCGAATTCGACGTTTTACATCATGCCGCCCATGCCGCCCATGTCGGGCATGCCGCCGCCAGCAGGTCCATCTTTCTGCGGCTTGTCAGCAACCATTGCTTCGGTAGTGATCAGCAAGCCGGCAACCGACGCTGCATCTTCCAATGCGGTACGGACAACTTTGGCCGGGTCAATCACGCCGAATGCGAACATGTCACCATATTCTTCAGTCTGCGCATTGAAGCCAAATGCCACATCGTCGCTTTCGCGAACTTTGCCCGCAACAACCGCACCGTCGACACCTGCGTTTTCAGCGATCTGGCGCAGAGGCGCTTCGATTGCCTTACGAACGATGTTGATGCCTGCGTCCTGATCAGCGTTTGCGCCTTGCAGAGTGTCCAGTGCTTTACCGGCCTGAACCAGAGCAACACCACCGCCCACGACAACGCCTTCTTGAACAGCAGCGCGGGTCGCGTTCAGAGCATCGTCCACACGGTCCTTACGCTCTTTCACTTCAACTTCGGTCATGCCGCCGACGCGGATAACAGCAACACCGCCTGCCAGTTTGGCAACGCGCTCTTGCAGCTTTTCACGGTCGTAGTCCGACGAGGTTTCTTCGATCTGGGTGCGGATCTGAGCAACACGCGCTTCGATCTCGGCTTTTTCGCCAGCACCGTCGACGATGGTGGTTTCGTCTTTGGTGATTTCGATTTTCTTGGCAGTGCCCAGCATGTCCATGGTCACGGACTCAAGCTTCATGCCCAGATCTTCGCTGATGACCTGACCGCCGGTCAGGATTGCGATGTCCTGCAGCATGGCCTTACGGCGATCGCCGAAGCCCGGTGCTTTGACAGCAGCAATTTTCAGGCCGCCGCGCAGTTTGTTTACAACCAGAGTTGCCAGCGCTTCGCCTTCAACGTCTTCTGCAATGATCAGCAGCGGCTTTTGCGACTGGATCACTTGCTCGAGCAGCGGAACCATCGGCTGAAGCGAGGACAGTTTCTTTTCGTGCAACAGGATCATGCAGTCTTCGAGGTCTGCAACCATCTTGTCAGCGTTGGTGACAAAGTAAGGCGACAGGTAGCCGCGGTCGAACTGCATGCCTTCGACAACATCGGTCTGGGTTTCCAGGCCTTTGTTTTCTTCGACGGTGATAACACCTTCGTTGCCGACCTTCTGCATCGCGTCTGCGATTTGCTGGCCGATCTCGGTTTCACCGTTGGAAGAAATGGTGCCAACCTGAGCAACTTCAGCCGAGTCCTTGACTTCACGCGAGGCGTTCTTGATGCCTTCAACAACCTTGGCAGTTGCCAGGTCGATGCCGCGCTTCAGGTCCATCGGGTTCAGGCCCGCTGCAACCTGCTTCAGACCTTCTTTGACGATGGACTGAGCCAGAACGGTTGCTGTGGTGGTGCCGTCGCCGGCCTCGTCATTGGTGCGGCTGGCGACTTCTTTCACCATCTGCGCGCCCATGTTTTCGAACTTGTCTTCCAGTTCGATTTCCTTGGCAACCGAAACACCGTCTTTGGTGATGCGCGGTGCGCCGAAAGATTTGTCCAGAACCACGTTGCGGCCTTTGGGGCCCAGGGTCACTTTGACAGCGTCGGCCAGGATGTTCACACCTGCCAGCATGCGGTTACGGGCATCGGTGTCGAACTTGACGTCCTTAGCAGCCATGTCGTTTCTCCTTGAGAAAATGTATTGGGATGAAGATCAGAGGAAGCGCGTGGGCTTACTCGATGATCCCCATGATGTCGCTTTCTTTCATCATCAGCAGCTCTTCGCCGTTGACCTGAACCTCAGTGCCCGACCATTTGCCGAACAGGATCTTGTCGCCAGCTTTTACAGCCATTGCGATCAGCTCGCCGCTGTCCTTGCGTGCGCCTTCGCCGGTCGCAACAACTTCGCCTTCGCTGGGCTTTTCTTTTGCGCTGTCTGGAATGATCAGACCACCAGCGGTTTTCTCATCGCTTTCGGTACGGCGAACCAACACGCGGTCATGAAGCGGTTTCAATGCCATCTTTGCAGCTCCTTGGGCTCAAAGTTTATTTATCCTCCCCTCACCTTGCGGTGAGGCGTTAGCACTCGACCCTTGCGAGTGATAACGGCGTATAGCTAGGGGGTCGAATTCCCTGAGTCAACAAGCGTGAAGAATTTTTTATCCTTGGGACTCAGTCAGGCTGATCCCAGCTATAGGCCCAGTGCTTCAGACCCTCTTGTCCGGATTCCGACAAGGCGTAGACACCTTTTGCAATTTTGTCGAACCAGCCATAATGGTTTTCGCGCATCAGCCGGGTCGCAATCGAAACACCGGTTGCCTTAGCAACATCTGCCCCTTTTGTGGCACCACATTCTGCAAGATGCGCCGCACAGCGCAAAGCATCCTGACGATAGGCGGTGACGAGGCCGTGGCGTGTGGCACCGCCTGCGTTCGGATCACCTTCAAGCCTGTCAAACTCGCGCAGCAGCCGCGCTGTTTTGGCCTTGTCCTTTCGCGGGGCGTAGGGCCCAGGGTCACAATGCACCTCGACAACGCCATCCGCCCGAACAGTTATCAGGCCAAGGCCCAACCTTCGACATAGCGCCGTGTTGTCCTTCAACGCCCGCCTGGCCGTGCGTCCGCGGGGCTTGAGAACACAGATATAGACATTTTCAGTAACCTTCAGTCGGGTGATTGCCTGGTGAAACAGCGCCAATGAGAAACGCAACTTCAACTCTACAATCACAGGCTCTTCACCCTCACGAACAGCCATGACATCGACCGCACCGACCTCGCCTTTGACGGTATAGCCCTGACGCTCTAACAGCGCCTTGATTGGGGGGTAGAGATCCTGCTCGCGGTCCATGTGGCTCATGCTATTCGAATTACTGTGGAATGCCAGACACAGATCAGGTCAGTGTCCATCCTGGCAGGTTGAACACCGGCCTTGGCCCCGGCAAGGTCGCACCCCATATAGGGATTGATCCAACCAGGATGGTACGATGCGTTTTTTGATCTTTTTGGCTTGTCTGCTGGTACCTTTCTCGGCCCAAGCGGCCTGCGAGGGGCGCGACCTGAGGTCTGACCTAAGTCCAGAGGCGCAAGCTGATTTGCAGCAGGCTTTGGCCGACTTCCCGTACCCGGAAGGCAATCACTGGATCGCGACAAAAGGCGATACAGTTCTGCATCTGATAGGAACGCTGCACACAAACGACCCGCGTATGGACGCCGTCACAGAAAGGCTGGAACCGACACTCAGCCAGGCGGATGCGTTCTATTTCGAAGTGACCCAGGACGAAATGACTGCATTTGAACAGGAACTGGCCAAAGACCTCAGCCCTGTTCTGATCACCTCAGGTCCCACCCTGATTGAGCTGATGCCGGAAGAAGACTGGGCCGCCCTGTCCAGCGGCCTGGCAGAGCGTGGCATCCCCAGTTGGATGGCTGCAAAAATGCGCCCCTGGTTTCTGAGCATGATGCTGGGTGTCCCCCCATGCATGACCGAGAATCCGGAAGCCAGCTATGGAATGGACGCGCGCCTGACCGACATGGCCGAAGCCCATGACATCCCCCAGTACTCTTTAGAGCAGATTGACGATCTGATGGCGATGTTTGACCAGCACCCGATCGAAAAGCAGGTGCAATCACTGATCCGCATGGCCAGTGCCTTTGAAAGCAGCGAGGATCAGCTGGCGACTATGGTCAATGCCTATCTGGAAGAAAAGCACGCAGAGATCATCCAATTTGCCAGACTACAGGGGCTTGAAACATCCGGTCTGTCGCAAGAGGTTTTCGACGAAGAGTGGTCCAGTTTCGAACAGCAACTTCTAGTCGGGCGCAACAACAACTGGATGCAGCACATATTGGCCATTCAGGACCAAACGGTGGTCATTGCTGTGGGCGCCGGACATTTGGGCGATGACCATGGTCTGTTGAACCAGTTGGAACAGGCTGGATACACGCTAAAACGTGCCGCTTTCTAGGCCCGGCCTTACCCTTCGTCGCAGTTTACGCAGGGGCGGGTGACAAGTGTGCCAGACCACCCTATAAGGCGCCCAAATCTACTCTCCTCAGGACGCTGAAATGACAACCCTCGTATTTGGACATAAATCCCCCGACACTGATTCCACTGGTTCGCCGATCCTGTGGTCGTGGTACATGAACGAAATCAAAGGCGAACAGGCCGAGCCTGTCCTGCTGGGCGAACCCAACACTGAAGCAGCCTTTATGCTACAGCACTGGGACCTGCCCAAGCCGCGCATCATCGCAGACGTAGAGGCTGACGCACCGGTTGTTATTGTCGACACGAACAACCCCGCCGAGCTACCTGCCAGCATCAACGGCGCCGATATTCGCGCCATTATCGACCACCATAAACTGGTCGGCGGTCTGGAAACCAAAGGCCCGATCGACATCACCGTGCGGCCGCTGGCCTGCACCGCCACTATCATGGTCGACATGATCGGCGACGATGCCGCCAAAATGCCCGATGCCATCAAAGGCGCGGCGCTGACCTGCATCCTGTCGGACACGTTGGAATTCCGCTCGCCCACCACAACCGCGCATGACCGCGCTGTGGCCGAAAAACTGGCCGCGGATCTGGGTCTGGACGTCTCGGCCTATGCTGCAGAAATGTTCGCGGCCAAATCAGATGTGTCCTCATTCTCGGACGCCGAGCTGATCCGGATGGACAGCAAGGAATACGAAGTCGACGGCACCAAATTCCGCGTTTCGGTTCTGGAAACCACAGCACCGGGTGTCGTGCTGGACCGCAAAGACAGCCTTGCGGCGTCGATGGCCGACGTAGCCAAAGAAGACGGTGTCGATCAGGTATTGCTGTTCGTGGTCGATATTCTGAACGAAGAAGCCACCCTGCTGGTTCCCAACGATCTGGTCAAAGCCGTGGCCGAGAAAAGCTTTGACGCCTCGGTTGATGGCGACGTGGTCGTTCTGCCCGGGATCATGAGCCGTAAGAAACAGATCATTCCGAACCTCAAGGTCTGATCCCAAAATCACCAAAGGCGCCTTGATCGGGCGCCTTTTTTGCTAGGCATTGCCCTTACTGGCCAAACACCACACGCACTGTCTTAGGCTCAAACGACACTCTTTGCAGATCAATGGGGGTCCATCATGACGCAGATCATCCACGCATTGCCCGAGGTTTCCAGCCGTTATAAGGCCCTGTTCGTCGATCTTTGGGGCTGTGTACACAATGGCATCACTGCTTACCCCGAAGCGGTTGCGGCCCTGCAGGCCTATCGCGCGCAAGGCGGCATTGTTGTCCTGGTGACCAACTCTCCCAAGCCGCGTGCTGGAGTCGCCACCCAGCTGGCGCAATTCAATGTCCCAGACGACGCCTATGACACGATTGCAACCAGCGGAGATTCGGCCCGGTCGGCCATGTTCCGGGGCGCAGTGGGCGAAAAGGTCTATTTCATGGGCGAATGGCAGCGGGACGCGGGATTCTTTGAACCGCTGAAGTTGTTGGACCACCCGATTCATATCGAGCGCGTGCCGCTGGCCGAGGCAGAGGGCATTGCTTGTTGCGGCCCCTTCGATCCCATGGCCGATCCGTCCGTGAACCGTGCTGATTTCCTGTACGCCAAACAAAAGGGGCTGAAGCTGCTTTGTGCCAATCCCGATATTGTGGTGGACCGCGGCGAGGTTCGGGAGTGGTGCGCAGGTGCATTAGCCAGGCTTTATACGGAAATGGGTGGCGAAAGCCTATATTTCGGAAAGCCTCATCCGCCGATCTATGATCTTGCCCGCCGCAGGTTGCAGAAACTTGGCCACGACATTCCCGATGGGGACATTCTTGTCATCGGAGACGGTCCGCACACCGACATTCTGGGTGGAATGGGGGAAGGCATTGATTCTCTTTTCATCTCGGGCGGGCTAGCCGCGGCCGAGACAAAAACCGAAGCACATCCGCATCATGAATCCCTAACTGATTATATTCAAAAGGAAAAGATAAATCCGACCTATACGATCGGCCGCCTTAGGTAGTCAGAAAAGGCTTGATTTTCTGCAGTTGCAAAGTAATAAAGTTTCCCAACAGGGGTGACTTTGATTTTTTTGTTGCCCGATGAATTCGAGTGAGGGCAACATGTTGGATAATCTTCCACGCGGCACGATCTGTATTGAAGACATCGAGATGGGCATGTCCCGTCACCTTCGCAAAGTGGTGACGGACGAGGATATCGAAATGTTCGCTCAGGTGTCGACCGACAGAAACCCCGTACATCTGGACGACGATTACGCCCGCGACACGATCTTCGAGGGGCGCATCGCGCATGGGATGCTGACCGCGGGTCTGATCTCGGCCGTGATCGGCGAGCAGTTGCCAGGCCACGGCACAGTTTACATGGGGCAGTCGCTGAAGTTTCTCGCTCCTGTTCGCCCGGGTGACATGGTCTATGCCGAGGTCAAGGTGATCGACATTGATTTTGCCAAGCGTCGGGTCAAGCTCGATTGTCACTGCGCAGTGGATGGCAAGAAGGTGCTGGTCGGCGAAGCCATGGTGCTGGCCCCGTCGCGCAAATTCGACTGAGCGTTTCCGGGGGTCTCAGACCCTTGAACAAGCGCGCCTGTCCCGCTAGGCAGTCGCTATGCGCATCATTCGTGACCTCCAATTCATCGAACCCCAAGATCGCGGCGCCAGCGTGGCGATCGGGAATTTCGACGGCGTTCATATCGGCCACCAATCTGTGATCGAACTGGCCCGCAGCGCCGCGCCGAGTGCACCTTTGGGCGTACTGACATTCGAGCCGCATCCCAGAGAATATTTCGCCCCGGACACCCCGCCCTTTCGCCTGATGCGCGGCAATGCCCGCGCGCACCGGTTAGCAAAACTGGGGGTCGAAAAGCTGTATGAGCTGCCGTTCAACGCCGCATTGGCTGGCCTGACGCCAAGGGAATTCGCCCGCAACGTGATCTGCGACGGGCTCGGCCTGTCGCATGTCGTCGTAGGTGCCGATTTCTGTTTCGGCAAAGGCCGCAGCGGCACCGCTGATGACTTGGTGCTCTTTGGGCAAGAGATGGGGTTCGGTGTCACCATCGCTCCGTTGATGGAGCGGTCCGAAAATGTCGTTTCATCCACTGCGATCCGTATTGCACTGACCGAGGGCCGCCCGCAGGATGCCGCTACTATGTTGGGTCACTGGCACCGGATCGAAGGCGAGGTGATCGGAGGCGAACAACGGGGCCGTGAACTGGGATTTCCCACCGCAAACATGTCCATTGAGGGGCTGCATCCGCCAAGATTCGGCGTCTATGCCGTTCTGGTCGATGTTCTGGATGGACCTCATCTGGGCAGCTATCAGGGCGCAGCCTCGGTTGGGACGCGACCGATGTTCAATGGTGAGGTCCCCAATATCGAAACCTTCCTGTTCGACTTCTCGGGTGACCTTTATGGCGCGACCCTGTCGGTGGGTCTGGTAGAATACCTGCGCCCCGAGATGACCTTTGACAGTCTGGACGGCCTGATCGCGCAGATGGATGCCGACTGCGACAAGGCCCGCGGCCTGCTGGCGGACCGATGACAACGGATCCGATCGACCGCACCGGCCTGGCCCCCAGGTTCTGGGAACGAAAACCGTTAACCCGCATGAACCAAGCTGAATGGGAAGCTTTGTGCGATGGCTGCGGCAAATGTTGTCTGAACAAACTGGAAGATGAAGACACCGGTGAGGTTGCGCTGACCTGCGTCGCCTGCCGTCTGTTGGATGACGAAAGTTGCCGCTGCACCCAATACGATATCCGCCACCAATTTGTGCCGGAATGTATCGTGATGACGCCGGGCAATATCAACGATCACGCCTATTGGCTGCCACAGACCTGTGCCTATCGCCTGTTGTGGGAGGGCAAACCCCTACACGATTGGCACCCGTTGATTTCGGGCACACCGGACAGCGTTCATGCCGCCGGAGTCTCGGTGCAGGGGCGGACCGTGTCCGAATTCGAAACTCCGCTGGAAGAGTGGGAAGATCATATCATCGAGGAGCCCAGCTAATGTACTTTGCCTCTGACAATTCGGGGCCGGTTCACCCGGCGGTCATGGAAGCGCTGAATGCTGCCAATCAGGGCTATCAGATGGCCTATGGAACCGACACCTTGATGAATGAGGTCCGGGATCGCATTCGCGGGGTGTTCGAGGCACCTGGCGCCGCCGTGTATCTGGTGGCCACCGGGACGGCCGCGAATTCGCTGGCGCTGGCGACGCTGGCGCAGCCGTGGGAGACGGTGTTCTGCTCACCCGTGGCACATATCCACGAGGATGAGTGCAACGCGCCCGAGTTTTACAGCGGCGCCAAGCTGACGCTGGTTCCGGGCGCGGACAAGATGGCGCCGGACGCGCTGCGCGGCTCGATTCTGGCCGAAGAAACACGCGGCGTGCATGGACCGCAGCGCGGACCTGTATCCATTACGCAGGTGACCGAACGAGGGTCTGTTTACACCCTGTCAGAATTGCAGGCGCTCTGCGCCGTGGCCAAAGAGTATGGGCTGCCAGTCCATTTAGACGGTGCGCGTTTTTCCAACGCCCTTGTTGCGTTGAACTGCTCACCCGCCGAGATGACGTGGAAAGCAGGCGTGGATGCGGTCAGTTTTGGCGGGACCAAAAACGGGCTAATGGGCGTCGAAGCCGTTGTCTTCTTTGATGAAAGCAAAGCCTGGGAATTCGAATTGCGCCGCAAGCGCGGGGCGCACCTGTTCTCCAAGCACCGCTATCTGTCCGCTCAAATGGCGGCGTATCTGCAGGATGATCTGTGGCTGACACTGGCCCGTCAGGCCAATAACAACTGCGCCCGTCTGACCGAGGGATTGCGGGCCAAAGGTGCCTCTTTCCTGCACGCGCCGCAGGCGAATATGATTTTTGCCCAGTTTTCACGCGCCCAACACAAGCAACTGCATGCCTCAGGTGCTGTTTACCACCTGTGGGGGGCAGAGCTGGACGGGGCAGATGACAGCGAAATTCTAGCCTGTCGGCTGGTTTGTGACTGGTCCATCGAGCCTGCGCAAATTGATCGGTTCATCGCGCTCTTGTAACGACGCGCCCGAAGCTTCAGGCAGTGGCAGGCAGTCTGTTCCAAAAAGCCTCGATCAGAGCGCCGGTCTCTGTCGGGTGAGAGATCGGAGCCATATGCCCTGCCCCTTCGATCACGGCGCTTTCGGCCATTGGAAGACGGGATTTCAATCCAGAGTTTATCGCGACCATCACTGGGTGGGTGAGCGCGCCATGCAGCAGCAATACCGGCATATTGGCGTGTGCGATCCGCTCGGGCCGTAGCAAGCCTTTGGAATCCATTATCAGTTCGTTTTCGACCTCGGATACCAGATGAATTCCACGCACCATCCCCGCCCGTGCAGTTTCGGGCATGTCTGACCAACGCGGCCCCCTATCTCCGGCCCACAACCGGTTGAACAGCCTTGCCGCCAGAGGTTCGTCGCCTGATGCAAGCGCGTCCATACAGGGTTGGGCAACATGCGCGTATTCCGCCACAAGGTCCGGGGCATCCTGCTGTGCCACGGCAAAATACACCGGTTCGATCAGTACGACACTGCGAACCAACGCGGGATGCTCGACCGCCAGCCGCAATGCAATCGCCGCGCCAAAAGAATGCCCGATCACGCCCATCGGCTCGGTCAGATGTTCAAGTGTGGCTTCGGTCAGCCGGTCATACAGATCCCCCTGGCGATCCCAGTCCGGGCTGCGCCCATGGGACAGCATATCCGGTGCAATAAAACTTGCCTGCCCTTTCATCGCCGCGGCTAGGCCTGCCCAGACCCCGGAATGAGCAATGGTGCAATGCAAGGCCAGCACAGGGCGATCACCCTGCCCCAACTGCGTGACACGCAGGTTCTGCGCAACGGCCATTATGTTGTCCTATCCCTTCAGCCCGGCCAGATGCCTGTCCAGATCGTCCAACCTGTCTTGGCCCCAGAACCGCTGATCGTCTTCCGTTATATAGAACGGAGCTCCAAAAACTCCGCGTTCCACGGCTTCTTCCAGATTGGCGGTATAGGTCTCAGCCCCGAGCAGCAAGCCGCTAACGGCCAGATCCGGGGAAAACCCAGCGTCAGCCAGGCAAGCGCGGATCACGTCGTCCTGCGCGATGTCCTTTTCCTCGGCCCAGCAGGCGCGCACAAAGGAATGCACCAGCTGCCCCACATTCCCCGACCCGTCCTGAATGGCCGCGATAATGGCATAGGAAGACGGCGCCGCATTGGTGGGCCAATGGGCCGGTTGCAGGTTGAACGCCATATCCAGCTTTTTTGACTGTCGCTGCATTTCTTGCATCCGGTATTCGATGCGCGAGATATGGCGGTCCTTGGGCGGAACACCTCCCGTACGTCCGAACAGGGCGACGATATCAAGCGGCTTGTAGTTGATTGTCGCACCATGTTTGGCCGCAATCTCCTCCAGGCGCAGTCCCGCCAGGTAGGTGTATGGTGAGAGTGTCGCAAAATAGTAGTCAATTTGGGCCATGTTCACTTTCTCCGCAGCGTTATCTTTGCTGGACGGTAAGGCCATGCTAAGCGGTGTCAACATCACGAATCTGTCACATTTGCCATTGCTGCCCGGGGACCTCAGCCGATGCCGACACTTCACGAACCCAAGTTAATCGCTGGGAACGCTAATCTTCCGCTTGCCGAATCCATTGCACGCCGAATGAGCCTGTATCGCGGCGTCGATCAGGGTCTGGTCGATGCCCGGGTCGAACGGTTTAACGACGGTGAAATCTTTGTCGAAGTGTTCGAGAACGTGCGCGGCGAAGATATGTTCATCGTCCAGCCCACCTCGAACCCGGCCAATGACAATCTGATGGAGCTGCTCATCATTGCTGATGCGCTGCGCCGTTCGTCGGCCCAACGGATTACCGCCGTGATCCCCTATTTCGGCTATGCCCGCCAGGACCGCCGCACCAAGGCCCGCACACCGATCAGTGCCAAGCTGGTGGCCAACATGCTGACTGGCGCCGGGATCGAGCGCATCCTGACCATGGATCTGCACGCAGCGCAGATTCAGGGGTTCTTCGACATGCCTGTCGACAACCTTTATGCCTCGCCGATCTTTGCGCTGGATGTGAAACATCAGTTCAAGGACAGCCTCGACGAGATCATGGTCGTTTCGCCCGATGTGGGCGGCGTGGCCCGCGCGCGCGAGTTGGCCAAGCGGATCAACGCCCCGCTGTCGATCGTGGACAAACGCCGCGAAAAAGCCGGCGAAGTCGCTGAGATGACCGTAATTGGCGATGTCAGAGACAAGATCTGTTTGATCGTTGACGACATGTGCGACACGGCCGGTACTCTGTGCAAAGCGGCGCAAGTACTGCTGGATAATGGTGCGAAAGAAGTTCATTCCTACATCACACACGGCGTCATGAGCGGCCCTGCGGTCGAACGCGTGACCAATTCGGTGATGAAATCTCTGGTGCTGACCGACACGATCCAGCCGACAGAAGAAATTACCAAGGCCAAGAACATCCGCATCGTGCCCACAGCCCCGATCTTTACGCAGGCGATCCTGAATATCTGGAACGGCACCAGTGTATCGTCACTGTTCGAGGATAAGACCCTGACGCCGATCTACGAGTCGATGTATCATAGGGATTGATCGAACGCGGCGGCCCAAGGGCCGCCTCTTTTCTTTCTGCAATACAGGTCGGAGTTTACCGTGACAGCCTCAAAACGCATTGTTCTATCCAGCGACCACGCAGCCATCGAATTACGCCAGGCGGTTGCCTCTCATATTGCGGCCCAGGGATGGGACGTCGTCGATATCGGCCCCAAGACACCTGAGAGCACCCATTACCCTGTTCATGGCAAGGCCGCCGCCCAAGCAGTGGCTTCCGGGGATTGTCAGCTTGGCATCGTTCTGTGTGGAACGGGTCAAGGTATCATGATGGCGGCCAACAAGGTCCCCGGCATTCGCTGCGGTGTCTGCTCGGATGCCTTTTCCGCACGCATGATCCGCCAGCATAACGACGCCAACATGCTGTCTGTCGGCGCCCGGGTCGTGGGTGAGGGTCAGGCGCTGGATATAGTGGATGCCTTCCTGTCAGCCGAATTCGAAGGCGGACGGCATGCACACCGGGTCGCCATGATAGAGGCATCGGACGAGTCCTAAACCCAAGGCTGGCTTCACAGAATATCCCAGTCATCCTCATGTGGCACCTCGCCGAACGCTGTCCAAGATATTCGGATGCGCGCGATGCGGGTATCCGACCAGGTACGGAACACCGCAGCAAATCCCTCGGGCGTGATGTCCTCGGCCTTGACCTCGGCGCGCAATGCCGAAGATGTATCAACATCCCACAGTGACACGCTGATCTGTACAACAGGCGCGGAACGGAATGGCTGGCTGAATTCTATGTCCGAGCGTCGTTCGCGCGGCCCCTCGCCTGTCCACATGTCACCGCCATCTGCGAAGTCGGAGAACAGCACAACTTCGCCTTGGTCGATTCCAATCGGATGGGTACTAAAAGTCTGCATTTTGTCGTCTTTTATAAAGAATTACGGAACCTTAGACCGCCCTTCATCCAAAATCACCACAAAAAAACGGCCCCGCACAGGCAGGGCCGTTTCTAAATCTACATGTCCTGAAACTTACAGGCTCATATGTGTCCCAAGAGCTTCCATATCGGCCAGCAGCTTGGCCGCATCGTCGACGACTGATTGATCGTCGCCGCCTTTGGCCGCGTCATGCGACGCACGTGCCTCGGCGATCAGATCGTCCAGATGCGCGCGGGTCACTTCAGAGACCGGAATGGCCTTTTCGGCCAGAACCGACATGCTGTCGCCATTGATCTGGGCAAACCCGCCGGTGACCAGGTATTCGCTGGACCCTTCGGGTGCCTCGACCTTTAGCAGACCGGGGCGCAACGTGGTGATGGTGGGGGCATGATCGGGCATCGCCGTCATGTCCCCGTCCGCGCCGGGAAGCTGGACCGCAGTCACCGCGAGCGAAGCAAGGCTCCGCTCGGGGCTGACGAGGTCAAAGTGCATCGTGTTTGCCATCAGGTGTGCTCCTTAGGCGGCTTCTGCGGCCATCTTTTCCGCTTTGGCGATCACTTCATCGATGCCGCCAACCATCAGGAAGGCTGCCTCGGGCAGGTGATCGTATTCGCCGGCCACAACGGCCTTGAACGACGCGATGGTGACATCCAGAGGAACCTGAACACCAGGCGAGCCAGTGAAGACTTCGGCCACGTCAAACGGCTGCGACAGGAAGCGTTCAATCTTACGGGCACGGGCCACGGTCAGTTTGTCTTCTTCCGACAGTTCGTCCATGCCGAGGATCGCGATGATGTCCTGCAGCGACTTATAGCGCTGGAGGATCTGCTGAACGTCAGTCGCAACGGTATAATGCTCTTCACCGACGATGGCCGGGTCGAGAAGACGCGAGGTCGAGTCGAGCGGGTCAACGGCAGGGTAGATACCCTTTTCTGAAATCGCACGGTTCAGAACGGTGGTCGCATCCAAGTGTGCGAACGAGGTGGCCGGCGCAGGGTCGGTCAAGTCATCCGCAGGAACATATACGGCCTGAACCGAGGTGATCGACCCGGATTTGGTCGAGGTGATGCGTTCCTGCATCGCGCCCATGTCGGTCGCCAGTGTCGGCTGATAGCCCACCGCCGAAGGAATACGACCCAGCAGAGCCGAAACCTCGGAACCCGCCTGCGTAAAGCGGAAGATGTTGTCGACAAAGAACAGAACGTCGGCACCGGTTGCATCACGGAACTGTTCCGCCAGGGTCAGACCCGACAGAGCGATCCGCATACGGGCTCCCGGAGGCTCGTTCATCTGGCCGTAAACCAGCGCGATTTTCGAATCTTCCAGCTTGTCGGGAACGATAACGCCGGATTCAATCATCTCGTGATACAGGTCGTTGCCTTCACGGGTCCGCTCACCAACACCGGCGAACACGGACACGCCAGAGTGCACTTTGGCGATGTTGTTGATCAGTTCCATGATCAGAACGGTTTTGCCAACACCGGCGCCGCCGAACAGGCCGATCTTACCGCCTTTGGCGTAAGGGGCCAGCAGGTCAACAACCTTGATGCCGGTCACCAGAACTTCGGATTCAGTGGCCTGATCCGCGAAATCCGGCGCGTCCTGGTGGATGGAGCGCGTTTCGGTGGTTTCCACGGGACCTTTTTCGTCGATGGGCTCGCCCACAACGTTCAGGATACGGCCCAGGGTGGCGTTGCCGACCGGAACCGCGATGGGTGCGCCGGTGTCCGTGACTTCGGCACCACGTACAAGACCTTCTGTCGCGTCCATCGCAATGGTGCGGACAGTGTTTTCGCCCAGGTGCTGTGCCACTTCCAAAACCAGCTTCTTGCCGTTGTTGGTGGTGTCCAGCGCGTTCAGAATTTCAGGCAGTGCGTCATCGAACTGCACGTCGACGACGGCCCCGATAATCTGAGTGACTTTGCCTTTTGCATTCGCCATGTTTCGTCTCCGGTTTGTCTCTACAGCGCTTCGGCGCCGGAAATAATTTCAATCAGCTCGTTGGTGATCACGGCCTGACGCGAACGGTTGAACTGGATCGTCAGCTTGTCGATCATCTCACCCGCGTTGCGTGTCGCGTTGTCCATCGCGGACATCCGTGCACCCTGTTCCGAGGCCCCGTTTTCGAGCAGTCCCGAGAAGATCGCAGTCGCAACCGCCTTGGGCAGCAGATCGGCCAGGATGGCCTCTTCGCTGGGCTCGTAATCAAAGACCGCGCCGCTGTCGTCCCCTTCGACATCCTCGAACGAGGCAGGGATGATCTGCTGTGCCGTCGGGGTCTGGCTTACGACGTTGACGAACTTCGAGTAGAAGATCGTGGCTACGTCGAACTCACCCGCGTCGAAACGGGACAGGACGTCTTTTGCGATGTCCTGCGCGTTGGTATACCCCAGACGTTTGACCTCGCTCAGATCGACATGGCCCACGAACAGGTCGCCAAAGTCGCGCTTGATTGCATCACGACCTTTTTTGCCAACGGTCAGAATTTTGACCGTCTTGCCTTTTGCCTTCAGCTCGTAAGCTTTGGCGCGGGCCAGCTTGGCGATGTTCGAGTTGAAGCCGCCACACAGGCCGCGTTCAGCTGTCATGACAACCAGCAGATGGACATCATCACTGCCCGTACCACGGAGCAGCTTGGGGGCGCTGTCGCTGCCCCCGACCGATGCCGCCAGCCCCGCCATCACGGCATTGAACCGTGCGGCATAGGGGCGCGAGGCTTCGGCAGATTCCTGGGCGCGGCGCAGTTTTGCGGCCGCGACCATCTGCATGGCCTTGGTGATCTTGCGGGTCGATTTGACCGACTCGATCCTGTTTTTTAGATCCTTAAGATTTGGCATGTGCCCGCCTCTCCCTTAAGCGAAGGTTGCGGCGTATTCGTCCAGCGCAGCCTTGATCTTGTCGGAAGCATCACCCTTGATCTTGGGATCTTCGTCCGTGATCCACTGAAGCAGATCCGCGTGCTTGCCACGCAGATGCGCTAGCAGACCAGCTTCATAGCGGCCAACTTCGGATACGTCGATCTTGTCGAGGTAACCGTTGGTTCCGGCGAAGATGACGCAAACGATTTCAGCGTTGGTCAGCGGTGAGTACTGCGGCTGTTTCATCAGCTCGGTCAGACGCGCACCACGGTTCAGCAGCTGCTGGGTTGCGGCGTCAAGGTCGGAACCGAACTGCGCGAAGGCAGCCATTTCACGGTACTGAGCCAGTTCCAGCTTAACCGGGCCGGCAACCGACTTCATCGAGTTGGTTTGAGCCGAGGAGCCCACACGCGAAACCGACAGACCGGTGTTCACAGCAGGACGGATACCCTGATAGAACAGCTCGGTTTCCAGGAAGATCTGGCCGTCGGTGATCGAGATCACGTTGGTCGGAATAAACGCCGAAACGTCGCCACCCTGGGTTTCGATAACCGGCAGAGCCGTCAGCGAGCCCGCGCCAAAATCTTCGTTCAACTTCGCCGAACGCTCCAGCAGGCGGGAGTGGAGGTAGAAAACGTCGCCAGGATAGGCTTCACGTCCGGGCGGACGACGCAGCAGCAGCGACATCTGACGATAGGACACGGCCTGTTTCGACAGGTCATCATAGATGATCAGCGCGTGGCGGCCATTGTCACGGAAGAACTCAGCCATCGCGGTCGCGGCATAGGGTGCCAGGAACTGCATCGGCGCCGGATCGGACGCGGTTGCGGCCACAACGATCGAATATTCAATCGCACCGGATTCTTCCAGTTTCTTCACCAGCTGAGCAACAGTCGAACGCTTTTGGCCGATGGCCACGTAAACGCAGTACAGCTTCTTGGACTCATCGTCGCCCGCTGCTTCGTTGTACACTTTCTGGTTCAGGATTGCGTCCAGAGCAACGGCAGTTTTACCGGTCTGACGGTCGCCAATGATCAGCTCACGCTGGCCACGGCCAATCGGGATCATCGCATCGACCGATTTCAGGCCGGTTGCCATCGGCTCGTGAACCGATTTACGCGGGATGATGCCCGGCGCTTTGACGTCTGCAACGCCGCGCTCGGTGGATTCGATCGGGCCCTTGCCGTCCAGCGGGTTGCCCAGGCCGTCAACAACACGACCCAGCAGACCGTTGCCGATTGGCACGTCCACGATCGAGTTGGTGCGCTTAACAGTGTCACCTTCTTTGATGTCACGGTCAGAACCAAAGATAACAACACCGACGTTGTCGCTTTCCAGGTTCAGCGCCATGCCCATGATGCCACCGGGGAATTCGACCATCTCACCGGCTTGCACATTGTCCAGGCCGTATACACGGGCAATCCCGTCACCGACGCTCAGCACGCGACCGATTTCGGCCACTTCGGCTTCCTGACCAAAATTCTTGATCTGGTCCTTCAGGATTGCAGAAATCTCTGCAGCTTGGATTCCCATTTATCCGACCTCTTTCATTGCATTCTGTAGGGAGTTGAGCTTGGAGCGGATCGAGCTGTCGATCATCTTCGAGCCCACTTTAACGACAAGACCGCCGATGAGGCTTTCATCAACGGTCGCATTTATTGTCACGGTCTTGCCCACACGCTCGGACAGCGTTTTGGACAGTTTATCCATCTGTGTCTTAGTCAGCGCCTTGGCCGAGGCGACATCGGCGGTCACTTCGCCACGCTCTTCGGCCAGCATGTCGCGCAGAACCTGCACCAGTTGCGGCACAACGAACAGACGGCGTTTCTGCGCCATCAGACCCAGCGTGTTGCGCAGGATGGCGTTCAGACCCATCTTGTCGGCAATCGCTGTAATCGCGCCTTCTTGTTCAGCGCGCGAAACCAGAGGCGAGGCGATCAGGTCGCGCAGATCGGCACTGTCACCCAATGCTGCTGCCAGATCGTTGATTCCGGTTTCCAGACCTGCCAGGTCTTTATTCTCTTTAGCGATCTCAAAAATCGCTGTGGCATAGCGCTCGGCGATGCCTGTGGAAATCGAAGCTGGTTCGGACACGTCCACCCTTCCGATATTTTGGGCCCCGAATTCGCGTTGCGGCAGCTACCCGGGGGCGTGAAGAAACCCCGTCCATAAGGCCGGGGATCAAAATCAACGGGGATGTAGCAGAGGTAAACCCAGCTAGCAACATATTATCACCATGGGCACCTTATCCACAAAGCGTTCTATTTCAGATACTTAGCTTGGGTGCGACCCTTTTATACGGCTGATGAGGGTGAAAAATGTTACCAAACCGCAAGGTTTTGCGATTCCTGCAGCCATTTTCGCGTGTTTCGGCCTTATGATGGAAGCTAGTACCGGCGTTGCGCTAGGCTGGCTTGAGCAGGCCATCCAGCGCCTTGATCTGACGGCGCCCTGTCGCTTTGGTGACGGTTCCGCTGGGCGGTCTGATTTGCTTTGTCGCCTCAACCATCAGAACGCCGCCTGCCATGATCGTCGGCAAACGCTGGCCAGTTTTCTCTATCAGGCTGCCGGATTTCAACCAGAACCGACGGAAGGACGGAGGCAAATACAAGGCGGAACAATAGTTATCCGTCATAAAGTGATGCGCCCTTAGCTGGCTTTCCAACTGCGAGGCAGAATAAGGGCGCCCGAATCCAAATGGCGTTCGATCGGTCCGTGACCACAGCCCCGCACGGTTCGGTACGATAAAAAGCGCCCGTCCACCGGGACCAAGCACACGCCAGCATTCCGCCAGCAATTCGGCGGGACGTTGTGACGTTTCAAGTCCATGCATCACCACCAGCTTGTCCACATGGCCCGTTTCAATCGGCCACAAGGTCTCTTCCGTCAAAACAGATACGTTGGCCATTCCAGCAGGCCAGGGCATCACCCCCTGCGGCCCGGGCATCAGCCCGATGACGCGGCGCGCATCTTTCAGGTAGGGCCGCAACAACGGCACAGCAAAGCCAAACCCTACGACGGTTTGACCTTTGGCCTCGGGCCACAGATCAATCATTCGCCCACGAATGGCCGCCTGCGCTGCACGACCAAGAGTGCTGCGGTAGTAGAAATTCCTCAGATCCTGCACATCAAGATGCATTGCGGACACCTGGCCAATCGGATTAGCTGAGCGCAGTCTAGCAACGAAAGGGCAAAAGGCCATGCCTCTTGAGATCGTCACCATCCCATGTCTCAGTGATAACTACGCATTTCTGGCGCATGACGCGGTTAGCGGCAACACCGCATTAATCGACGCGCCCGAAAGCGAACCGATTCTGTCAGAACTGGAACGACGTGGCTGGGGCTTGTCTCATGTGTTGCTCACGCATCACCATTTCGACCACGTAGACGGGTTGCCGGCCATTTTGGAACAGCACCCGGCGACGGTGATCGGCGCGGCAGCCGACGCACATCGCCTGCCACCTTTGGATCAACAGGTCAATGACGGCGACAGTTTTGAAATCGGCGGGGAACCCGTCCTTGTTCTGGACGTTTCGGGGCATACTCTTGGTCACATCGCCTTTCACATGCCGCAAAGCGCGGTGGTCTTTACCGCCGACAGCCTGATGGCAATGGGTTGTGGACGCCTGTTTGAAGGCACCGCACCGCAGATGTGGGAATCGCTGTGTAAACTGAGCGCCTTGCCGGATGACACGCTGGTTTGTTCAGGGCACGAATACACGCAGTCCAATGCCAAATTCGCTCTCACCGTCGATCCAGGAAATTCTGCGCTGCAGAAACGCGTCGCAGAAATTGACAGCACCCGAGCCGCACAACAGCCTACAGTTCCCTCCACTCTGGCGCTGGAAAAGGCCACTAACCCCTTCCTGCGCGCCGCTGACCCGGCGATTCAGGCGCATCTGGGTATGGCAGGCGCCGAACCAGCCAAAATTTTTGCTGAAATCAGGGCTAGAAAAGATCGGTTTTGATACCTATTTCACCTACTTCACAGCCACGGTCACAACAAATGTGACTGTCAAGAGCAAGAAAACCCTTGAAGCCGGGCTCTGATCAACCAAACTCTAATAGTATGAGGACATGGTTGGGATGGGGATCCGGCCTTCAGCCCGCCCCCTTCTGACCCAAGACAGAGGAGCACCCGCGTGCCTTCATTCTCGAGCACACTAGAACAAGCCATCCACGCGGCCCTGGCGGCTGCGAATGAACGGCGACATGAATTCGCAACGCTGGAGCATCTGCTTCTGGCATTGTTGGAAGAGCCCGATGCGATCCGCGTGATGAAAGCCTGCAGCGTCGATCTTGACGAATTGCGCAGCACTCTGGTGGAATTCATCGACGAAGACCTATCGAACCTTGTCACCGATATTGACGGGTCCGAGGCTGTACCGACAGCCGCTTTCCAACGTGTGATCCAGCGCGCTGCGATCCATGTTCAAAGTTCGGGCCGGACCGAAGTGACCGGGGCGAATGTTCTGGTCGCGATCTTTGCCGAACGCGAAAGCAACGCAGCCTATTTCCTGCAGGAACAGGATATGACCCGGTACGATGCGGTGAATTTCATCGCCCATGGTGTGGCCAAGGACCCGGCCTACGGCGAAAGCCGTTCGGTATCGGGCGCGGATCAGGCAGAAGAGGAAACTCCGGCCAGCACCGCCGATGGCGAGCAAAAAGAAAGCGCGCTGGGGAAATACTGCATCGACCTGAACGCGAAATCGCGCGCGGGCGATATCGACCCGCTGATCGGTCGTGCCGATGAGGTTGAGCGCTGCATTCAGGTGCTATGCCGCCGGCGCAAGAACAACCCGCTTCTGGTCGGTGATCCGGGCGTTGGCAAAACCGCAATCGCAGAGGGACTGGCATTTAAGATCATCTCTGGCGAGGCCCCCGATGTCCTGTCAGAAACCACCATCTATTCGCTGGATATGGGTGCATTGCTGGCGGGCACCCGCTATCGCGGTGATTTCGAAGAACGCCTGAAAGCGGTCGTGACCGAGCTTGAGGATCACCCAGACGCGGTTCTGTTCATTGATGAAATCCACACCGTCATCGGTGCCGGTGCCACCTCGGGCGGGGCAATGGATGCCTCGAACCTGCTGAAACCGGCCCTTCAGGGTGGAAAACTGCGCACTATGGGTTCGACCACCTACAAAGAGTTTCGCCAGCATTTCGAAAAGGATCGCGCGCTCAGCCGCCGGTTCCAGAAGATTGACGTGAACGAACCTTCGGTCGAGGACAGCGTAAAAATCCTGCGCGGTCTGAAGCCCTATTTCGAAAAGCATCACGAGATCAAATATACAGCCGACGCGATTAAAACCGCGGTCGAGTTGTCAGCACGCTACATCAATGACCGCAAGCTGCCCGACAAGGCGATCGACGTGATTGACGAAGCCGGTGCGGCCCAGCATCTGGTTGCTGAAAGCAAGCGTCGCAAAACCATCGGCGTCAAAGAGATTGAGGCCGTTGTTGCCAAGATCGCCCGCATTCCACCCAAGAATGTCACCAAGGACGATGCCGAGGTTCTGAAAGACCTTGAAAAGTCGCTCAAACGGGTGGTCTTCGGACAAGACGTGGCGATTGAGGCGCTGTCCAGCGCCATCAAACTGGCGCGCGCCGGTCTGCGCGAGCCGGAAAAGCCCATCGGCAACTATCTGTTTGCTGGCCCAACCGGTGTGGGAAAGACCGAGGTCGCGAAACAGCTGGCGGATACGCTGGGAGTGGAACTGCTGCGTTTTGATATGTCGGAATACATGGAGAAACACGCGGTCAGCCGCCTGATCGGTGCGCCTCCGGGCTATGTCGGGTTCGACCAAGGCGGTTTGCTGACTGATGGCGTCGACCAGCATCCGCATTGCGTTCTGCTGCTGGATGAGATTGAAAAAGCCCACCCGGACGTGTTCAACATCCTGCTGCAAGTGATGGACCACGGAGAGCTGACCGACCACAATGGTCGCACGGTGAACTTCCGCAACGTGGTGCTGATCATGACCTCGAATGCAGGGGCGCAAGAACAGGCAAAGGCGGCCATCGGCTTTGCCCGCGACCGCCGCGAAGGTGAGGATACCGCCGCGATCGAACGTATGTTCACGCCGGAATTCCGCAACCGTTTGGATGCTGTCATTTCCTTCGCGCCGCTGCCGAAAGAGGTCATCCTGCAGGTGGTCGAGAAGTTCGTGCTGCAGCTTGAAGCACAGCTACTGGACCGCAATGTGACCATCGACCTGACGCCAAAAGCCGCCGAATGGCTGGCCGACAAAGGCTATGACGACAAGATGGGCGCACGCCCATTGGGACGCGTCATTCAGGAACACATCAAGAAACCTCTGGCCGAGGAGCTGCTGTTCGGCAAGCTGGCCAAGGGCGGTGTCGTTCGCGTCTCGGTCAAGAAGGGAGAGCTGGATCTGGACATTTTTGGCCCCGATCAACCGCGCATCCCTGGCGACAAACCCCCGCTTCTGACTGCAGATTAAAAGCAGCGCATCAAATCAAAGCCCGGCTTCTACGCCGGGCTTTTTTCTTGCCTAAGCCGTGTCACCTGTCTCAAAAGAAAACCTCAGGGGCGCCCGGAAAACCACCCAACTCTGACAATGGGCCTTCCTTGCTGCAATTAGCGCTCGGTCAGCTTCAATTCGATCCGGCGATTTTGAGCGCGCGCTTCTGGGGTGTTTGCGGGGTTGAAGGGTTGGAATTCACCAAAGCCATTGGCCGCCAGACGTTGCGGTGGAATACCCAGCGCATCGACCATATAACGGACAACCGACAAGGCGCGTCCCTGGCTAAGCTCCCAGTTGTCCCGATAGCGGCCAGTTCCGGCCAGCGGGACATTGTCGGTATGGCCGTCCACGCGAATAACCCAGTTCAGGCCTTCGGGAATTTCAGCCGCGACACCGCGCAGTATATTGGCCACCTTGGCGATCTCAAGCTGACCCTTGGGCGACAGCACTGCTGATCCTGTATCGAACAGTACTTCGGACGAGAACACAAACCGATCGCCTTCGATCCGAACGCCTTCCTGATTACCCAGCACATCGCGCAACCGGCCGAAAAATTCAGAGCGATATCGCTGAAGATCCTCGGCCTGCGCCGTAAGTTCTTGGTTCTGGCCCGAAAGGGCTTCGGCCTCGGCCTCAAGCCGGGCGCGCTCGGCCTCTTCCAACAAACGGCGGCGACGCTCTTCCGAGGCGGCGCGGGCGAGTGCGGCGTTCAGATCCTGACCCAATGTTTGAATACGAATATCAGCGGCGGCGTTGCGGTCTTCGTAATCGTCCAGCAAGGCCTGCAATCCACCCAACTGCTCGCGCAGGGCTGCCATCTGCTGGTTTAGCAAGGCAGTCTGACGCTGCGCCTTTGCTGAAACGGCTTTCTCGGCAGAGATTGCCTCACGCGCAACGGCCAGCAAGGCTGCGCGTTCTTCGGCCAATGTACGCTGTATCTGCTCCGCTGTCAGAGCGTCGGTTTGGGCGGCCAATGCCGCTTGCAGCTGGGCCTGCAACTCCTGACTATCAAGTTCACCAAATTGCCGCTCGAGCTCAGCCTTGGCAGCTTGCGCAGCGGCCAACAGGGTCAGGGTTTCTTCGGCTTGCTTGCGTTGCGCTTCCAGAGCCAGCGTCATAGCGGTCAGTTCCGCATCCGCGTCCTGCAGACGATTGCGCAGGTTTTCGGCAGCCGCAGCTTCGGCCAGGCGCGCGGCCTCTTCGGCGTCAAGCTGGCCTTCAAGCTCGGTGACCAATGCGGCCTGCGCGGCCTCATTTTGTTCCAGATCCGCCACCAACGCTTCAAGCGCTTCGCGGCGGGCAGCATCAAGCCGGGCGGCCTCGGCCTGGGCATCGACCTCGGCACGGCTTTGGGCAAGGGCCAGGTTCAGGGCCTCTTGTTCATTCAGCAATTCCGAACGCTCAGATTCCAGTGAGGCGATAACCCCCAGCGACCGCTCCTGATCGGCCAACAGAGATGCGACCTGTGCTTCGAATGACGTGATCCTGGTTTCCGCCTGCGCCAGATCTTCCTCGGCCTGCGTCAGGGTCGCATTCAGCGCCCCTAACCGGGCCTGAAGGCGGCTGTTTTCCCGTTCTTCCAACCCAAGCGCACCCGCAAGGGCCGCCACTTCGCCGGACAGGGCGGTCAGTTCATCCTCTTGCCCCGAAATCGTCTCGCGCAGCACGAATTGCACCACCATGAAGATGGTCAACACAAAGGTCAGCACCATCAACAGCCCGGTCATCGCATCCACGAAACCCGGCCAGACCGACCCCTGAAACCGCTGACCTGTGCGACGGGACAGAGCCATGGATTACTCTCCTTCCGGAGCGGTTCGAACGGCGCCTCGGGGCAATGTAAGAGCTTTGACCAACAGTTCGATGTCCTTGCGCAGCTCGCTCATGCTTTCTTGGCGGCCTGCAGAAATTTCTTCGAGGATACGCAGCAACTGAACATCCATCGAGCGCAGGCGCATGCGGCTTTCTGCGTCTATTCCTTCGCTGGTCCCCTGTTCCCGCAGATGATCCAGCAGAGCGTCCTGCCCCAGTGCGACACGTTCCAGCGCAGCGGTGACATTCTCGGTCTCAGACTGACGCTGGTTCATATCTCCGATTGCGCCGACAAGATGCCCCAGCTTGCCCGACAGCTCGGCCCGGTCGGTTTCCTGCGCCGAAAACAAGTCCTGCAGGGCGTTCATCTGTTCGGACATTGCATCCAGAACCGGTGTCAGAACCGCCAGTTCGGTGCTGCTGCCGTCATCGCCTGCTGCAAAGCCGACACGGGTGATCGAGGACAACCATTCTTCGAGCTCTCGATAAAACCGGTTCTGCCCGTGGCCCGCGAACAGTTCCAGCAACCCCACAATCAGCGATCCGGCAAGGCCCAGCAACGAAGACCCAAAGGCCACGCCCATTCCCTGCAGTTGGGTTTCAAGGCCAACCATCAGGCGATTGAACACGGCCAGACCTTCTTCGCCATCCTGCGGATTGAGACTGCGGATCGTGTCGACAATAGCGGGGACCGTCGTGGCCAAGCCAAAAAACGTTCCCAAAAGCCCAAGATAGATCAGAACATTGGTGATATAACGCGTGATCTCACGCTCTTCCTCGACCCGTTCGGCCACCGAATCCAAAATAGACCGGGTCGAACTGGAACTGATCTGCGACCGCGCACCCCGGTCCCGCAGCAGCGACGCCAGCGGTGCCAAAAGCTGAGGCGTGCGCGCGTCCTCATGAACAACGCCACCAACGAAGGACTCGATCCAGCGCACCGAACCGATCAACTGTGTCACCTGATAAAAACAGGCAATTACGCCGACGAAAAATACCAGAAGGATAAAACCGTTCAGATACGGGTTTGCATAGAAAACCGGCAAAACGTAAGGCAGCGCCATGAAGATGCCCATACCAGCCAGGCCGATCGCCACAAGCATCGTTACGATCTGACGAATGGGTTGCGAGAAATGCGGTCTCGCGCCCTGTTGTGCCTGCGCCATGCGCGTTTTTCCCGGTTCTTTTCTGCTCTGACGCGAATCTACCGAAAATCTGCCGGTGACGCCAAGGGTTTATGAGGTAATGCTTCGCACCCGTTGCGCTAACCACTCAAGATCGGGATCACGCAGACCAATCTCGGTCAGATGTTCAGCTGTGTTATAAAGGTATTCGGTATTTGGACCGCGCCCGCCGACAGCATGGGCAATGATCTGCGCCTGGTCTTCCAACGGCATGCCCCCGCAATACTGCACGTGATCTGCGTCGATAACATAGGTGACAGCCGTTACGACCTCGTCCGTTTCCAAATGCACATCAAGCATCTTTTCGACATAGGCCGACGAGATCAGCTCGCGCTCGCGCAGTTCATGCAAGGTACGCTCTTCGTGGCCTGCCTCGACGGCGAGGGCCAGACCTTTGCACAGGGTGTCACGCTGTTCATCCAACGCCAGAACAAGGCCGGGTTTCTCTTCGGTTCCGCGGTGATGAATCGAACTCATGCAGAAAGACCGCGCATATCCATTCAGGGTTGCGCGTTCGCTGCGGGACACGGGAAAGCCGGGATTCCACAGCAGCGACCCATATCCGAAAACCCACATCGTCATAGCACTGGTCCTTGCCCGTTTGCGCCTATAAACATCAATTTCAAGGCGGGAAAAAGGGCCATTAGCAATGCGCGGGCTAATACGAGTAGTCATTTTCATCACTGCGATCTGGAGCGCCTATTGGTTCGTCGCCGGATATGGATTGCGCAACGCGATCACAACTTGGTTCGACAACCAACAAGAAAGAGGCTGGCTGGCCGATTTTTCGGACGTAGCCACAGCAGGCTATCCATTCAACCACGTCACCCGACTGAACAGCCCCGCTCTGGCCGACCCGGTCAACGGCACCGCCTGGAGCGCCGACTGGATCGAATTCCAAAGCCCCGCGATCTGGCCGGGTCGACAGGTTCTGCGTTTCGCGGAAACGCCGCAGCTGCTGTCCTATTTCGATCAAACGTCGACCATCGTTGCAGCTGACCTGCAGGCCGAGCTGCAGTTGCAACCTGGTGTCGCGCTGGTGCTAGAGAAAATGTCTCTGACTGCCGGACCATGGTCCGTTGCCAATGATGCTGATTTGCTAGCAGCGGGAACCACGCTTGGTCTGGTGATGGAGCAAACCGAAAATCCTCAAGCCTATGCGATCAGCGCGCGGATCGATGGCTTTTCCCCCGGCGATGATCTGCGCGCCATGATGCATTCCGCCACCACACTGCCCCAGACATTCGATGCGCTGGAAATGGATATGGTCGCCACCTTTGACAAACCGTGGGATCGATCTGCACTGGAACAAAGCCGACCTCAGCCCACCCGGATCGACCTGCGTCTGGCTGAGATGAAATGGGGTGCATTGCGCCTGTTCGCTGCCGGAGAGCTGGACGTAGACGATCAGGGTATTCCTACCGGAGAGATTTCGATCAAGGCCGAAAATTGGCGTGAGATGGTTGCCATGGCCAACGCCGCAGGGGCCCTGCCCGATCAGGCGGTAGACCCTGTGACACGTGCCCTGAAATTCATGGCTGGCTTGGGGGGCAATCCCGATTCGCTGGATCTGCAGTTGAACTTCCGTGAGGGCTATGTGGCGCTTGGCCCGCTACCCCTTGGTCCGGCCCCACGGTTGATCCTGCGTTAACGGCAGTACGGGCCACGGCGATACCGGGCTGTGTCCAAGTGAAAATGATCCCGGTGATACCGGTCCGCATTCGGGCCAAGTACCGTTCCGAACGGCCCGCAGGCGGCGCGCCAGATCTTGGTCAGTTGCTTCTTTGACGGGTTCTTGCGCCAACCGTTCAGAACGGTCACAACCTCGCCATTCGCCATCTTGAAACCTGATATGTCTATGGCCCGGCCCTTACCGTGTTCCGATATCCGCGCACCCTTGCGGTTGTTGCGCGTTCGGCATGCGTAGTGGGCCGCGACCTGCAGTTCGACAACGGGACCGCGCCTTTTGAAGGTGGGCTTCACGCTTTTCTCGACCCATTGGTTCAGCGCAATTGCTGTGCCGCAATCCATGGTGGACGGACGGCTAAGCGACACACCAGAAACTGAGGTGATCTGTACCGCTTCCTTGATCCCGCAGGCTTTGATCTTGCCGGGAACATTACCCACCGGCTTGCCCTGAATTTCGATATTCCCGCAGACCGATGTTTTGCGCAGCTTACGCTTTTTGAACAGCACCTGCTGTACCAGCGTATTCGGTTGCAACTCTGGCTGCATCCCGGCCGGAGCGGCAAAGGCCAGAACCGGTTGGTCATCGGGGGTCAACCGGTGTTCAGACGGCGTTGCATTCCCCATTGTGGCACCAAGTACCAACCACCCAATCGACAGAACGCTCCAGCCGCGCCTCATGGGTTGGTTTTCCCGCGACCGAAATCCGGGGCATCCGTATCCTGCCCGGCATCAATGATCCCGCGCCGGATCGCACGTGTGCGCGTGAAATAATCGAACAGCTGATCGCCGTCACCTGTACGAATGGCCCGCTGCAGCGCAAACAGTTCTTCGGTGAAACGCCCCAATATCTCTAGCGTCGCATCCTTGTTAGTCAGAAACACATCGCGCCACATAGTCGGGTCCGAGGCCGCGATCCGGGTGAAATCCCGAAAGCCCGCGGCCGAGTATTTGATGACCTCGCTATCGGTCACACGGCGCAGATCATCCGCTACGCCGACCATCGTATAGGCGATAAGGTGTGGCGCATGGGATGTCACTGCAAGAACCAGATCATGGTGATCGGCATCCATCTCATCAACATTCGAACCCAAACCCGTCCACAACGAGCGTAGTCGCGCAACGGCCTCCGGGTCCGAGCCCTCTACCGGCACCAAAAGGCACCACCGATTATCGAACAGCTCGGCAAATCCGGATTCAGGGCCGGAATGCTCGGTCCCGGCCAGCGGATGCGCGGGAATGAAATGAACATCCTGCGGGATGTGAGGTGAGACATCCTGAATGACGTGTCGCTTTACCGAACCCACATCTGACACGGTCGCGCCCGACTTCAGGGCAGGCGCAATCTCCTGCGCTACCGCACCCATCGCGCCAACAGGCACGCACAGAACCACAAGGTCTGCACCCTCAACGGCCTCTTGCGCGGTGTCACAGATCCGGTCGCATAGGCCAATCTTGCGCGCGGTGTCGCGCGTGGCCTCGGACCGGGCATAGCCGGTTACTTCGGCGGCCAATCCAGCACGTTTAATCGCCCAGAACATCGACGATGCGATCAGGCCCAAACCGATCAGCGCAACGCGGTCATATACCTGGCTCATGCGGCGCCCCCTTTGAAAGCGGTTATGGCCGCAACGACACGGCGACAAGCCTCCTCGTCCCCAACCGTGATCCGAAGAGCATTTGGCAGGTTATATCCCGCGACGCGGCGCACGATCAAACCCTGTGTCTTGAGGTAATCGTCGCACGCTTCGGCCTCGGCCTGATCCTTAAAGCGGGCGAGAATAAAATTGGTGCTGGACGCATCCGAAGATACGCCGATTTTGGACAACTGGGCCGAAAGCCAAACCCGCAAGCGTGCATTTTCGCTGTGGCAAAAGGTCAGGTACTCTTCGTCCTTTATGGCGGCTTCGGCAGCGGCCAACGCAGTCAGCGACAGGTTGAAGGGCTGGCGCACCCGGTTCAGCACATCAATGATCTCTTGCGCCGCATAGCCCCAACCGACCCGCATCCCGCCCAGTCCATAGATCTTGGAAAAGGTCCGCGTCATGATCACATTCTCGAACCGATCCACCAGAGCGCGGCCTCCGTCGAACCCTTCGACAAACTCGGCATAGGCGCCATCAATCACCATCAGACAAGTCTGCGGCAAGCTTTCGGCCAGTCGGATAAGATCAGCCTCGGGGATCATGGTCGATGTCGGATTGCCCGGATTGGTCACGAACACGATCCGGGTCTGGTCAGTCACAGCGGCAAGAATGTTGTCCACATCCACGTGACGATCGGTTTCAGGCACCATCACCGGAGTTGCCCCCGCCATCCGAGCGATGATCGGGTACATCGAAAATCCGTGTTCGGTATAGATAACCTCATCCCCCGAACCGGCATAAGCCTGTGCCACGAATTGCAGCACCTCGTCACTGCCCACGCCGCAGATAATGCGCGCTGGGTCCAGCCCGTGGCGTTCGCCAATGGCCTTACGCAGACTGGCGTGATCTGTACTGGGATACCGATTCAGGGTGGCCGCACTGTCCCGTACTGCCTCGATCGCTTTGGGGCTGGGGCCAAAGGGGTTTTCGTTCGAGCTCAACTTGATCACATGGTCGACCCCCGCCACCTTCGACTGGCCGCCCTGATAAAGCGCGATGTCCATAATGCCGGGTTGAGGGGTGATCTGGGTCATAAGAGGCTCCGTATTTAGAAGCCCCTCATACCCGTCTCAAAGCGTTGAGAAAAGCGGCAATTCCCTTATGCCGCCTTGAAGCGGGCTGTCGCCGGGTCGGCGTCGTAAAAGGGAGTAAACTCTTCGGTCCGCCGGGACAGGTCATTGACGCTGTCGATGATGAAGCGGACAGTCTCTTGGGACATCAGATATGAAAAGTTCAGACGCACCCAACCGGGTTTTTTCAACTCTTCTCCAGCACCAAGCGCCGCATGCAACTGCTCCGAGGCTGCACGATCAATACCCAGCAACCGATGGGCATACGGCCCGGCACAAGCACACCCACCCCGGGCTTGAATGCCATAAACATCACTCAGCATCCGGGTGAATAACTGCTGGTGCACCGGCTGACCTTTACTGTCATGAACAAGAAAGGAAAAAATCGGCAACCGATGTGGATTGTCCGCGCCCAACAAGGTCAGACCTGGGTTATCTCCCCACCCTTCCAATGCCATCTGGTTGTAAAGCGCCTCGCGCCTTGCGATTTCGTCTGCGCCAACTGCATCTTTGACCATGAAAGCCAACGCGGCACGGATGTCGCCTATGACATTCGGCGTTCCCGCCTCTTCGCGCGTTGCAAGATCGGCGCTGTAGTCATGCCCCCAAGGGGACACGAAACTCACAGTGCCACCACCGGGCCAGCTGGGGCATGTGCGCTGCACAACGTTTTGATTGACGATCAATACACCAGACGCGCCGGGCCCACCGGCAAATTTATGAGGAGAGACCACGATCGCATCCTTGCGCGCATCCGCCGGGCCCATTTCCATTGGCAGATAAGGCCCACCGCCCGCATAATCCCAAACCGCTACAGCGCCATTAGCCTTGAGCAGCCGCGTAACCGGGTCGGGATCAGTGATTATGCCCGTCACATTCGAAGCGGCCGAAAATGATCCGACGATCAGATCCGCATCCGCGTTTTCAACCAAGGCACGCTCTAAAGCCGACAGATCGACACCCCCTTCGGGTGCTTCGGGGATTTCAATCACCAGCGCTTTGCTTTCCCGCCACGGCAGGATGTTCGAATGGTGCTCATATGGGCCGATCATTACCACTGGTCGTGCAGCAGCCTCGATCCCCAACAGATTGACCAGCCGGTTGAGACCCGCTGTAGCGCCCGATCCCGTAAAGATCACCGCATCATTTTCCCCGGCGCCAACAATCCGGGAGATTTCCGCACGGGCCTCGCGGCGCAGTCGGGTCATGTAGGCCCCGCAATAAGACGCCTCGGTGTGGCTGTTGGCATAAAACGGCAACACATGCGCGGCCACAAAATCCTCGACCTGCTTCAATGCGCGACCCGACGCGACATAATCCGCGTAAACCAAAGGTATGTCCCCGCGCAGCCCCGGGATCATTACATTCTCGCCGATTAAGCCATCGCGCAACGTGTCGCTACGAACAGCAGCTTCAATGTCAGAACGAAATTGGGAAAGTGTCATTATACGGACTCCGAAGTTTCCCAACAAATATGATTGATATGTGTTGTGTATATAATGCATATTTTTAGATGGTATTCATAAATCTTGTGTCATATGATTTGGAATGTCCAAAAATCTAGATCATACTGACCACCGCCTGCTGCGTGAACTGCAAACCGACGCTACGCTGTCCCAACGTGAACTGGCCGACCGCATCGGGCTGTCGCAAAACGCCTGCTGGCGTCGGCTGAAGGCCCTGAATGATCAGGGCGTCATCATCGGATCGACGGCGCAAATCGCGCGCGAAAAACTAGGGCTGAGCCTTGTGGTCTTCGTCATGCTGCGTACGCGGCACCACTCGGCCGAGTGGTTACAGGCCTTTCGCAGGCATGTTCTGACGATACCAGAGGTCGTGGACTTCCACCGCATTGGCGGCGACTACGACTATCAGCTCAAGGTTGTTACGCAGGATATGGCTTCGTACGACAAGGTCTATCAACGCCTCATCGAAAAAGTCGAGCTGGACAGCGTAACTTCATATTTCGCGATGGAGGCAATTGCAGAAGGACGACCCTTGCCAATCTGATCCGCTCTTTATTTGGCCAAAAAAATTGCTCGGGGGGCATCGCGGCTGATCGTGATTGGGGGCAGAGCCCCCTAAAACGAAAAAGGCCGCGCAACCGCGCGGCCTTTCGAATTTCGATTTCGGCGAAGATTAGTTCTTCGCGTAGAATTCGACAACCAGGTTCGGTTCCATCATGACAGGGTAAGGCACATCGCCCAGACCCGGTGCGCGCACGAAAGTCGCGGTCATTTTCGAGTGGTCGGCGTCGATGTAATCAGGAACGTCACGCTCGGCCAGAGCAGCAGCTTCAAGAACAACGGCCAGTTGCTTGGACTTGTCACGTACTTCGATGACGTCGCCTTCTTTGACACGGTAGCTGGGGATGTTGACCCGCTTGCCGTTCACTGTGACGTGGCCGTGGTTCACGAACTGACGCGCGGCGAACACGGTCGCGACGAATTTGGCGCGATAGACGACGGCGTCCAGACGGCGTTCCAGCAGACCAATCAGGTTTTCACCGGTATCGCCGTTGACACGAACAGCTTCGGCATAGATGCGGCGGAACTGCTTTTCGGTCAGGTCGCCATAGTAGCCCTTCAGCTTCTGCTTGGCGCGCAGCTGCAGACCGAAGTCAGACAGTTTGCCTTTCCGGCGCTGACCGTGCTGACCAGGGCCGTATTCACGACGGTTGACCGGGGATTTCGGACGACCCCAGATGTTTTCGCCCATCCGGCGGTCGATTTTGTACTTGGCAGACGTGCGTTTGGTCACGGCTGATCTCCTTCTTAAGGTCGAGGCCCTGATAGGCCACTATGAAGGGCGTTGTCCTCTTGAGGTTTCCCTCATGACAGGCCTCCCCTTGCGGGGGCCACCAACACCAGTGAAGCCGCGCTTATATCCGCAGCGCTGGCAGAGTCAACATGCCGAACGGAAGGAACCGAAACTTTCTGAAATTCGATTCAAAGACGGCACCACTAACGGGATTTAGTCCGCTAAAGTGGCACCGTTTACAGTTGCGCGTAGGTTCGCGACACCAGTGTACTGGAACTGAGTGGCCTTGCGATGAAACGCGACGACAGTTACGTCCTGCTCTGCAACTTCACCACTCTGATGCTTGATCTGAGTATATGCGCTGATCCAGAATTCCTGATCGCGTGAAGGACAGCCGCTTTCAAACACCAGCGACGGGCTTTCATCATCATCGGAAACGACCAGTAACGCTGAAAACCGTTGCGCCCCGTTCATAAGCTCGAGCGTTCCGACGACATTATCCGAAAAAGTCGTGGCAGAAATAACGCGCCCGATTGTACCTGATGCAAATGCGTTTTTACGCCCGACAACTTCAGCGCTGCCTGCTAGCATCGATGCCTGACCGCGCCAGGACCAGGCCGACCCTACATTTAAAAATGCCAGAGGTGCCGCCTCTAGTCCATCAATCTCTGTCTGCGACCATGAAATGGCAACACGACCGTTTACCCCGGTATTCATTTTACCGCCCGTACCCCTCAACAAATCACTGCCCGATGGCCAAGGGTTTATCAGTGACGATTCCGGCAGAAAAGGGACGGAATTGCAGCAATCACGAGAATGTTGCAGAACAGAATCAGAATCCGGATGCAGAAACCTGCGTTTCAAAGACTTAAAGGATCATACTGAGCCCGAATGTCGGTCTGCCCTGCATTCGGTCTGATCAGGCTTTTTTCGATTCGCCGAACACAGCGGATTTAGATTTCAAATGCGTGCGCCCTAATCGGCATACTGCACGAGCCGTCAGTTCACCAGCCCCCGATCCGCCATTCCACCGGAAAAGCGGAGGCTGCGGATATCTTCCGGCATTGTCTTGTACTGGTCTCGAAAAGCACGTTTCAGTGACGTTTTAGACGAAAACCCTGTGGCGGTGGCAATCTCGATTTGTGGCAAATCCGTAAACCGCAGCAGGCTATGCGCACGTTCCAGACGCAATTCTCGGTATGTGGTCAATAGCTTTGCCCCCGTCTTGTTCAGAAACCGTCTCTGAAGCTGCCGGGTTGAAGTGCCAACCATGTTCGAAAGGTCCGTGATCCTGAGTGGCTCTTCGACATGGTTCAGCATTGCCTCAACCGCTGACATAACCAGGTGATCCCCGCCCGCACGATGGATCAAGCGATTGGCAAGCTGGCTTTCGCAGTCCCGCTTGGGTTCGGACAGGCCGATAAACCCGCGCAGGTTATCTGCCATGTTCTCACCATGGTCCAACGAAACAAAATCCGCCAACAAACGCAGCGTACTCAGACGTGTCGTCGCGCTATGCGTGCGCCCGCGCGCCGCCAGATATGTGCCTGTACCACAGTTGGTCAAACCTGCTTCACGCGCTGCTGCATCGAAGTTGGGGTGAATGGCCGCGACTGTTTTTTCCGACAATCTAATCTGGGCCAGCAAAAGCACGGCACCACCGACAAGAACGGTCCGTGGCGAAAGATTCAGAACTTGTGAGACCCATGTTCTTTCGGCGTCGGACAACGTCCAACAATCCGAAAAATCGCCCCAGAAAACAGCCGCTCTTCCGGTCCAGTACTGCGGTCCTCCTACAGACCCCGCACCAGCCAAACGCAGATTAACGACATAGGAATGGTCGCCGGTCAGATCGCTCAGGGCACGATAAAATTCCCTGATCATCTCGGCCGAGGCAAATGCACTACTATCGCGCACGATCACATCGATGTTGTGGGTTCGCACGAAGGCAGCAGAGGTTGGCTCAGCCAGATAGGCTAGGTCATTTTCGAAGATGCAATGCTTCATGTCTCCCCCGCTGAAATGCCTGGGCCACAGGCAAAGGCATATGACCCAGGATGGATCAGCCCCTGGCCATTGCGGGGGCTGATCTGGTTGTCGTCTGTTTACTCTGCGGCTTCTTCGTAAGCGTCCATTG
>NZ_JBXWMT010000007.1:0-221729 GCF_059609985.1 Ruegeria sp. YTSA219
AGAATAGATTGCTCATGTCATACCCCTGAAACTCACGGGTATGAATCACGCAGGCGGGATGACGGCAACCAAATTAATAGGTCCAGAACCTAGGGATTGTGCCGCTCAAAGGCGATAGGGCTGGCTAGGACGGTTGGCAAGATCGCGATGTGGCCAAGATCTTGGAGAAAGCTAACAAGTATAGAAGTGGCTACCTTGCCCGCGCAATCAGGCGCCGGGTAAGTGAAGTTTTTGCTAAGTATTAGCTAGAGCTTCACGCCGCCGCGACTGGGCCTGAAGTCCGAACCTTTTGGCCGTTGCTATCAGCGGACCCGGTTTCGGTTGGCGTTCCCTTGGCGACTTGCACCTGATTGCGCCCTTTGTCTTTTGCCATATACAGCGCGTCATCGGCGGCGCGCATTAAATCTTGCGGCATGGTGCCGTGCGCCGGGTAATGCGATAAACCAACCGAAATCGTTATTCGCGGCAGCGACTTGTCACCGTATCGGACCGAAACCGCTTCGACCGACTGCCGTAATTTCTCGGCACGGCTCACCGCGTCATCCGGGGTGTTGTCCGGCAAGATCAGCATGAATTCCTCACCACCAATACGGCAGGCAACCTCGTCCCGGTCACAGCCCTGTTCCAAGGCGGCTCCGACTGCGCGCAGCACCATGTCGCCTGCATCATGGCCATGAGTGTCGTTGAACTTCTTGAAATGATCGACATCAACGGCGATCAGGCTCAGCGGTACACCGGTCTGTTGACTGCGTGAAATAGACTTGCGCAGGGTTTCCGTCATATGACGACGGTTGAACAGTCCGGTCAAAGGATCACGCACGGACTGGTCGTGCAGCTGATCGCGCATCCTCACATTTGCAATGGCCATGCTGATCTGTTCAGCACAGAGCTGCGCCAGTTTCCTGCTGACGTGAAACTCTTCTTCGCAGTTTTCATGTGCCCGAAGATGCAACAATCCAACCGTCTCGCCATGAGCCAGAATCGGAAAACAGAAATATTGGCGCCCGTCATGCGGTTCCGCATGTTCGCAGATGAAATCAATCTCGGAGGCGCCGAATTCATAGGTACGCCCCCGGCGCAGACCCCAGCACCCCTCGGGGTGGATATGTGCCTTATGGGTGCCGCCGTTCCAACTGGCACAGCCATCAAGCACATCGCGCGAGTTCGAGTAGACGTAAACGCTGCCCTCTGCTTCGGGCAGGATATGGGTCATAAAGCGCGAAACCATATCGAACAGTTCATCCAGCGAACGGCTGGATTGCAGCCATTCGTTCAGCTCCCCTAGCAGCCGCACCTCACGCGCCAGGCGGAGCTGGTCTGCCATCAGATCACGCTCTTTCTCGGATTGTTTGTGCAAAGAGCGCAGTTGCGCCCGGTTGGTCCTGTAGGTCACCAATGACACCATCGCCAGCGCCAACAGGGCCACACCGCTTAGAACGATCAGCGAAATTCTCAGCCGGGTTATGAAGGTCGCCCGCAAATCCGAGATATCGGTAAAAAACTCTATCGCACCGATGAAGCGACCGTTTTTGGTAACCGGCATAAAGACTTTGACTATGTGATGCGCACTGGAGTTCTGAATGTTGCCTGTGTGCAAGTCCAAGCCGTCAATCTCGGATAGGGGCACAACCTCTTGTAAATAGTACACCATTCCCCGGGCAACATCGGCGCGAAAGAACGCGCTGTCTTCGCTCAGGCCGACCTCACCTTGACGAGTGGACCAGACCACACGTCCACTCGTGTCGAACAACCTGAACCGGTAGACATCCGATGCTTCGGGCATCGAGGTCAGAAACTCTGCGTCATGCCCGTCTATATGGCCGGTTCGCAGCGTTGTTTCGGGGTCTTCAAGATGCAAAACAACCCGGCGTTTCCACAATTCTGACTGTTTGAGGATATCTGTCCGCAGCATCCGTTCCACCAAGGGCGCAGGAAGCCTATAGACACCCCAACCCGAACCAATGGCGAGGCTGATCAGCAATAGGGTGATCCCGGTCCATTTGAGTCGATGATTGATCGTCCCCCGCTCAGCCAATGCCATATCCATATGCTCCCAAACCTTTGGGCCAAGCATCTGACCTAAGGCTTTACAGAGAGTTAATGGCATCAGTCGAACACCGCTTCATTTGGTTGGAATTGAACGCAAGGAAAATCTTAAAAGCTTGTGAACAAGCCGTGAACAAAGCCTTTCCCTTTGCGCCCATCCGGCGTAGTTTGAGAGTATGAGCAGTTTTGACGAAATGGACGCCTTCGAGGGCGCATTGCTGTCGGCGCGGGCGATGCCTGCGGTGGCTGTCGACTATTTGAACGACCTCAACCCGGCACAGCGCGAAGCGGTCGAGCGGCTGGACGGTCCGGTTTTGATGCTGGCAGGTGCCGGCACGGGCAAGACCAAGGCACTGACCGCGCGGATCACCCATCTGCTCAGATCTCATCGGGTGCGTGAGAATGAGATTCTGGCCGTGACCTTCACCAACAAGGCCGCGCGCGAGATGAAAGAACGGGTCGGGCGCATGCTGGGCCGACCTGCCGAAGGGATGCCGTGGCTGGGAACGTTCCACGCGATCTGCGTCAAACTGTTGCGCCGCCATGCCGAACTGGCGGGCCTCAAGTCGAATTTTACCATTTTGGATACGGATGACCAAAAGCGCTTGCTCAAGCAACTGACTCAGGCAGCCAATATCGACGACAAACGCTGGCCTGCGCGGATGCTGGCCGGGATCATTGATGACTGGAAAAACCGCGCGCTGACGCCAGATAGAGTGCCTGCTGCGGATGCCGGAGCTTATAATAACAAAGGCATTGAGCTTTATGCCCAATACCAGACCCGCCTGCGTGAGCTGAATGCGGTGGATTTCGGCGATCTGCTGTTGCACATGGTCACGATCTTTCAAACCCATCCGGATGTTCTGGAGCAATACCAGCGCTGGTTCCGCTACATCCTTGTGGACGAGTATCAGGATACCAACGTCGCCCAATATCTCTGGCTGCGTCTGCTGGCCGGGGGGCATAAGAATATCTGCTGTGTTGGCGATGACGATCAGTCGATCTATGGCTGGCGCGGGGCCGAGGTAGGCAACATCCTGCGGTTCGAGAAAGATTTTCCCGGTGCTTTTGTGGTTCGGCTGGAACAGAACTACCGCTCGACCCCGCATATTCTGGCGGCGGCTTCGAACGTTATTCGGGGCAATGAAAGCCGGTTGGGCAAAGAGCTTTGGACCGACAGAGAAGAGGGTGAAAAGGTTCGCCTGATTGGCCATTGGGATGGTGAGGAAGAGGCGCGTTGGATCGGAGAAGAGATCGACGCGATGCAGAGCGGGACGCGTGGCGTGCGTCCGATGAACCTGGACGAAATGGCTATCCTCGTGCGCGCGTCGCACCAGATGCGCGCGTTCGAGGATCGGTTCCTGACCATCGGGATGCCCTACAAGGTGATCGGCGGGCCACGGTTTTATGAGCGGATGGAGATTCGCGATGCCATGGCCTATTTCCGGTTGGTGGTCAGCCCCGAGGATGATCTGGCGTTCGAGCGGATCGTAAACACGCCCAAGCGCGGCCTTGGGGACAAGGCGCAGCAGACCATTCAAGTGGTGGCGCGTGAAAACGGGGTGTCCCTGGTCGAAGGGGCGCGGATCGTGGTCGAGCAGGGGCTGATCAAGGGCAAGGGTGGCAAGGCGCTGCGCGAGTTGATCGACGGGCTGGCTCGGTGGAATGCGATGACACGCGGACCACGGATCGAAGTGGATGATGACACCGTCATTGATGACGGGGTGTCTCCGATCCGCTATGGCGCGCCCGAGCACACGCATATCGAACTGGCGCAGATCGTGCTGGATGAATCCGGCTATACCGCCCATTGGCAGAATGAGAAAACGCCCGAGGCGCCGGGGCGGCTGGAAAACCTCAAGGAACTGGTCAACCAGCTGGACAATTTCGAGAACCTGCAAGGGTTCTTGGAACATGTCAGCCTGGTCATGGACAATGAAAAGGAAACGGATGGGGCAAAGGTCTCGATCATGACTTTGCATGCGGCCAAGGGGCTGGAGTTTCCCGCCGTGTTCCTGCCGGGTTGGGAGGATGGCTTGTTCCCGTCGCAGCGGTCGATGGACGAGACCGGAATCAAGGGGCTCGAAGAGGAACGGCGCCTGGCCTATGTGGGCATCACCCGTGCCGAAGAGGTCTGTACGATTTCCTTTGCCGCCAACCGCCGGGTGTTCGGGCAATGGCAGAATTCGATGCCATCACGGTTTATTGACGAACTGCCCGAGGAGCATGTCGAGGTTCTGACGCCTCCGGGACTCTATGGCGGGGGGCAGCCCTCGGCCGGGATCGAAACCCGCGCGGCTGAGGCAAATGTCTATAACTCACCCGGCTGGAAACGGCTGCAGGCGCGGCAGGGACAATATGGCATGTCGCAACCGCGCGAAACCCGCAACACGGTGATCGACGCAACCGCAGTGGCAAGTTTCACGCTGGGCGAACGGGTGTTTCACAAGAAATTCGGCTATGGCGCTGTGGAGGGCATCGAGGGCGACAAGGTTGAGGTCGCGTTCGACAAGGCGGGCACCAAGAAGGTTGTTGCCCAGTATCTTTTTCCGAAGGACGACGTTCCGTTTTAACCAAAAGGAATGCGCCTGACGGCGCATGCTCAATGTTTTGAAAGGCGCCTGGGTGGGCGCCTTTTTCTTTGGGAGAAACGAAAAACGGCGGTTCCCAGGGAGGAGGAAGGAAACCGCCGTTCTTTTCAACACCAAGGCAGGGAGGAGGAGAGCCCCGATGTATCCGAACCCGGGTTTGATCCCGGTATGAGGAAGACGCGGCGACGTCAGGGAGGAGGAGAGACGTCGCCGCGTACTTTCAACATCAGGGCAGGGAGGAGGAGAGCCCCGATGTATCTGCTTCCGGCGTTCAGGGCCGGTATAAAAGGCGGCAACGTCAGGGAGGAGGAGAGACGTTGCCGCAGATTACAGACCCAAGGGAGGAGTAGGGTCTGATCTCTGTATTGCTGTGCGCTTAACGCGCGAATTGTTCTTCTGCGGCCTGCATTGCCAGCCGACGGATCATTGAGCGGTGCAGGCCCAGATCGGCCAACTCGCGATCGGACAGCTCGGACAGTTCGTTAACCGTCTGGCGGTAGGCCCGATAGCGTGCAAACCGGGTCTTTGCGGTTTCGATCATCGAAGCCAGGCCGAATGCCGGAGCGCTTCTCAGAGCGGTTTGTTGTGTTGCTACACCCATCTGCGTAACCCGTTTCGTATGTTGGTGCCGAAGTGTTTCGGCGTTTGCTTGAGGATGAAAATAAGCAAATGCTGCGATTGCACAATAGTTGACGTCGTCAATGCTGCTATGCAGCAAATGCATGGATATCAAAGAGTTGAATGTTGGCAATCGAATATGCCTTAAAAATATGGGTTTGAGTTGCGCCAAGGGTGTCGCTTCTAATGCGGTTCCACTGAAAACCATAGGATCGTGACGTAAGGTCCGATTGCTTCGGTACGGTTATCGAAGAAGCCGAATGGCTGTGGTCGTGCGTATATGGGAAATCGTGGGTTCAGGTGGTTTTTAGTAACTTGGGAGTGCGTGGGAACCGAGCCACCTTTGTTGATTCGTAGTTTGGAATGGAGGATTTGCTGGCTCTATCTACAGGGAATCGATGAAAGTGAAAAAAGTTGGGAATTCATGGGACGCTTATAATTTCTCTGATTTGTCTATATATGGTTGCTTTTAGGTGGTTGTGTTCTAATTCTGGTGTGTAAATAGAGTTTCCATTCATTTTCTTATCGAGTACATTGTGAGTTGGGACGTGAATGTGAGAAATTTTCTGTTGATTTCCATAAATTCCCATGTCATCCCTTAGTTATCCGATGAGGACGAGGCACATGGGGCGCTAAACGACCCCGAACCAATAAAATCAGGTTTCATACAGGCATCTCGCTTTCATCAATCAAGAGATCCGGCGCGCGGGCGAGCAGACATCCCCCCAGGTGGCGCGCGCAGCTGGACATCCCGCAAAGCGGGTCAATGCGGCGGGTTGATCAGTGGCAGCAGATCAACCCGCCGTTTTAATTCTGGGGGGAGTGAGAATTTCAAGTGGGGCGCAAGCGAAAGGGACAGTCGTCTTGGCGCGCAGGTTTAGAGGTGAAAGCCACCATAAGGTGGACACGAAGGGCAGGGTCTCGATCCCGGCCTCGTTTCGCCGTGTGCTTGAAGCTTCTGATCCCAACTGGCAGCCCGGTGACAATCCCGAACTTGTAATTGTTTATGGCGACCACCGGCGCAAATTCCTTGAATGCTATACTATGCAGGCGATTGACGAAGTTGACGCCAAGATTGATGCGCTTCCACGGGGTTCAATGCAGCGGAAGACATTGCAGCGCATGTTCCACGGGCAATCCTTTCCGACAAACGTGGATGAGACCGGGCGTCTGGTTCTACCCGCCAAGCTGCGCAGCAAGATTGACCTAGAGGGTGAAGCCTTCTTTATTGCCGCTGGCGACACGTTCCAGATCTGGAAGCCTGAAACCTACGAGTCTGATGAATTGGCGGCCGCCGAGGAATGGCTGGATGATCAACCCGAGGATTTCGATCCTTTGGTGTTCCTAGATGGCGTCGGGGACGCGTGACGGCATGGCCGGTGCGCAAACCTCTTCTGACAAACCACATATTCCGGTATTATTGCGCCCTTTGCTGGCTGCAGTCTCTCCGGTGTCGGGCGTTTGGTTGGACGGAACCTTTGGTGCCGGAGGATATACCCGTGGCCTGCTCGAGGCAGGCGCGGACAAGGTCGTCGGCGTTGATCGTGATCCGCTGGCCTTTGAAATGGCTGCGGACTGGGCCAAGGGCTATAGTGATCGGCTGGTGATGCAGCCCGGCGTCTTTTCGCGTCTGGACGAATACGCGCAGAACTTGGACGGGGTGGTGCTGGACCTTGGGGTTTCCTCGATGCAGCTGGATTTGGCCGAGCGTGGCTTTTCCTTTATGAAGGACGGCCCGCTGGACATGCGCATGAGCCAGGACGGCGAAAGCGCGGCTGATCTGGTCAACACCGCAAGCGAAGCGCAGCTGGCCGACATCCTGTTTCACTATGGTGAAGAACGCGCCAGCAGGCGAATTGCCAGGGCTATCGTCAAGGCGCGGGCGGAAGAGCCGATCACAACCACCTTGCGGTTGGTGGGGCTTATCGAATCCTGTCTGCCCAGGCCCAAACCCGGTCAATCGCATCCCGCGACACGCAGCTTTCAGGGGCTGCGCATCGCGGTAAATGCAGAATATGAAGAATTGTTCCAGGGCCTGATGGCCGCTGAGCGCGCGCTGAAACCTGGCGGGCAGCTGGCTGTTGTGACGTTTCATTCGATCGAAGACCGCATGGTCAAGCGGTTCTTTCAGTCGCGGGCTGGCAAAACAGGTCGGGCAAATCGCTATGCGCCCGAAATTGCGCAGGACCAGCCGCAATTTACGCTCAAAACCCGTAAGGCAGTGGGGCCGGACGAGCAGGAATTACAAGAAAATCCGCGTTCGCGCTCAGCCAAGCTGCGTGTCGCTGTGCGCACCGAGGCTCCGGCGGGGGAAATTGAAGCTCGCGCCATTGGGATGCCGCAACTAGGGGGAAGGGCAAAATGAAGAGTGTATTGTATGTGTTGACTGCCTTGGCCGTGTTCGGGGTGGCCCTTTGGGCGTATCAAGAGAACTACCGCACCCAGCAAGTTGTGAAAGAAACGCAAACACTGCAACGAGAGATCGGCGTGGCACAGGTCCGACTGGCCGTTCTGAATGCGGAATGGGCTTATTTGAACCGTCCTGATCGTCTTCGAGAGCTGGCGGATCTGAATTTTGAACGTCTCGGCCTGCTGCCCTTGCGAGCTGAGCAGTTTGGACGCGCGGATCAGGTTGCCTATGCCGAGGATCCGGATCTTCCGATTGTCGATCCCATCGAATTGCAGGCGATAACCAACATTAAGGCGTTGGGAGAGGTGCAGTTCCCATGACGCGCACGCCCCTCCGCCCTCTGGCCCGTGTCCTGGATGCGCGCGCACGCGGTGAAAACCCCAAGGTTATCGAGCGCGAAAACATCCAGAAGCGCCATGAAGATATGAAGGACAGGGCCCGCGCTCGGGCCGAAGGCCGTTTGCTGGTGCTGGGTCTTTTCTTCTTTTGCGCCTTCTCGGTGGTTGGCGTTCGGATGGGGATGCTTGCGACATCCGAGGCGCAAGAACCCTTGGCCAACGCCCCCGGTGCCACAATCGCGATGCAGCGCGCCAATATTGTTGACCGCGAAGGGCGCATTCTGGCGACCAACCTGGACACCTATTCCGTCTATGCCCAGCCGCCGTTGATGATCGATCCGATTGCCGCCGCGGATCAACTGGTGGCAATCTTCCCGGATTTGGAAAAAGACCGTCTGATCAAGGATTTCACTGGCAACCGCAAGTTCCTGTGGATCAAAAAGCGTATCTCGCCCGAGCAGAAGCAAGCCGTGCATGACATCGGTGATCCAGGTATTCTGTTTGGCCCCCGCGAAATGCGCCTTTACCCGAATGGCAAGCTGGCAGCACATATCCTTGGCGGGTCAGGTTTTGGACGTGAAGGCGTGAGCGCTGCCGAGGTGATCGGCGTGGCCGGGATTGAAAAGCAGTTCGACGATTATCTGCGGGACCCTGCCAACGGAAACAAGCCGCTGCAACTCTCGCTGGATCTGACCGTACAGGCCGCTGTCGAACAGGTGCTTTTTGGTGGCATGAAGATCATGAACGCCAAAGGCGCCTCAGCCGTTTTGATGGATGCGCATACGGGCGAGGTCATCTCGGCGGCGTCGCTGCCATCCTTTGATCCTAATGATCGCCCGCGCCCCCCGACGTCGGGGTTTGACCCTTCGGACAGCCCCTTGTTCAACCGCTATGTGCAGGGCGTGTACGAGTTGGGATCGGTGTTCAAGATATTCACCGCCGCGCAGGCAATTCAGCTTGGTCTGGTGAATTCTGAAACGATCATCGACACCTCGGGTCCGATGAAAATCGGTCGTTTTCCGATTGGTGAGTTCAACGGCAAGAATTACGGAAAGATCAGCGTGGCGGATGTGATCGTCCACAGCTCGAACCGGGGTACTGGGCGTCTGGCGCTGCAAATTGGCGCGCAGCGGCAACAGGAATTCCTGCGTTCGCTGGGCATGTTCGAACCGACCCCGTTCGAGATTGTCGAAGCAAAAGGTGGCGAGCCGCTCAAGCCCAAGAAATGGGGTGAGCTGAGCACAGTGACCATTTCTTATGGCCATGGCTTGTCGACCAGCCCGATGCATCTGGCGGCGGGATATGCGGCGATTGCCAATGGCGGGTATTATGTCAGCCCAACGATTCTGCGCAGGAGCGGGTCACAATATGGCCCGCGCGTGATGTCTCTGGGCGCTGCGACGCAGGCGCAGAAGATGCTGCGCAAGGTTGTCACCGACGGCACAGCGAGCTTTGGCGATGTCGCCGGCTATGACGTGGCAGGTAAAACCGGTACGGCAGACAAACCGAAGCCGCGCGGTGGGTACTATGATGACAAAGTCATCGCCACTTTTGCGACGATCTTCCCGGCCTATGATCCGAAGTACGTACTTATCGTCACTCTGGATGAACCTTCCATCGTGGCCTATGGCGAAAAACGCCGTACAGCAGGGTGGACAGCCGTACCTGTGGCTGCGGAGCTGATCGGGCGTGTCGCGCCCTTGTTGGGATTGCGCCCCCGGCTTGAGCCTGAGGCGCGCGCTGCTATAACGCTGACCTCGAATTAGGCGTCCGGCGAAAGGTGGGTCATGGGCACTAGGACTAAGAAACTCAGCCAACTGGCCCTGACCGCACGTGCGGGTGCAAACCCTGAGATTACCGGGTTGGCCGTTGATAGCCGCGAGGTCAAAGACGGTTATCTGTTTGCGGCACTTCCGGGAACGCGCGTCCATGGCGCAGAGTTCATTCAATATGCTCTGCGAATGGGGGCCGCCGCAATCCTCACCGATGCCGAAGGGGCCGAGGTCGCAGCGGGCGTGCTTGCGGGGTCGGATGCCGCGCTGGTGGTGGTTGAAGACCCAAGGCAGGCGCTGGCAGGATGCGCAGCACTGTGGTTCGGAAAGCAACCTCAGACCATCGTGGCTGTGACGGGGACCAATGGTAAAACCTCTGTCGCGACCTTTGTCCGCCAAATCTGGATGGAACTGGGTCATGCGGCCGTCAACCTGGGCACAACCGGGGTCGAGGGCGCATGGACTGCCCCTTTGGCGCATACAACGCCCGAACCGATCACCCTGCATCGGTGTTTGGCCGACGCGGCTGAGAACGGTGTGACACATGCCGCGATGGAAGCATCCTCGCATGGTCTCGAGCAGCGCCGCCTGGACGGGGTACAGTTGGCGGCAGCGGGTTTCTCGAATTTCACCCAGGATCATCTGGATTATCACGAAACCTTCGAGGCGTATTTTGCCGCCAAAGCAGGACTTTTCGACCGCGTGTTGCCTCAGGACGGCACGGTTGTGGTCAACATGAGCGATCCAAAGGGTGGGCAGGTTCGTCGTATCGCTGAAACCCGTGGGCAAAATGTGCTGACCGTTGGATTGGGTGATGCAGATCTGTGTCTGCTCAATCAGCGCTTTGATGCAACCGGGCAGGATCTGCGGTTTTCGTGGCAGGGTAAGGTATATCAGACCCGATTGAACCTGATCGGTGGGTTCCAGGCTGAAAACATCCTGCTGGCATGTGGGCTGGTGATCGCTGGTGGCGAAGATCCCAGGCGTGTTTTCGAGACCCTGCCACATCTGACGACGGTCCGGGGACGGATGCAACTGGCTGCGACGCGTGAAAACGGGGCTGCTGTGTTTGTCGATTACGCCCATACGCCAGATGCTGTGGCCACGGCACTCAAGGCTTTGCGCCCTCATGTTATGGGCCGGCTTATCGCCGTCATCGGTGCCGGCGGAGATCGTGATGCGACCAAGCGCCCGCTGATGGGCAAGGCTGCGGCCAATAACGCTGATGTGGTATTTGTCACCGACGACAATCCTCGCACCGAAGACCCAGCTACCATTCGTACCGCTGTGATGCTGGGCGCGCCCGAGGCAACCGAAGTGGGTGATCGTGCCGAAGCCATCCTGCGCGGCATAGATGCCCTGCAACCGGGTGATGCCTTGCTGATCGCCGGAAAAGGGCACGAGACAGGACAGATCGTGGGCGATCAGGTATTGCCATTCGATGACGTTGAGCAAGCCAGCATTAGCGTGGCCGCCCTGGACGGGAGGGTGGCATGACGCTCTGGACTGCGGCCGAGGCCGCTGCGGCCACGGGTGGGCGTGCCACCGCCGATTGGCAGGTCAATGGCGTATCCATCGACACCCGCACATTGCAGCCCGGAGATCTGTTTGTTGCGCTGAAGGCGGCGCGCGATGGCCACGATTTTGTGGCGCAAGCGCTTGAGAAGGGCGCAGGCGCAGCGCTGGTCTCGCAGATACCCGAGGGCGTTTCCCCGGACGCGCGGTTACTGATCGTCGAAGACGTACAGACCGGGCTTGAGGCACTGGGGCAGGCGGCCCGCGCCCGGACCGAGGCGCGCGTGGTTGGCGTGACCGGTAGCGTTGGTAAGACATCGACCAAGGAAATGCTAGCCAATATTCTGGAAACGCAGGGGAAAACCCATGCCAGCGTTGCCAGTTACAACAACCATTGGGGTGTGCCGCTGACGCTTGCCCGGATGCCGCGTGACACCGAATTTGCCGTGATAGAGATCGGGATGAACCACCCCGGAGAGATCGCTCCGCTCGCGCGTCAGGCCCGCCCGCATGTGGCCTTGGTTACCACCGTCGCGGCAGTCCATCTTGAGGCGTTCGACTCGGTCGCCGGTATTGCAGAGGAAAAAGCCGCGATATTCGAAGGGTTGGCTCCAGGCGGCGCGGCCATCGTGAATGCGGATATCGAACACGCCGACATCCTGCGCCAAATTGCAAATGAGGCCGGGGCAGGGATCGTTGGTTTTGGGCGCGCTGCGTCAGATTACGTGCTGACCGGAGTTGTGCAAAAACCTGACTCGGTCCATGCAACGGCCAGCGTCGACGGAAAAGACATCTCTTTTGATGTGCAATCAGCAGGCACTCATTTCGCCATGAATGCGCTTGGGGCATTGGCCGCCTGCGTTGAACTTGGTGTTGACCTGAACGACGCCATCACCGGCCTGCGCAACTGGTCGCCGGTAAAAGGTCGCGGCGTTCGCGAGCAGATTTCGCTGGCCGGTGGTGGTCAGATCGAATTGCTGGACGACAGCTATAACGCCAATCCAACTTCGATGGAGGCTGCCTTGGAAGTTTTGGCCGCCTCACAGGGCATGCGCCGGATCGCGTTTCTGGGTGATATGAAAGAGCTGGGCGCGCAAGAGATCCCCATGCATGCAGCGATGGCGAATGTCGCGGCTATGACGCAGATGGATCAGGTTCACTGCATTGGCCCGCTTATGAAAGCGCTTTACGATGCGTTGCCAGCGGAAAAGCGCGGACTTTGGTTTGAGACCAGCGTTGAGATGGCTGAACGGCTGCCAGAGCTGATCTGCGCAGGCGACACTGTTCTTGCCAAAGGATCACTCAGCATGGCGTTGGCGCGTATTGTTGACGGTTTGCGGAAAATGGGGCAAGGGGACGCGCTTGAGCCATGATCGGCGCACGGGAAAGGTATTGATATGCTCTATTGGTTGACCGGCCTGTCGGACGGAGGGGACTTTTTCAACCTCTTCCGGTACATCACATTCCGGGCGGGCGGTGCCTTTATGACGGCGCTGATTTTCGGCTTTATCTTCGGTAAACCGCTGATCAATGTGCTGCGCCGCAAGCAGGGCAAAGGCCAACCGATCCGCGATGATGGCCCCGAGGGGCACTTTTCCAAAGCGGGTACGCCGACCATGGGCGGCTTGCTGATCGTGGGCGCGCTTGTCACATCCACACTGGTCTGGGCACGCTGGGACAACCCCTATGTCTGGATGGTCTTATTCGTGACGCTGGCCTATGCCGCCATCGGGTTTGCAGATGACTATGCCAAAGTCTCCAAACAGAACACCAAAGGCGTTTCGGGAAAAATGCGGCTGGGACTTGGGGTGATTATCGCGGTTTTGGCCTCGGTCTGGGCCACGATGCACCACCCCGAGGCGCTGCAGAATCAGCTTGCTGTGCCGGTATTCAAAGACACGCTGCTCAATCTGGGAATATTCTACATTCCCTTCGCGATTGTCGTGATCGTTGGGTCAGCAAATGCGGTGAACCTGACCGACGGGCTGGACGGGCTGGCGATCATGCCCGCAATGATCGCCGCATCGACCCTGGGGATTATCGCCTATGCGGTGGGCCGGGTCGACTTCACCGAGTATCTGGATGTGCATTACGTGCCCGGAACCGGCGAGATCTTTATTTTCACTTCGGCCCTGTTCGGTGCTGGCCTTGGGTTTCTATGGTACAACGCGCCGCCTGCAGCCGTGTTCATGGGCGATACCGGATCGCTTGCCCTAGGCGGTGCTTTGGGCGCAATTGCGGTCGCCACCAAACACGAGCTGGTCCTTGCAGTCGTCGGAGGTCTGTTCGTGGTCGAAGCGCTGAGCGTGATCATCCAGGTGCTGTACTTCAAACGCACAGGACGCCGCGTGTTCCTGATGGCGCCGATCCATCATCACTATGAGAAAAAAGGCTGGGCCGAACCCACCATCGTGATCCGGTTCTGGATCATCTCTCTGATCCTGGCGATGATCGGTCTGGCCACGCTGAAAGTGCGCTAACAAGGCCTTTTCCTTGCAAGTTTCGCCCGAACTCAGGCGAAACCCACCTTCCAAACGCGCCACATGCCGGTATGGTGGCGCAATAGATTGTGGATTGGTGCGGCGTTGGATTGGCTTGCAGGTTTTGGGTTTTCCATTTGGGCTTGGTTTGGGGATGAGGATCACCAAAACAGGGTGACGGCAATTTCGGCTGCGGTCGCAGTTTTCTTGACGTTAATCGGGATGGTACTGGGTGCGATCTGGTTTTGTATTCAATGGATATCGCCAAAATCAAAACCCCTGCACGACGACCCTAAACCAACCCCGCTTCCGGACGTCAACGTGCTGACTCTGGATCAGCATTTGGCGATTCTAGAAAAACGAGAGCATCACTTAGAGCAGAAACTTGCAACTGCCCATGATGATGAGAAAGCGCAGTTAACTGCGCAGATCGCTGAGCTTAAAAATCAGATGGCCAATCCAGACGCGTCGCTTGCAACAGCGCGAAAACGTATTGCCGAGTTAGAAGCGTTGTTGGAACGATCCGGCAATGAAATCGGCGGGGATCGTCTGGCAGAGGCGCGGGAGGCTTTGGAAAAAGGCGACTACTCCATCGCGGATGATTTGTTTGCCGAAATTGAGGAGCGTCGCAAACTGGAGATCGAGGAAGCCGCGCGCGCAGCCTTCGGTCGAGGAGAGATTGCTGAGGCCGAAGTCCGCTGGGCTGATGCCGCAGAGCACTACGCCCGTGCAGCAAAATTGGACGCTCGTTTTGAGAACTTGCAAAAAGCCAGTGATCTTGCCCAGCGCTCAGAGAATTACGAATCGGCTTTGCGTTTCAGTGGCGAACTTTTGGAGTTTGCGCGCTCGAATGAGGCTGCGGGACCTCTCGCTGAGGCACTTAATCAACACGCAATCAATTTAAATGCGTTGGGCCGCTATGATCAGGCCGAGCCGCTCTATCGCGAGGCGCTGCAGATCGACCGCGACGTGCTTGGTGTCGAACATCCAATTTATGCCACCCGTCTTAACAACCTCGCCCTGTTGCTGAGGACAATGGGGCGTTACGATAAAGCCGAGCCGCTTTTTCGCGAGGCGCTGGAGATTGACCGTAAGGCGCACGGGGTAGAGCACCCCGACTATGCAATTGACCTCAATAATCTCGCCGGTTTGCTGACTGCAACGGGTCGTTACGATGAGGCTGAACCGCTTTATCGCGAGGCGCTTGATATTGGTCGCAAAACGATCGGTGTCGAGCATCCGAACTATGCGATCAGACTCAACAACCTTGCGGAGTTGCTGAAGGAAATGGCACGCTATGATGAGGCCGAGCCGCTTTATCGCAAGGCACTGGAGATTGACCGCATTGCCCTGGGCTCCGAGCACCCCGACTATGCAATCGATCTCAACAACCTAGCGGGGTTGCTGGAGGCAACGGGTCGCTACGATGAGGCCGAGCCACTTTATCGTGAGGCGCTGGAAATTGACCGCAACGCGCTTGGAGACGAGCATCCCAGCTATGCAACCGATCTCAACAACCTCGCAGGGTTGTTGGTAGCAACGAGGCGTTACGGTGAAGCCGAGCCGCTTTGTCGCGAGGCGCTGGGCATTCTTGAGAAGGCTCTAGGGTTCGAGCATCCAAACACGGTAACGGTCCGGAAAAACTTGGATGTCTTGCGCGCAAATAAGTCCAGCTAACCGCGCTTGCATTCCACCTCGCGGCCTGTACAGGGTAGTCTGCGCGGCAAACTGCAAGGATGGAGTGCACGAATGATCCCGGTCAAAGGGTTTTCAGGACAGAAAGTTGCGGTTCTGGGGCTGGGTCGGTCCGGCCTGACCACGGCGCGCGCCTTGCGGGCCGGTAAGGCTGAACCCGTCTGCTGGGATGACAATCCGGCTGCGCGCGCTGCGGCCGAAGCTGAAGGGTTCAGCTGTCAGGATCTGGGACGCCACGGGGCGTTTGATGAGGTTGCCTGTCTGATTGTCTCGCCCGGGATACCGCATCTCTACCCATCGCCGAACCCTGTGGTGGCTGCCGCGCTTGAGGCCGGGGTGCCCGTGGATAACGATATCGGTTTGTTTTTCCGCTCGTTTGCCGGGCCGGAATGGGACAATCTGGATACTCCGCCCCGCGTGGTTGCGGTGACCGGGTCGAACGGGAAATCAACCACCGCCGCCCTTATCCATCATATCCTTATCGAAGCCGGCCGTGAGGCACAGCTGGCGGGGAATATCGGCCGAGGCGTTTTGGACATTGATCCAGGGGGCAATGGCTCGGTCGTGGTGTTGGAGTTGTCGAGCTATCAGACAGAGCTTGCGCGGTCGCTGACACCTGATGTGGCCGTTTTCACCAATCTGTCACCGGATCATCTGGATCGTCACGGCGGCACGGGGGGCTATTTCGCCGCCAAGCGCCGTCTGTTTGCCGAAGGTGGCCCTGACCGTGCCGTGATCGGCGTGGATGAGGACGAAGGCGCCTTTCTGGCTGGTCAGCTGGCCGAAGCGCCAACGGATGACCGGGTGATCCGTATTTCGGTTGCCCGCAAGTTGACCGGACCCGGATGGCAGGTATTTGCGCGCAAAGGGTTCCTGTCGGAATATCGCAAGGGGCGACAGGCGGGGTCGATTGACCTGCGCGAGATCAAAGGTCTGCCCGGTGCACATAATCACCAGAATGCCTGTGCCGCCTACGCCACGTGCCGCGCGTTGGGGTTGGCCCCACGGATCATTCAGGATGCGTTGCACAGCTATCCGGGCCTGCCGCATCGCAGTCAGATCATTGCCGAAGCGGATGGGGTCACCTATGTGAACGATTCAAAGGCGACCAATGTCGACAGCGCTGTAAAGGCGTTGAACGCGTTCAAGAAGGTCCGCTGGATCTGTGGCGGGCTTGAGAAAGAGGGCGGGTTGTCTGCACTCAACTCAGCCAGTGAACATGTGCTCAAGGCTTATGTGATCGGGCGCGAAGCTGCCGGATTTGCAATGCAGTTACAGGCAGATACCGTGGTTTGCACCACAATGGCAGAAGCCGTTGAACAGGCAATGAACGACGCGCAGTCGGGCGAGACGATTCTGCTGGCCCCTGCCGCAGCCAGCTTTGATCAATATGACAATTTCGAACAACGCGGTGAGGATTTTGCCGAACAGGTTCGCAAACGGCTTTAGGACACGCCATTTGCAATAGATCGCCGGTTGGGCCAAGCTGAGATGCTATCAGCTTGACGCGCCATATTTTTTGGTTTTGCTACCCGTCAAATTCAACACGAGGTTATGACTATGCCATATCGTAAGTTTTCCCTGATCCTGCCTGCCATTCTGATTGCGGGTGCCTGCACCAACACTGGCGCAAACTACCAACCGATCATCGATGGTCCGGTTGGCCCGAATTACAACGTTGATCTGCAGCAGTGCCAACAGCTTGCGGCATCGCAGGCATCTGTTGATGGCACCACGGCCGGGAATGCAGCCATCGGCGCCGTTGGCGCAGCCGCAGTGACCGGGATCGTACAGGACAGCAGCGATAATCTGGGCCGTGCTGCAGTTGCAGGTGCGTTGGTTGGCGCCGGTGCGGATGTGATCAACAAGAACCAGAACAAAGAAGTGTTGGTGCGTAACTGCATGCGTGGCCGTGGGTACAACGTCGTCGGCTAGTGCCGCGCAAATACCGTGTCGGCTAACCACGACTGGCGATTGCAGTTCCAGCGGCATGGCCTGAGGACCATGCCCATTGGAAATTGTACCCACCCAGCCAACCGGTGACATCCACCGCTTCACCTATCGCATAGAGGCCGGGGACATCCCTGGCCTCCATCGTTTTTGACGACAGATCATCGGTGTCGATGCCGCCCAGCGTGACCTCGGCGGTGCGATAGCCTTCGGTCCCGGAAGGGGTCAGATGCCAGTTCGACAGGGCCTCGACCAGGTCCGAAAGGGCAGTGTCCGATTGGTCGGCCAGATTGCCCTGCATGGGAATGTGTTGGCTCAGGAAATCGACCAATCGCGCGGGTAACTGCCGGGAAAGTTCAGTAGTCAGGGCTTTGCGTCCGCTGTTTTGGCGCTGATCTCGCAGCAGGTCGAACAGTGGCATATCCTGGATGAGGTTGACCCGGATCGCCTCACCCTCGCGCCAGTATGAGGATAGTTGCAGCGCAGCTGGTCCGCTGAGGCCGCGATGGGTGAAAAGCAAAGCCTCGTCAAAGCTGGTCCGGTCGTTCGACAGCCGCGTCGGCAGCGAGACGCCGGACAGGTCCTTGAACCTGCCATCGGAAAAGGTGAACGGCACCAGAGCCGCGCGTGTCTCGGTCATCCGCAATCCAAACTGGTGCGCGATGTCATAAGCCAGACCCGTCGCCCCCATTTTAGGGATCGACTTGCCGCCTGTGGCCAGTACCAGATTGGTGCAGGTCAGGGCATGACGCTGCCCCTCGCGCTCAACCGTCAGCGCGAAACCAGTGTCGGTTTTGCGCAGGTCCTTCATCTCGGTCCTTACCCACAGCTCGGCCCCGGCGCGCTCTATTTCATCCAGCAACATTTGGATGATCTGTTTCGAGGAACCGTCGCAGAACAGCTGTCCCAGTGTTTTCTCGTGCCAAGCGATGTCATGACGCCCGACCATTTCAATGAAATCCCACTGCGTGTAGCGCGCCAATGCGGACTTACAGAAATGCGGGTTCTGAGACAGGAAGTTGCCTGACCCTGCATACATATTGGTGAAATTGCACCGCCCGCCGCCCGATATGCGGATTTTCTCACCCGGCGCCTTCGCGTGATCGATCACCAGAACGCGCCCAACGCAATGGGCGGCACACATCAAGCCAGCAGCACCGGCGCCCAGGATGATCGTATCATAAGTCATGCGCGGGGGATGGCGTGGAATGGCTGGGATGGCAAGGGGGAGACGTAAAAACGCGCTGCAAACGTCCGTCCGTGACTGTGGCTCCGTCCTCTGATTGGTTTGGGAAAATGGAATGAAATTGGCAGTTGGAACATTTGTGATATTGGCCGGAATACCATGTGCCAGAATACGCCCGACAAAGAAGCTCAATATGACGCTCTGCACAGGAGGGCGGTTCAGTGATCACGCGCATTTCCCAAGTCACAGTTCAACTGGGAAAAAAGGCTGAATTGGTCGAATCCAGGGGGAAAAAGCACAACGATCTTGTTCCCTAGGTGATCCGAACGCCCGGGACGGGAAGCCCTGAAGCGGATCACTGGCTTGAAGGCGCCAATTTCCCCCTGTTGCGGCGTCATTCCACTAGCCCAAACGCTAAAACCCCTGTAGACTCGCACGTAGACCCCGAAAACGGGGCGTTGACGAGGCAGATAGTGGCGGTATCTCATGACTGAGATGGTGTATGGCGCGGTCCAAGACCAGCGCGGAGAACCGATTCTACCGAAGTGGTGGCGGACGATTGATCGTTGGACGATGTCCTGCGTACTGATCCTGTTTGTCATCGGGCTGTTGCTGGGGTTGGCCTCATCGCCGCCGCTGGCTGGTCGCAACGGGTTCGATCCGTTCCATTATGTCGAACGCCAGGCGTTGTTCGGCGGATTGGCGCTTGTTGCGATGCTGCTGACTTCGATGATGTCGCCCACACTGGTTCGACGTCTGGCGGTGTTGGGGTTTCTTGCTGCTTTTGTCGCGCTGGTCTTCCTTCCCGTCTTTGGCACAGATTTTGGCAAAGGTGCGGTGCGTTGGTATTCGCTTGGCTTTGCCTCGCTGCAGCCGTCTGAATTTCTGAAACCCGGGTTTATCGTTGTGGCGGCCTGGTTGCTGGCCGCGTCACAACAGATCAACGGCCCGCCCGGTCGGCTATGGTCTTTTGCGCTGTGCATGGCGATTGTCGCCATGTTGGTTATGCAGCCCGATTTTGGTCAGGCCTGCCTGATCCTGTTTGGCTGGGGCGTGATGTATTTCGTTGCCGGTGCGCCGATGTTGTTGCTGGTTGGTATGGCGGGGTTTGTCGTGCTAGGCGGTATGTTTGCCTATTCCAACTCGGAACATTTCGCCCGACGTATTGACGGATTTCTGAACCAAGAGGTCGATCCGACCACCCAGCTGGGCTATGCCACCAATGCGATCCGCGAGGGCGGGCTTTTCGGTGTCGGCGTGGGTGAAGGGCAGGTTAAATGGTCGCTGCCCGATGCCCATACGGATTTCATCATCGCTGTCGCGGCCGAGGAATATGGCCTGATCCTGGTGCTGATCATCATCGCGCTGTATTCCCTGATCGTCGTGCGGTCATTGCTGCGGCTGATGCGCGAGCGCGACATGTTCATCCGTCTTGCGGGTACCGGTCTGGCCTGCATGTTCGGGGTTCAGGCGATGATCAATATGGGCGTCGCCGTGCGCCTTTTGCCTGCCAAAGGCATGACTTTGCCGTTCGTCAGCTATGGTGGGTCCTCGCTGATTGCAGGTGGTATTGCAATCGGCATGCTTCTGGCGTTTACCCGCACCCGCCCTCAGGGCGAACTTGGTGATATTCTACGCGGACGAGGCTGATGGGCAAACCCTACCTTCTGATTGCGGCTGGCGGGACCGGGGGCCACATGTTCCCGGCTCAGGCGCTAGCCGAGGCGATGCTGCACAGGGGCTGGCGTGTGCGCTTGTCCACCGATACGCGCGGCGCACGATATACGGGTGGCTTTCCGCATTCGACTGAAATTGTCGAGGCGTCCTCGGCAACCTTCGCTCGTGGCGGACTGCCCGCCAAACTGATGGTCGGTCCCAAGATCGCAGGTGGTGTCGCCGGTATGGCGTTTCAGATGCTGCGCGACCGACCGGACGTCGTGGTCGGCTTTGGCGGTTACCCCTCGATCCCAGCGCTGGGCGCTGCGACGATGTTGAAGATCCCGCGCATGATCCATGAACAGAACGGCGTTTTGGGCCGCGTGAATCAGCTGTTTGCGACCCGCGTGGCGCAGGTGGCTTGTGGTGTCTGGCCGACTGATCTGCCGGACGGTGCAAAGGGCATACATACCGGCAACCCGGTTCGGGCCGCCGTGCTGGACCGGGCTGCGGCGGGCTATATCCCACCGGGCGATTACCCGATGTCGATCCTGGTGATGGGTGGCTCGCAAGGTGCGCGCATCCTTAGTCAGATTGTGCCCGAAGCGATTGCCGCGCTGCCTGATGAGATGCGCCGCCATATTCGTGTCGCACATCAGGCCCGTGACGAAGACGGCGCCCGTGTTTCCGCGTTTTATGACGACCACGGTATCCGTGCCGAAGTGAAACCGTTCTTTCAGGATGTGCCCCGTCGTATGTCCGATGCGCAGCTGGTGATATCACGCTCAGGTGCGTCAAGTGTTGCGGATATTTCCGTCATCGGACGGCCCTCGATCCTGATCCCGTATGCCGCCGCAGCGGGCGATCATCAGACCGCCAATGCACGCGGGCTGGTTCAGGCCGGAGGGGCAATCATGATCCCAGAGAACCTGCTTGACGTTCCTTCGCTGACACAGCAAATCACCGCAGTTCTGACAAACCCCGAAGCCGCGCAAAAGATGGCCCATGCCGCCTTATCGACCGGCGCACCGGACGCGACCGAGCGTTTGGTCGCCCAGGTCGAACAGTTGGCGCAGAAGGAGACCGCATGACCCCAGCAACCAAACTGCCGCAGGATGTCGGGCCGATCCATTTCGTGGGTATCGGCGGGATCGGGATGTCGGGCATTGCCGAGGTGCTTTTAAATCTGGGCTATCGGGTTCAAGGCTCGGACCTGAAGGCGTCGAAGATCACCGACCGTTTGGCGGGTCTGGGGGCCGAGATCTTTGTCGGTCAAAGTGCTGAAAACCTTGAGAACGCCGCCGTGGTTGTGGTGTCGACCGCGATCAAACCGGGCAACCCGGAGCTGGACGGTGCCCGTGCGCGCGGCCTGCCAGTGGTGCGTCGGGCCGATATGCTGGCCGAATTGATGCGCTTGAAATCCAACATTGCCATTGCCGGAACCCACGGCAAGACCACCACCACCACGATGATGGCTGAACTGATGGTGGCAGGGGAATTTGACCCGACCGTGATCAATGGCGGTATCATTCACGCTTATGGCTCGAACGCGCGGATGGGGCAGGGCGAATGGATGGTGGTCGAGGCGGACGAATCCGACGGCTCGTTCAACCGTCTGCCTGCGACCATTGCCATTGTCACCAATATCGACCCCGAGCATATGGAACATTGGGGCGATTTCGACCAGCTGCGCGACGGGTTCTACGAATTTGTCTCGAACCTGCCGTTTTACGGGCTTGCCGTCTGCTGCACCGACCACGCCGAAGTGCAAACACTGGTGGGTCGCATAACAGACCGGCGCGTGCGGACTTATGGTTTCAACGCGCAGGCGGATGTGCGGGCCGAGAACCTGACCTATAAGGGCGGCGTCGCACATTTCGACATTCACCTGCAATACGAAGACAAGAGGATCGAGGGTTGCACCCTGCCGATGCCCGGCGACCACAACGTCTCGAACGCATTGTCGGCCGTCGCTGTTGCCCGCCACCTGGGCATGAAAGCCGCCGAAATCCGCGAAGCGTTGGCTAATTTCGGTGGCGTCAATCGTCGCTTTACCAAAGTGGGTGAGGTCGATGGCGTCACGATCATCGACGATTACGGTCACCACCCGGTTGAAATCGCAGCGGTTCTGAAAGCCGCACGCCAGGCCACCGAAGGCCGAGTGATAGCGGTCCATCAACCCCACAGGTATTCGCGTTTGTCTAATCTGTTCGATGATTTCTGTACCTGTTTCAATGACGCCGACGTTGTTGCCATCGCCGATATTTTCGCTGCCGGAGAGGACCCGATCGAAGGGGCGTCCCGCGATGACCTGGTTCAGGGGCTGATCCGGCATGGGCATCGACATGCCCGCGCTTTGATGGACGAATCCGATCTTGAACGCCTGGTTCGTGAACAGGCCCGCCCCGGAGACATGGTTGTCTGCCTTGGTGCCGGTACGATCAGCGCCTGGGCCAATGGCCTGCCTTCGCGCTTGCAGAAATAACAGGCGATGTGACGTAATGGACTCTTTTGTGGTGCAACCCTAAAGAGTGATCGTGCAACCGCAGAAAAAGCGGTCTCGGAGGCAAGATTTGTCGTATTCGGTATTATTTGCAGGGTTGTGGGTCATAGCATCGACTATCGTGGCCATGCTACCGATGCGCCTGCAATTTCCACCGGGGATTGTGTTGGTTATCGTTGCGCCGGCGCTGATTGTCTGGCTGGGTTACGATTTCGGCTGGTTCTTTTCGGTCCTGGGCTTTGCGGCTTTTGCATCCATGTTCCGAAACCCAATTCGCCACTATTGGCAACGTTGGACAGGCCGAGGGGACGACGAATGAATTGGTCCATTGCCCTTGCCGCCCTGTGGGGAGTTGTTGCGAATGTCCTGGCGATGATCCCCAGCAAGGATAATCACTGGACCCGCGCCTATTTCTTGATTGCTGCGGGTATTCCTATCGTTGGCTATGTCACGCTGCAGAACGGTCCGTGGATCGGGTTGATTGTTCTGGTTGCTGGGATCTCGGTACTGCGTTGGCCCGTGATTTATCTGGGCCGGTGGTTGCGTCGGATCCTGGGTGCCGCGCAATAGCGGATACAGCTTGCTTTGGCGGTTCGAATCCGCGAATTAGCGGCCATGACTTCTGTTCCCTCGCCACGCGGCAAGCTCACCCAGAACCGCCCGCTGAATGATCTGACCTGGTTGCGGGTCGGAGGACCGGCGGATTACCTCTTTCAACCCGCCGACCAGGAAGACCTGCAGCAGTTTCTGCGCGACTTGCCTGACGATATCACGGTTTTCCCGATGGGCGTCGGCTCAAACCTGATCGTCCGGGACGGTGGGCTGCGCGCCGTAGTGATCCGGTTGGGCCGGGGATTTAATGGCATCTCGATTGAGGGCAACATTGTCACCGCAGGCGCGGCAGCGCTGGATGCGCATGTGGCGCGCAAGGCAGCTGATGCGGGCGTGGACCTGACGTTTTTGCGAACCATTCCGGGGTCGATTGGCGGCGCTGTGCGGATGAATGCGGGATGTTATGGCAGCTATACGGCGGATGTTCTGTGCAAGGCGACGATCATTACGCGGCAAGGGCAGGTCGTCGATCTGACGCCCGAAGAACTGAATTTTCGCTATCGTCAGTCGGATCTGCCTGAGGGTGCGGTGCTGATCTCGGCCACGTTCGAAGGCCCCCTAGATGATCCTGATGAACTGCATGCCCGCATGGACTCGCAGTTGAAAAAGCGGGATGAGACCCAGCCGACCAAAGATCGCAGCGCGGGCTCGACCTTTCGCAATCCGGCGGGATTTTCCTCAACCGGTCGCGCGGATGATGTGCATGACCTCAAGGCCTGGAAGGTGATCGACGACGCGGGAATGCGGGGCGTGATGCGGGGCGGGGCGCAGATGAGCCCCAAGCATTCCAATTTTCTGATCAACACCGGCTCTGCCACCGCTGCCGACCTCGAAGGGTTGGGCGAAGATGTGCGAAAAAAGGTTTACGAAACAAGCGGCATCACGCTAGAGTGGGAAATCATGCGGGTCGGTGATCCGCTGACAGATTAAAGCTCCGACCGTCAGACCCAAAACAGGCAAAATAGGGCGACGGATCAAAGGCATAAAGCAGGACGGACCACCACATAAGGTCCGCAGAATTTGAGGCGCACGACGTGGGTAGTTCGAGCAGGACAAACCCCAAAGTGGCGGTATTGATGGGTGGACCCTCGGCGGAACGTGAGGTGTCTCTCAGCTCTGGGCGCGAATGCGCGGCCGCCCTAAGGGGAGAAGGCTTTGAAGTGGTCGAACTGGACGCGGGTCCGGACCTCTATGTGCGCCTTTTGGATATCAAGCCGGATGTGGTCTTCAACGCTCTGCATGGTCGCTGGGGCGAGGATGGCTGCGTGCAGGGTCTGCTGGAGTGGTTGCGTATTCCCTATACTCATTCCGGTGTGCTGGCATCGGCGTTGGCCATGGACAAGCAGCGCAGCAAAGCGGCGTTCCGTATCGCGGGTCTGCCAGTCGCCGAAAGTGTGATCGAGGCCAAATCCGAAGTTGCCGCGCGTCACACGATGGAACCGCCCTATGTGGTCAAGCCCAACAACGAGGGTTCCAGCGTCGGCATTTATCTGGTGCATGAAGGCGCCAACACTCCACCGAAACTGGCAGACGACATGCCCGAACTGGTAATGGTCGAACAATATGTGGCTGGCCGCGAGTTGACCGTCACAGTCATGGGCGACCGCGCTTTGACCGTGACAGAAATCATGACGGATGGCTGGTACGATTACGATGCCAAGTACAAGCCGGGTGGGTCGTGGCATGTGCTGCCTGCTGAAATCCCGCAGGACATTTTTGACCTTTGTATGGGCTTTGCCAAACAGGCGCATGATCTGTTGGGTTGCAAAGGCGTCAGCCGCACAGATTTTCGGTGGGATGACAGCAAGGGCGCAGAGGGCTTGTTCCTTCTGGAAACCAACACCCAGCCGGGAATGACGCCGACGTCACTGGCTCCGGAACAGGGCGCGCATTGCGGGATAACCTTCGGCCAGCTTTGCGCATGGATGGTGGAGGACGCATCATGCGACCGCTGACAGCCACCCGTGCGCCGGTTATCCATCGCTCAAAGCCACTTGCTGGTCCGGATGCCGATTTCGCTTCGGGGGACCGCAACAATGTAGAACCCAAGTTCCGCCTGCGGCGACTTTGGGGGCGTAAGTCATCGGCGTTTGATCCGGCGCCGTCCCGCCTAAGCTATCGGTTACAGCGCTGGATGTTGACGCCTGGTGTTCGCCGTGGCCTGAAATACGGGCTGCCGGTCTTCGCTGTGTGTGCAGCGCTTGGCGGGTATTTCAGCTCTCAGGACCGGCGCGAAGCGATTGTGGCTCATGTCCATGATGTGAAAATCTCGATCCAGCAGCGACCAGAATTCATGGTCAACCTGATGGCGATTGATGGGGCGGGAACCAACCTTTCGGAAGACATTCGTGAAGTGGTGCCGCTGGACTTCCCAATCAGTTCCTGGGACCTTGATGTCGAACAGATGCGCGAAACGATCACAGGATTGGATCCGGTTAAATCAGCCTCTGTGCGCATCCGTCCAGGGGGTATCCTGCAGGTGGATGTTGTCGAACGGCAGCCCGCCATTGTCTGGCGTACCCGCCGAGGGGTCGAATTGCTGGATGAAACCGGCGCGCATGTTGAAATCATCGCATCGCGGCAGGATCACTCCAATCTGCCACTGATCGCGGGTGAGGGCGCGGATTCCTATGTACCCGAAGCGCTGCAACTGACGGCCACAGCCAGCAGTCTGGGCAATCGGGTGCGCGGTCTGGTGCGAATTGGCGAACGTCGCTGGGATCTAGTTCTGGATCGCGGTCAGCGCATCATGTTGCCGACGGAACGGCCAGTGCGCGCATTGGAACGCGTGTTGGCCGTGAACGAGGTTCAGGATCTTCTGGAACGCGATGTGGCCGTGGTGGATATGCGCCTGGGTCAGCGACCGACAATCCGAATGACCAAAGCCGCCAGCGAAGACTGGTGGAATACAAAAGTAGATGTGAGTAGCGGGCAGTAACGACAATGATGACCGATCTTTATCAGTCCCAACGGGCCATGCGGCAAATGCGCAGGCAGGCGATGCAACGCGGCGTTGTCGCTATTCTAGATGTCGGGAGCTCTAAGATTTCCTGCCTTGTGCTGCGGTTCGACGGCGCCGGGCGTTTGCACGAGGACAGTGGCATCGGGTCTCTGGCCGGACAATCCGGGTTTCGGGTGATCGGTGCCGCGACCACGCGGTCCCGTGGTGTGCAATTTGGCGAAGTCACTGCGATGCAGGAGACCGAGCGCGCCATTCGAACCGCGCTTCAGGCCGCGCAGAAAATGGCAGATATCCGTGTCGACCATGTGATCGCCTGTTTCTCGGGGGCAAACCCGCGGTCCTATGGTTTGGATGCCCAGGTGGATCTGGAAGGTCAGCTGGTAACCGAGGCCGAAGTCGGCCGGGTTCTCAATGCCTGTGACGTGCCCGACTATGGTACGGGCCGCGAAGTCCTACATGCTCAGCCGGTGAATTTTGCGCTGGATAACCGATCGGGCTTGATCGACCCAAGGGGTCAGATGGGGCAATCGCTGGCCGTCGATATGCACATGCTGACCGTGGACGCGGTTGCAATCCAGAATATCGTGCGCTGTATCAAGCGTTGCGATCTCGAATTGGCCGGTATCGCGAATTCGGCCTATGTCTCGGGTATTTCGGCGCTGGTTGAGGATGAACAGGAACTGGGTGCCGCCTGTATCGACATGGGCGGTGGCACCACGAGCGTGTCAATATTCATGAAGAAACACATGATCTATGCCGATTGCGTGCGCATGGGTGGGGATCATGTGACCAGTGACATCTCGATGGGGCTGGGCGTTCCGGCGTCTGTTGCCGAACGGATCAAGACATTCAATGGCGGCGTTCACGCGACCGGCGCGGATGATCGTGACCTGATCGACATCGGAGGGGATACCGGTGATTGGGAACATGACCGTCGTACGGTCAGCCGGGCCGAGCTGATCGGCATCATGCGCCCGCGTGTCGAAGAAATTCTGGAAGAAGTGCGTGTCCGGCTGGATGCTGCCGGGTTTGAGCATATGCCCAGCCAGCAGATCGTGCTGACCGGTGGCGGCAGTCAGATTATGGGGCTCGACGGGTTGGCCTCTCGTATTCTGGGGCAACGTGTTCGCCTTGGTCGCCCGCTTCGGGTCCATGGGTTGCCGCAATCGGCCACGGGGCCGGGGTTCTCTTCGGTTGTGGGGCTAAGCCTGTTTGCAGCCAACCCACAGGATGAATGGTGGGATTTTGAAATCCCCGTAGACACCTATTCCGCACGCCCGTTCAAGCGCGCTGTGCGGTGGTTCCGTGACAACTGGTAAGGCCGCGATCGCGGCGCTGGTCATGGCTGTGCCGTCAGCGATAGAGGCTCAGACCCGTATCACACCCGAAGCCTTCCTGGGGGCCGTTCAAGGAAAGACCGTAAAGTTTCACGTCTATGACAGCGGTATGCTGGTCGGCACCGAAGAGTTCCTGAGCCCGACTCTCTCGGTCTGGCGTATGGAGGGCAAGGGTTGTGTGTACGGGAAAATTACAACTCCTAATGGGCAGATTTGCTTTCTGTACGACGATGACGAGGATGGTCTGCCAGTTTGCTGGTGGCCGTTTTTGTATGAAGACCAGTTGATGGTGCGAATGGTCGGTTTCTCTAGGACAGAAATTCAAGAGGTCAGGGACATTTCTGAGAAGGGTCTTAACTGCCCAAGTGCCCCAATTAGCTAAAGAAATATCTTGCAGGGGCTGTCAAAATCCCACAAGATATCCTCAGGGCCCGTCAGAGGCCTTGCGAGAGGGCTTGAGCAGTTTTCCGCAGACAGAATGTGAATGAATTGCAAGTGACGCGCCCGTCAACAGTGGCGCGAGCGTCGCATGTTTTGTGGTGCTTTGAGATAATTCCGCAACATCTGGCAATCTTTGCCAAATACTGTTTCCAGGTGCCTTATTTCCTCCATATTTTGTGGATTTTCGCGATTTTTGGCGTGACGTTTGCCGTTTGGATCGGTAGGATTGTTAGTGGATAGGTAAGAAAAACACCGCGTTGGCGGGTTATATAAACAGGCGGACAGAAGCATGACATTGAATCTTTCGATGCCCGGGCACGACGAGCTGAAGCCTCGGATTACAGTTTTTGGCGTTGGCGGAGCGGGCGGTAACGCCGTCAACAACATGATTGAAAAACAGTTGGACGGTGTCGATTTTGTCGTTGCCAACACCGATGCCCAGGCGCTGCAGCAAAGCCAGTCTTCGTCACGAGTTCAACTGGGCGTGAAAGTCACCGAAGGTCTGGGTGCGGGCGCGCGTCCGACAGTGGGTGCGGCAGCGGCCGAAGAAAGCATCGAGCAGATTGTAGACCATCTGGCAGGCGCGCATATGTGCTTCATCACGGCCGGTATGGGCGGTGGCACCGGCACGGGTGCCGCACCGATCATCGCGCAGGCAGCGCGTGAATTGGGTGTTTTGACCGTCGGTGTTGTGACCAAGCCTTTCCAGTTCGAAGGCGCCAAGCGGATGCGTCAGGCCGAAGACGGTGTTGAAGCCTTGCAGCGCGTAGTCGACACGCTGATCATCATTCCAAACCAGAACCTGTTCCGTCTGGCCAACGAAAAGACCACGTTTACCGAGGCGTTTTCGATGGCGGATGACGTTCTGTATCAGGGTGTCAAAGGCGTGACCGACCTGATGGTGCGTCCGGGCCTGATCAACCTCGACTTCGCGGATGTTCGCGCCGTTATGGACGAGATGGGCAAGGCGATGATGGGCACGGGCGAAGCCACCGGCGAAGATCGCGCCGTACAGGCCGCCGAGAAGGCCATCGCGAACCCGCTGTTGGATGAAATCAGCCTCAAGGGCGCCAAGGGCGTTCTGATCAACATCACCGGCAGCCACGACCTGACCCTGTTCGAACTGGACGAAGCCGCAAACCGTATCCGTGAGGAAGTGGATCCTGAGGCGAATATCATCGTCGGCTCCACGCTGGACACCGCAATGGAAGGCGGCATGCGCGTTTCGGTTGTGGCAACAGGTATCGACGCCAGCGAAAAGCAGGATGATGTGCCTGTCGCGCGTCGTTCGATGTCGGCACCGCTGACCCGTTCGGTTTCTGCAGAGGAAGCGGCCCTGGAAGAAATGTCAGTGGCGGCAAGCGCCGAACCTGAACCTCAGCCCGAACCAACGCGTGAACCTTCGCTGTTTGAGGCAACTGAAGAGCCGATGGAACCGCAGTTCCAACCGCGCGCAGAACAGGATGATGACGGCCTGCCACCCCCGGCTTATCAGCCGCGCGTGGCCGAATTCGAGCCGACTCCCGAGCCGGTCGAATACGCCCCAGAAAGCTTTGTCGCACCTCAGCCGCAAGCACCCGCAGGATCGCCATCACCCGAAGCACTGAGGCGCTTGCAGGCAGCCGTCCAGAATGTACCTCCGGCTGAAAGAGGTCATCCTGCGCCTCGGCCACAGGAGGTCTCCGATACTCATGGGGATGCCGACCGCCCGCGATTTGGTTTTAACCGCCTGATTGATCGCATGACCGGCCACGCAGCCGATACTCCGGCGCAGCAACCGGCCCGCCAGCAGCCGGTATTGCGCCAATCTGACGCTACGGCACCTGCACATGTCGAGGACGACCCGGAGCAGGATCGGATCGAAATACCGGCCTTCCTTCGCCGTCAAGCCAACTGATCGCGGTAACAATATACTAAAGAGGGGCTGCCATTTGGCGGCCCTTTCTTATTTTAAAACAGTGCATTATCCCTATGTGAGCAGGGTTTTGCCGACCTGTCACATTCATGTTTCATTCGGTTGCAAAGAGTGAGTTGAGCCTTTTGACCTGCTTCCTTAGTTGAATGCCAACACGGCCATCACAGGTCGGACGCCACTCACCGAGGTCACACTTGCAACATACGCTCAAATCTCCGATCACGTTTACAGGCCTCGGGCTGCACAGCGGTAAGCCTGCGACGATGATCCTGAAGCCGGCTGCTGCTGGCCACGGCATCTGGTTCAAACGGACGGATATCGAGCTGGGCAATGCGTTGATCCCTGCAATCTACGATGTGGTCGATCGTACCCCGCTTTGTACCCGACTGGTCAATGAAGCGCGCGTTACGGTTTCCACCGTCGAGCATATCATGGCAGCCTTGGCTGGATGCGGTGTCCACAATGCGCTGATCGAGATTGATGGCCCCGAGGTGCCGATCATGGACGGGTCTTCGATTGAATTCGTTCGTGGCATCATGTTGAAAGGCGTGCGTCGTCAGGCAAGCCCGGTCCTGGCCTATGAGGTTCTTAAACCTGTGACCGCAACCCGTGAGGGTGCCAGTGCTTCGATTGCGCCTGCGGACGGGTTGATTATCGATTTTCATATCGATTTTGAAGACAGCGCCATTGGTCGTCAGACTAAGACGCTGGATATGTGCAATGGCTCTTTTGCACGCGAGCTTAGTGATTGCCGGACATTCTGCCGTCGTACCGACGTCGAAGCGATGCGCGAGAACGGCTTGGCTCTTGGCGGCACGCTTGAAAATGCTGTGGTCGTTCAGGGCGACGAAGTTCTGACCCCGGGTGGCCTTCGCCACGCAGACGAGGCGGTGCGTCACAAGATGCTAGATGCTCTGGGTGACTTGTATTTGGCGGGTGGACCGATTCTGGGTCATTTCACCGGCGACAAGTCTGGTCATGCGATGACAAACACGCTGCTGCGCAAGCTGTTTGAAACGCCCGGTGCTGTGCGTCCGATCCTGTGTACCCCCGAACAGGCCGCGCGTCTGCCCGGACAGGGTCTGGTCTGGGACGAAATCCCCGAAGTCGCCTGATTGGTTCCACTCTGCTGACAAATCCGCCAAAGGGCCTACTAAGGCGTTTTGCACTGGAATTTTATGTGCTAGACCAAGGCCCAAACCGGGGTATTCCCATTAAGCAAGACGACAAGGATTGGCGGAATGATAGGCACCAAAGCGGCGGTCAGATTCGCAGGGGCGGTACTTCTGACAGCAGTTTTGACAGCGTGCAACAGCGGGGGCGCTGACCGCAATCAGAACCTAGAAGGGTTCACCCCCGAACAGATTTTCACGCGTGGGGAATTTGAGCTGTCGGAGAATCGTTCCGACGATGCAGCGTGGTACTTCTCCGAGGTTGAACGTCTTTACCCTTACTCTGACTGGGCAAAGCGCGCGCTGATCATGCAGGCGTTTTCATACCATGCAGATGAGAATTACGAAGAAAGCCGTGCAGCAGCACAGCGCTATATAGATTTCTATCCAACTGACGAAGATGCGGCCTATGCCCAATATCTGTTGGCACTCAGCTATTATGACCAGATTGACGAGGTGGGCCGCGATCAGGGCCTGACGTTCCAGGCGCTTCAGTCATTGCGCACGGTGATCGAAGTCTATCCGGACAGCGAATATGCCACCTCCGCCGTGTTGAAATTCGATCTGGCCTTTGACCATCTGGCTGGCAAAGAAATGGAGATCGGACGTTATTATCTGCGTCAGGATCACTATACTGCCGCGATCAACCGGTTCCGCGTTGTGGTAGAGGATTTTCAGACAACTTCGCATACCGCTGAAGCGCTCTATCGCCTGATCGAGGCCTATCTCTCGTTGGGTCTGGTGGATGAGGCGCAATCGGCCGGTGCAATTCTGGGTTACAACTACCAATCCTCAGAATGGTATGACGCTGGCTATAAGCTGCTGACCTCTCGCGGGCTGAAACTCAAAAGCCGCGGCAACAACTGGCTCAGCACGATTTATCGCCAGACCGTCAAAGGTCAGTGGTTGTAATCGCCATGGCTAAAGGCGTGGGACGCTGAGACCCGATGCTGCGCGCCCTTGATATCCGCGATATGCTGATCATCGACCGGTTGGAACTGACGTTCCAGCCGGGATTGAACGCGTTGACCGGCGAGACCGGCGCGGGCAAGTCGATCCTACTGGATTCGCTTGGGTTCGTTCTGGGCTGGCGCGGGCGGGCCGAGCTGGTGCGTCAGGGGGCCGCTCAGGGTGAAGTTGTGGCCGAGTTCGAGCTGCACGAAAACCACCCCGCACATGCGATTTTGGCCGAAGCCGGATTGCCCGGAGGTGAAGAGCTGATCTTGCGCCGCGTGAACACAGCCGAGGGCCGGAAAACCGCGTGGGTCAATGACCGGCGTTGCTCGGGCGAGGTGCTGCGGGCCTTGTCGGAAACCCTGGTGGAACTGCATGGCCAGCACGATGATCGCGGCCTGCTGAACCCACGTCGCCACCGCGCGATGCTGGATGATTTTGCCGGGGCAGGGGGGCAACTGGCCACTGTGCGCTCTGCATGGTCCGAGATGTCGCGTGCGCGCAAGCTTTTGTCTGAGGTCGAATCTGCCTTGGCTGCCATGCGGGCAGAGGAAGAATTTCTGCGCCATGCGGTCACTGAGCTTGATAAGCTTGATCCGCAGCCCGGCGAGGATGCCGAACTGGATGCAAGGCGCCGCATGATGCAGGGGGCAGAGCGGATTCGCGATGACGTCGCCCGTGCCTATGACTTGCTTGGCAGTGATGGGGCTGAGGGCGCGATGTCTGATGCTCTGCGCTGGCTGGAAGGCGTGTCCGATAATGCAGGCGGGCAGTTGGAAGAGCCTGTTGCCGCACTGGGGCGTGCACTGGTCGAATTGGGCGAGGCGCAAGATGGCGTTAATGCCAGTCTTCAGGCGCTGGACTTCAATCCGGTTGAACTGGAAGCAGTCGAGGAACGGCTTTTCGCCATTCGTGCGTTGGCCCGAAAGCATGACGTTGCCCCGGACGACTTGGGCGGGTTCGCGGAGACTTTGCGTGAGCGGCTGAACCGTTTGGATGCTGGTGACGCTGATCTGGCCGACAGGCGCGTTGCGGTTGAGACTGCGCAGGCAGTTTATCACAAGGCTGCGGAGGCACTCAGCAGCCTGCGCCAACGGGCAGCGGGTGAACTTGACACCGCTGTGATGGCCGAGCTTGCACCGCTGAAAATGGAACGCGCTGTGTTCCAGACCGAGATCACCCCGTCCGATCCCGGCCCCGAAGGTGCGGATGCTGTGGCGTTCTCCGTTGCCACCAACCCCGGTGCACCGTCTGGACCGTTAAACAAAATCGCCTCGGGCGGTGAACTGAGCCGCTTCTTGCTGGCGCTCAAGGTCTGTCTGACCGGCGATGACAGCGCGCGCACGATGATCTTTGATGAGATCGACAGGGGTGTTGGCGGCGCGACCGCGGATGCTGTTGGCAGGCGTCTGGCTGCGCTCGCGCAGGGGGGGCAGGTGTTGGTTGTGACGCATTCGCCGCAGGTCGCCGCCCGTGCCGCCTATCACTGGCGTGTTCAGAAACATGTGACCGACGGGCAAACCCTGTCGACCGTGGTTCCATTGGCCCAAGCCGACCGGGTGGACGAAATTGCCAGGATGGTCGCCGGTGACACGATCACGGACGAAGCGCGTGCCGCTGCCCGTGCTCTTCTGGACGCATAGGCCCTCACAGACGCGCGATCCGGCTTTTATCCGTGCCCTCCGTGGCTTAGTAAGGGGTGTATCCTGATCCCCCGAGGGCAAATGACCCAGTCAACCCGCACCGTTCTGCGCAACCAGCTCAATCAGGCTCTGGCCGCGATGAAGGACGCGTGGCGGGTGATGCGCAGGCGCGGGCCCAGCCAAATTCAGTTCTGGTTCATCGCGCTGGCGATTGGGATTGCCGCAGGCTTTATGGCATTGGGATTTCGTAAGGCAATTCAGGCATTGCAGGCCTATGTCTACGACACCGGGGATATCTCGTTACTGCACAGCCATGTGGAAAAGCTGCCGTGGTTCCTGATCCTGATCACACCGATCATCGGCGGTCTTATCGTTGGCATCATCCTGCACCGGTATACCGATGACGGGCGCGTGCGTTCAGTTGCCGATGTAATCGAAGGCGCTGCCCTCACCGATGGTCGGGTCGAAGGCAAGGCGGGTATCGCGTCTTTTTTCTCCTCGCTGATTACGCTGAGCACAGGTGGATCTACGGGTCGAGAAGGGCCGGTTGTGCATATGGCAGGCGTGATCTCGACCTGGGTCAGTAATCGTATCCATGCCGACGGAATTACCGGGCGTGATTTGCTGGGATGTGCGGTGGCGGCTGCAGTTTCGGCCAGTTTCAACTCACCCATTGCCGGTGCTTTGTTCGCGCTTGAGGTGGTGCTGCGCCATTTCGCGGTGCATGCTTTTGCGCCCATCGTTATCGCTTCGGTCGCCGGGACGGTGATTAACCGGCTGGAATACGGCGACGTGACCGAATTCACGCTAGATACGCCCGGATCCCTGCAATTCTATGTCGAGCTGCCCGCGTTTCTGATCCTTGGGTTGATCTGCGGGTTGGTGGCCTTGCTTCTGATGCGGTCGATCTTCTTTGCAGAAGATATTGGCAATCACATTCAAAGCCGGCTGTCCTTGCCCGGATGGCTGCGTCCTGCTGTATCAGGCGCAATGTTGGGACTGATCGCGATCTGGTTTCCCCACATCATCGGCGTTGGATACGAAACCACGATCCGGGCTCTGGCCGGAGATTTGGTTCTGACAACCGCCATCCTGTTCGCAATCATCAAAACTGTGGCTGTTGCGATCACGATGGGGGGACGTATGGGTGGCGGTGTGTTTTCACCCTCGCTGATGATAGGTGCGTTGACCGGGTTGGCATTCGGGTTGATTGCAACGGGTTTGCTGCCCGATGTATCGGGGACCCATACCCTTTATGCATTTGCCGGGATGGGAGCGGTTGCCGCTGCCGTGCTTGGTGCCCCGATTTCGACCACGATGATTGTCTTTGAACTGACCGGAGATTGGCAGATCGGTCTGGCGGTGATGGTGTCGGTTTCAATGTCCACGGCGCTGGCTTCGCGCCTCGTGGATCGATCCTTCTTCCTGACCCAACTGGAACGGCGCAATGTGCATCTGGCCGCGGGGCCACAGGCCTATCTTCTGGCGATGTTGCGCGCAGGCGCAGTGATGCGACCGCTTGGCGATGCACGTTCAATCACCCGGGAAGAAGCACAGGTTTTGATTGATCAGGGTCTTTTTGTTCAAGCAAGCGCTACGCTTGAGGCGGCGATGCCGTTCTTCGACCGAGACGAAATCCTCTGCATACCGGTGGTGGTGAGCGGTGATGACGGAGCTGAGACGCCAGTCGGTACGCTCTACCATATTGATGCGCTAAAGGCCTATAACCGCGCGTTGGCAGCCACGGCTGCAGAAGAACATTCATAACAGGGGCCCCTGCAACATTGGTCTTTGTCCATCTTGTTCCTTGAAGCAGGCGAGGCATTGACGCGATACGATCTTTGGATCTGCATCTACCGGGCGTGACCAGTCGAAATCCAGAGGCTCATATGTTTGATCTGACAAGCTGTGCAGAACTGAGCTTTCTAGCTGAAAAACATCAGGCCTTGGAGCGCTGGTGAAGGATTAACTTTACCTCACTGACGCTCTGGAATTTGTGGAACGACGCGCAACTTTGAGCCGCCGACAGCTTCCCAGTATCTTTTCGAGCCAGCGGGTCATGCAATATTGGCCGTAACATCGAGAAATTCTGATCTTTTGCGGACTTTTGTCGGTATCTGGTCAAAGAACGGCAGTGTGGCACAGCCCAATTCCGCGGCGGCTGCGCCAATGTCTGATTTTGGAAGTTAGATTCAATTTCCGCAGAATCCGGTTTGCACACTCTTTGTCTGTCATCGCGCTCTGAGGGCAACAATCCGAGCGAGTGATGAACTTTGCGCCAACACCGCTCCTTACGATCTGTTGGCATTCGCCGCTGGAAGGAGGCCATCCGGGCGTAACAGCAACAACAAGATGACTGAGGCCAGAACCATTGCATCCCGGTATGGGGCCAGACTGTCTGGCAGGAAAGCCTGTAGCAGAACCTCCAGCCAGCCGACGATGAACCCACCAAGGACAGCGCCGCCCAAGCTGCCCAAACCCCCAAGTACGGTCGCAATGAAGGCTTTGAGAACGGGGAAAAATCCCATCAGTGGATCCACTGACCCGCGTTGTGCCGTCCAGATGACAGCGGCAATACCCGCAAGTAGCCCTGACAGGGCAAAAGCCACAGCAACGACCCGGTTGGCCTTGATACCCAGCAGTTTGAGCATCTCGATATCTTCGGCAGCGGCGCGCATGGCCATGCCAATCGTTGTGCGCCGCAACACGAAGGTCAGGCCTGCAAGGGCTGAAAATGTTACGATGATTGATACGGTCGGGATAATGCCAAATGTCGTCTGGCCGATATGATACGTGCCAGACCATGACGCTGGAAAAGAGATCGGGACGGGTCTGGCGGAAATTCCGTTCTGGAACAGAACTTTGAGGATCTCGGACACCGCGAATGATGTGATCAATAGTGCAACGACATCCGCGCCGCGCATGGCGCGAAACGCTGTACGCTCCATTGCCATGGCCATGAACACAGAAGCGCCAAGCCCGACAACAAGAGCGGCGATCGGCGGCAGGCCAAAGCTCATGGCCAGAAAGATGCCATAGCCCCCGAAAGTCATGATTTCGCCATGCGCGAAATTGATCAATCGCACAATAGAGAACACAATCGCCAGCCCCAGGGCCAGCATCGCATAAATTCCCCCAAGGCTAAGCGCGTTGATCATTTGTTGAAGAAGAACATCCATCGCTCAAGCCGCCAGATATGCGGATTGCAAGACCGCGTCATTTGCAAGTTCCGATGGTGCACCGGCAGCGGCAACAGCGCCATTCGCCAGCACCACGGCATGATCGGCAATGTCCAGGGCAAGAGCCGCGTTTTGCTCGACCAGAAGCACTGAAATACCGTCGGCTTTCAATTCTTCTACGATGTCGAAAATCTGATCCACGACCTGCGGCGCAAGACCAAGCGACGGTTCGTCCAGCAACAGCAAGCGCGGTCCGCTCATCAAGGCACGTCCCACCGCCAGCATCTGTTGTTCGCCCCCCGACAAAAGCCCCGCCATCTGACGGCGGCGTTCGCCCAGGATCGGGAAACGCTCTTTCATCTCGGCCAAACGTTTGGCGCTGAGCTTCTCGTCGCCCAGAATTGATCCGGCCAGCAAAAGATTTTCTTCGACCGTCAGCTGCGCAAACACGCGGCGTCCTTCCGGTGAGATGGCCACACCCGCCCGCACAATGGCGTCGGGTTTGGCCCCTGTCATATCCTTGCCAAAAAGGGAAACAGCGCCCGATACCACGGGCAAAGCACCTGCGATGGCCATGACCGTCGTTGTCTTGCCTGCGCCATTGGCCCCTAAAAGCGCCGTTATGCCGCCTTTGGGGACGATCAGGTCAATGCCCTGAACCGCGCGGATTGGGCCATAGCGGACGTGCAAGCCTTGGATATCGAGTGCTGTTTCCATTGGGTTCAGACCTTACGGCTGTGGCAGGATTGCGGGATCAGCTGAGGTGCGCAGGACAAACTCTTTTTCGCCTGCATCGGTAATCCGCGCGACCACAACATCACGCAGAGGCATCCGGTCGGTCCCCGCGAAAGTGAAGTTGGACATGATACCCTCACCATTCTCAATGCCGGCCATTGCGGCAGTCACGGCAGCAGGGTCTGTCGTGCCAGCCGCTGCGACAGCATCCTCGATCATATGCGCAATATCGCAGCCATTGACGTAGTAATTGTTGTCAGGCGTGATTCCCTTTGCAGCAGAGAACCGCGCGATGAAATCGGCATAGGCAGAGCCTTCGTCTGGGAAGCCACCAGATGTATGCGCTACGCCTGTGACGACATCACCAAGGCCGCGTACGGTTGGTGAATCGAGTACGTCACCTCCCATCACCTGGGTATCAACCCCGGCACCGCGCAGCGCACGGATGAAGGCCGGGAAATCAGGCTCCCACGCCCATGTGACGATCACGTCCGGGGTGGTATCCGCATTCTTGATGGTCGTCACGATGGCAGAAAAGTCCGGCTGGTTCAGCGAATAGTTGCTTTCTCCGACAACGGCGCCACCAAGCGATGTGAAGGCCTCGCCAAAGTACTCGGGCCCACCCAATGTGTAGGCACTGTCCGGGGATTTCACGAGCCAGACACGTTCGAACCCTTGCTCGCGTGCGTGGCCTGCCAGTACGGCGGCCTGTTGGTTGTCCGCAGGGTAACTGCCAAAGACATGTTCACCGACTTGCGTCAGAACCGGGGCTGTTCCGGCAAAGGTCATTGTTGGGATGCTGTCAGCCGCTGTGATCTGGGCCGCGGCGATTGTCGGATCGGCATCGGCTGACGCCACGATGAACTGCGCGCCGTCATCGATCATTTCCTGTACGACTTTAACGCCTTCGGCGATGTCAGACCGGGTGTCGCGCACGATCAGCTCAACCGGTGTTGTGCCGTTTAGGCCCCCCTTGGCGTTCATTTCGTCAATGCAGAACTGGAACCCGGCATAGGCGGGTCCATCATAGGGGGCCAGATAGCCCGATTGCGCGGACATTACGCCGATTTTATAACTCTCAGCCATCGCTGTTCCAGCCAGGCCGGTGATAACTGCTGTTGAAAGAAGAAGGGCATTACGTATCATTTTATTGCTACCTCTGTTGGTTGACTTCGGTTGGTTTCGCTAATTTCTGCTTTTTGGGCTGTGCGCCCTTTGCCGATGTAAGCCTCGATGACTTTGGGATTTGCGCGCACGTCTTCAGGCGTGCCTTGCGCGATGACGCCACCTTGGTGCATCACCACGATCCAGTCCGACAGGCGGTTCACGAACCTCAGGTCATGATCGATCAGAAGGACACCGATGCCGCGTGTTTTGCCGACCTTAATCAGCCGATCAGCCAGGTCATCTGTTTCGCCGGGATTCATGCCAGCGGCCGGTTCATCCAGTAAAAGAATCTTCGGGTCTTGTGCCAAAGCGCGGGCGATTTCCAGGCGCTTGCGGGCACCATATGGCAGGCTGTCGGCGCGATACCCGGCGACTTCCCCAAGATCAAAGGCATCTAGTTCACGCAGGGTGATAGCCGCGGCAGTCTTGCGGTCGTGACCTGCGGCCAAAGCGGCAACAAGAACATTTTCGTAGGCTGTCAGACCGCTGAACAGGCGCAAGTTTTGGAAGCTACGCGAGACACCAAAGCCTGGCACTTTGTGATGCGAGACACGGGTCAGATCAACCTCGCCCATATGCGCAGAACCGGTGTCCGCCTGATAGGCGCGTGTCAGCAAGTTAACAAGCGTGGACTTGCCAGCACCGTTGGGGCCAATCAGGCCAGTGATGCGCCCAGTCGGAGCTTCGAAACTGACGTCTCTTACGGCTTTGACGCCTGCGAAACTTTTTGACAGGTTTGATGCTTTCAGCGTGGCTGGGACGACGGGCTCGGGCGTGCGCGCAGGAGTTACTCGGGACTTCAGGCGCCCGAGCAGGTTTGCATCGGCGCCAGGGCCAAGTTCAAAGCCTCCGACCAGACCCTGAGGTCGCGCCCAGATCACCAGCAGGATGGCAAGCCCCAGGACAATCGTCGTCAGGCCAAAGACCTCGGGCAAGGTGACGCCAAGCACAGTTGAGCCGCCTTCGAACTGGCGCACAGTGTCCTGCAGCAGCGTCACCGCGATCACCCCGACCACTGCGCCGCCAACCGATGACATTCCACCGACAATCATCATGACCACCTGCGCAAAGACGAGCCCAAGGTAGAAGGATGCGGGTGAAAATGCCCCCAGCATATGCCCGTAAAGTGCACCCGCGACTGTCGCCATGGTACCAGAGGCACACCAAGCGATGAATCTTGTGCGTCGGGCATTGATGCCAAGTGCTGTTGCGGCATCCTCATCGTCACGGGCCGCGCGGGAAAACAGGCCCAAACGGCTTTCGCGATACCAACGGGCCAGCAGGATTGCGACCGTGGCCGCGCCGAGGGCCAGAACCAGATCTGTCACCCTTGGCACACCGTAAAACGTCTGGCTGCCGCGTGTGATCTCGCGTGCGGCGATGGCCACGCCATGGGCGATGATCAGCAGGCCAAGCGTGGCAATCGTGGCAGACGCACCCACAAGCCGAGCGATGGCGCTTCCGGTTAGGGCTGCAAAGGCAAGTCCCGCAAGGGCGACCACCGGCAGCGACACCCAGATCGTTACTTCATGGCCTGCCAGAAATGACGGAAGATCCGGCAGGGCAGAACGTTGAAGAGCAGCAGGCATGGTGAGAATGCCTGACAGATAAGCGCCTAGCGCCAAAAACGCGCCATGCCCGAAAGACACAATGCCCGTGTTGCCGCAATAAATCGCAAGGGCCACTACAGCGACCACATTGACACACATCTGTACAGCAATCCGCTCGCCAGTGCGTCCAAAAATCAACGTCAGCCCAAGCACCACAGCCAGCAGCACAGCAACCGCCGCCGCCGTCCGGAGCAAGTTGGACGCCCGCAAGCGTCCGGGATGTGTATGAAGGGGGGCGATGCTCATGAGGGAATGTCCCCTACCGCTGTAGCGATTGCGTCTGCCAGCAGATCCGCCCACAGCCCGACTTGCGATTGTTCGCGGATTTGATCGTTTCGAATTTCAATCAGGCAATGCACAAGCTCACGGGGTTCTGCATGCGCTGGAATAAACCAATCGCCCTCAGTTTCGATCTGATAGGGCTTGTTCAACGCAAAGGTCATGTCAGGGCGGCGCTGCGCGATATGTGCCATCAATGCTTTGGCAGCACCGCCTGTTCCGCGGCTTAAAAAGCCTGCCTGCCAAGGCCGGTCCTTGCCATCGAGATGCGGTGTAAAGGAATGGATCGAAAACGCGGCACGACGCGGACGGTTGGCAAAGAGCCGATTCAACTCTGCATCCATAGGTCGAAAGATTTCATCGACACGCATGGCCCGGCTCAATTCGGTGATCGCGCTGTTCCCCGGCACCTCAACCTGGTCGCTGATCGCAGGGACCGCCAAGGGGCTGTCAGGGGGACGGTTACAGTCAAATACCAGCCGTGAGTAATTTTGGATGACGAGAGGCGCGTTCAACTGTTCAGCCAACTGGCGCGCTACATTCTGGGCACCAATGTCCCAGCCGCGGTGGCTTTCAATGACGTCGCGGGGGACGCCCAAATCTCCAAGCATCTCGGGGACCGCATTGCCTGCATGCTCACACAGCAGCACGATCTCCGACGTGCTATCTGCATTAACGACGTCAATCGGCGCAGGATCGTTCGGCCCCAATAAGGTATGAGTACACAAATTCATGCAGCTTGGACCGCACGGTGTGTGCATCGTCTTATTATACCGAGCAGATCCTTGGGGTCGTGCGGGTCGGCAACCAGATCCAGCATTTCGCTTGGGGCGCCGTCAGTCGCTTTTTGGTGCAGCCAGCGTGTGGCCGAGAAATCCTCGACCACAAAGCCAACACCATCAAAAACCGTGATCTGATCGTCGTAGGTTCGTCCCTTTTTAGAACCGGTTAGAACCTGCCACAGTTCGTTGACCGCGTGATCCGGGTCGAGTTGCTGGATATCGCCCTCAATGCGCGTCTGTTTTGGGTACTCTACAGAAATGTCATTGCGCATCAGAATATCCCGTTGCCGATACTCGCAGCGGTTTTAGCTGATTTGGGGGCCAGTATACGCGTCACCATCGCCGATATTGCCACCGTGCGAAGCGCCGTTAGAAGGGTCATTTCAGAAATGAGTCGTCGATAGCCGGTATCAACAGAGGCCAGCACACCAACGACGGTTAGGGTTTGCAGGCCGACCTTGGTGTTCGATCGGTGTCCGTTCATGGACTTGAAGGTGTGATCCACACCATCATAGGTTGGCATCAGTTCAATCACACCGACCTTAGAATGGGACGCCACGCGCGGTGTCTTGTCAAATACCGGCCAGCGTTTGAAATCGGCTTTGATCATATTGGCCAATCCTGCAAGGCAGTCCCGTAGGCCATGCTTATGGACCAGGGACCGCATGTTTTCGACGCTGACAAATGGAACCAATGCTCTGTCAGAGGGCGCGCTCATCAGTATGTTCCTTCGTACGCGGCGCATTTCTGTGCTGTGTCCATGTCTTTTACCGCGTCGATTTCTGCAGCCTTATGGGCGGCGTAGACGCTCGCGAAATCTGGTCCGAACCAACTGGTGACGGTCGTATCCGCCTGAAACGCCTCAAGGGCGGCCTCAAGCGTTTCGGGCAGGCGCACAAAACCACGCGCCGTGAGATCATCCGCTGACAGAAGCGACAGGTCTTCCTCGGTCGGCGCAGGCGCTTTCAGCCCATCTTCGATCCCCTGAACACCAGCATGTACAACAGCGGCCAAAGCCAGGTAAGGCGACGCCGCTGCATCCGCCGCGCGGTATTCAATGTTGAATTGTCTGGCGATTGAAGCGGGGTCCTTTGCCGTCACAGGGCAGACCCTTAACGAGGCCTCGCGGTCTCGGAACCCGAGATTGTTATACGCAGCCGACCACCGGTGCGGAGTAAGGCGTTCGTATGACACGACAGACGGTGCCGTCAGCGCTAAAATGTTAGGCAGGTATTTTAGCACGCCAGCAGCGAACCCATCAGTAAGTCTGGACATCCCGCAGGGGCCGCTTGCATCAAATGTGACCGGCTCGCCGGCATCGTCGACAAAGCTCATGTGGATATGAACGCCATTGCCGACGCTCGCCACATCGCGGATTGGCGTAAAGGTTGCAGCCTCACCCAGGTGACGCGCTGCCGAGCGAGTAAGCTCGCGCAGGATTACTGCCGCATCTGCCGAGCGCACACCTTTGGCAGGGCCGATAACGACCTCGTATTGATTGGGGCCGAATTCCTTCATGATACTGTCTGGCTCGAGCCCGTTTTCGGCGAGTGTCGCCATCAGCACTTCGCAAAGCTTCCGCTGAATCTCGAACCCTTCGCGTCCGTATCCCTGGTTTTCCACCGCCGGTGGGCTTTTCAGTTGAAACTCGTGCTCGAACGCCGAGATCAGATGAACGCCCGCCACATCATGCAGGCGCTTCAGCGCGGATTTGAGGATAGCGCGCGTACAAAAGGCCCAAGGATCCCCGTCAAGCGTGACGACATCGCCCATCAGGAAATGCTCGGTCACATCTCCAAATGTCGCCCGGGCCTCTGCGTTTGCATCGGGAATCAAAAGCAAATCACCTAGTGCGCCGAACGGGCTGTCAGCGATTATGTCGAAACAGGTGATCTGCACATTGGTAGGGGTCCAGCCGACCCCCCGCACCAGCCGTTTTTCCAACTGATCAGCGGGAAAGGCTTTGCCGCGCACCTTTCCGGCAACATCGGATATGGCAGCAAAAATTAGCGGCAGGGTCATTTTTCATTTTCCTCTTGAGTAAAGCGCAAAGCATCCCAGGCCTTGATGCGGTCTCGGGTCTGTTCCCAGTTGTCCTCGGCAATCCGCGTCACGATGGCCTCGGTCACCGAGAGTGCCGCCGAGTAAGTATCCCACAAGGTGCCGCTATCAATTGGCACCGGCATGACCTCATGGGCGTGTTTGGCAATCGGTGAAATCCATTTGTCCGTCATCAGGATCACACGGGCATTCCGATCGCGTGAGGCAACAAGCGACAGCTGCTCCAGCGCCGGTTGGTAACGGCGAAAATCAACAGCATAAAGGATATCCCCGGGCCGCATCCGCAACAGATATTCTGGCCAGCCTTCAGGCGTATCAGGCAGATGAAACACATCCTTGCGGATCTGACGCAGGTGGAACGAAAGATGCTTGGCGATCGTATCGCTGATCCGGCCACCCAGCACGTAAACGCTGCGTTTCGGGTCGGTCAGAAGGGTGCAGATCTGGTTAAACTGATCTTCGGTGATAGCATCAGCCGCCATGGCCATCTGGCTGGCCGATTTGGAAATAAAGTCCTTCAGATATCCCCCATGAACGGGCCGTTCCGCCTGGTGGAGTTGAACCGGCGAGCGGTGCCCTTCTTTCAATTCCGCGATAAGATCACGTTGGAAATCCTGATATCCATCAAGTCCAATCTTGGTAACAAACCGTGAGATTGAAGGCGGTGACACCTCGGCGTGTTTTGCCAGCTCCTGGATCGAGGAAAGGCCAGCAAATGGGTAATCCGACAGGATAGCTGCAGCAAGTTTGCGCTCTCCGCTGGTTAGCATATCGGCTGCGTTTTCGATGCGGTCTCTGATCAACATGCGCTATATGGTGGTGGAAAAATATTTTCTGTCAATCTAAATTTAGTTGACTTTGGAATTTTATTTTCTTTTAGTGTGGACGTCATGATCGCCCTCATTCATAAAATTAGACCTCTTGGGCAAACATTTGAAAGCAGAGACAGACATGGAATTGACCCGCGATCTTCCACTAGAACATGACCAATCGGGATTGCTATTTATTGACGTGCAGAACTTTGCAGCCCACAGGGATGGTGCCGAATTCGAAGGGCTGACAAATGCCGATTTTGACGCAAAGTTTGGCTGGTTTTTTGAGCAGCTGAAATCCCGTATCGTACCTAATATGCAAGCCTTGCAAAAGGGATTTCGCGCGGCGGGAATCGAGGTTCTTTATACAACGATTGAAAGTCTGACCAAAGACGGGCGCGACAGATCTCTGGATTACAAAATCACGGGCTTCAACGTGCCCAAAGGATCCTGGGACGGCAAGGTGATCGACGAACTGGCACCAGCCGATGATGAGATCGTGTTTCCAAAATCTTCGTCCTCAGTCTTTGTCTCGACCCACATAGATTACGTGTTGCGCAATCTCGGCATAAAGCAATTGGTGCTGGCGGGGATCGTGACCGATCAATGCGTCGAAAGCGCAATTCGCGATGCCTGTGATCTGGGCTATCTGGTCACCCAAGTGACGGATGCTTGCATGACCTACACGCAAGAGCGTCACGACAATTCCCTGCAAACGATCAAAGGCTACTGCCGTCAGGTGACGACAGCCGAATTGCTTGACGAAATCGGTCGTGGCTAGGTCGGTGAGGCGCCCAGCCGATCCGTTTGACGGCGCGTATCAGGCGTTACCCACACCCGTTTTCTCGCCAAATTCCGATTTTTCCCTGCGCGTCAGTCCAACCTGTCATCATCCAAAAAAGTCGCTCAGAAATATTTGGCGAGGCACACTCAAAACAGCATGTGAGATCAGAGACAAACCAACACTTTTCGGTAAAACGTCCAAGCATTATCTGCCCTCACCACATGTTTTCCTTGATGCAGCGAATGCCAGTTTCAGAGTGACATAGTAAAAAGGCTACATAAGTGGTCACGGATTTGCCGATACACAAAGTAAATGCCAGGTTGAAACCATTTTTTTGATCGGTATCGGGGCCTTGGGAACAGCGTTAGGGCCACGAGCGTTGTAATTGCGGCTCCAAGTGGTTACATAGGGAACACTAAAGTTCTGGTTTTCTGCAGCCCAGGCGTATCGCCTGCTTGAGTGAACTAAGTTCTTCCATCATGAAAATTCAGCTGTCACGTCCTCTACTTGGATTTGATGTTTGGGAAAGTTGCCGATGTTATCGCGCACGACCACATCGCTTGTGATGTTAGTTGATCCGTTTGTGGTGATCAGACGCACCGATGGCTTGCCAATAAACCACAACGCAACCGTTGATCAAATGAGCTTCCGATAGGCAAGAACTGCGCCTATCGACCATCGCGTCCTGAGAATGGCCTGGGCGCAAGATTAAGATTGCGCAGAAAGACATAAAACAGCGAGGCGGCGCTTTCTCCGCCAGAGGAACTAAAATGACATTTCCAGAATGGACGAAACCAGGCATCTACGGTGCTTTGTGTGGTGCGGTTGCGGTCTCAATCCTTGGCTTTACCTGGGGCGGATGGACAACCAGCGGCAGCGCTCAAGAATTGGCGAAAGACCATGCAAGCGAAGAAGTAACGCTTGCGATGGTGCCGGTCTGCCTGAACAGGTCAACCGCTGATCCCAAGCGCGAAGAAATAATAGAAGCACTGCAAGAGGCCTCTGGCTTCAACCGCCGCAAGGCCATGATGGATACAGGTTGGGCAACACTGCCGGGGTCAGATTCGCCAAGCCGCGACCTCGCAGATGCCTGTATCGCGGGGCTTGAGCTGGATGGATCATAAGGCAAAGGCAATGCCGCGACTCCTTCGGACGACTTGGCGCGCAAATCTGTCACTAGGCATTCAGATGAGTGCGGCGCTGATTGGGTTTACACTCTGTGCTTTGCTTTTATTTTCGATGCCTGCATTCTCTCAATCTACATCGCAATCGGTGCCAGAAAATGCCACTGCAACGAGTTACGGTGACGGTTGGAAATGCAACGCCGGGTATAGGTTGAGTGGCGACGTCTGCGCAGCTGTCGTAGTGCCAGAAAATGCCTATCCGACCAACCGTACCTATGGTTTAGGTTGGGAATGTCTTCATGGTTTTCGCGAGAACGATGAAGCGACCTGTGTTGCGGTGATTGTACCCGATGGCGGATTCCTTGATTCATCAGGTGAACGCTGGCATTGCTCGCGCGGTTTTCTCAAAATCGACGATACGTGCCAAGAAATTGTCGTACCCGCAAACGCTTATCTGGCTGATACGACCTATGGACCCGCGTGGGAATGCAAACGTGGGTTCGAAGCATTGGACGACCGTTGCGTCGCCATTGTGGTCCCGGCTAACGCGTATTTGAATTCATCAGGATACGGCCAACCCTGGACATGTGAACGTGGATATTTTGTAAAGGATGGCACGTGCGCGGCCGTCGTGATCCCTGAACATGCCTACTTGGACGATGCAACGTACGGCACGGGATGGAAGTGCGAGCGTGGATACGCGACCTCAGGTGTGAATTGCGAAACAATAGAGCTTCCTGCGAATGCCCATCTTGACAGGTCCGGAAACCGTTGGAACTGCAACAAGAATTTCAAGTCATCTAAAGGTCTGTGCGTTCTCGATAACTGAGCGCGCGGCGCGACTACTTCGACTTTGGTATCCGATGGTGACGACCGTGTTGCCTTGGGTGTCGACCACACAAAGGAAACATCATGAAAACCGACTTTAACGTGGCAAACACGATCCGTCGTCCTGTTAGCGGGGCGCAGGCGCCGCCATTTACCAGCGACGAACCCATAAGATCAACTTCTGCCACTCAGATCATCTTGCCGCCAACTGCGATTGTCTATTGCCAAGGTAACTTTGCCAAGGCGGATGGCAAAACTGCAAATGGCCTCGTTCGCCATTCAGAGGCCTATAGGATCCTGTCTGTCATCGATAGCGATCACGACGGCAAAGACAGCGGGTTGGTTCTTAACGATACTGTAAACCACATTCCGGTCTTCAGAAGTCTGGACGCTGCTGTTGTCCATGAAGCTGTAATCCCGGATACCCTCATTTACGGGATGGCACCATCTACGGGCAGGCTCTCATCGACAGATCGTGACGTTGTTCTCGACGCGATATCACTTGGTATGAACATCGTCAGTGGATTGCATGAGTATCTGGGCGATGATCCAGAAATCGCCTCTTTTGCGGCCGAACGCAAAGTCACCATCCGAGATATTCGCAAACCTAAACCCAGCAAAGATATGCGCCTGTTCGATGGAAGTATTGCAGGTGTGAAAGCACTGCGCATAGCTGTTCTTGGGACCGACTGCGCCATCGGAAAGCGGACAACAGCGACTGTTTTAGCCCGTGCCTTGAACACAAGAGGCATCAAGACTGTCCTTGTTGGTACGGGCCAGACAGGTTTGATGCAGGGTGCAAAATATGGGGTGGCAATGGATGCCGTACCACCGCAGTTCTGTTGCGGCGAACTTGAAGGCGCGATCGTCGACGCTTCCGAGTCTGAACGACCCGATGTCATATTGATCGAAGGCCAAGGGGCGTTGAGCCATCCGGCATTCTGCACATCCGCCTTTATCCTGCGGGGCAGCCAGCCGGACGCCGTAATCCTCCAGCACGCTCCAAAGCGCGCGCATCGCTGTGACTTTCCCAATATGCCGATGCCCAAGCCTGCAAGTGAGATTGCCCTAATCGAAGCATTTGCTGACACAAAGGTCATTGGTGTCACGCTCAATCATGAGGGGATGTCCGAGGCCGAGGTAACCGACACGATCGCCGCACAGTCACAAATACTCGGGCTGCCGGTAACGGATGTACTCAGCCGGCCGGCTTCGCATTTGCTTGCAATGGTTGTTGCCGCTTATCCTGGGTTACATCACTCGACACCCGTGGCTGCGATATGAGTACCCCTCGCATTGAGGTGCATCTGAGCAAGATACGTCACAATGCGAAGACTGTTGTCGAGCGCCTCAAGACACGCGGCATCGGTGTCACCGGTGTGACCAAGGCAGTGTGCGGGCATCCAGCCATCGCTCAGGCAATGCTCGACGGCGGCGCTGTGGGGCTTGCGGAAGCGCGGCTTAGTAACGTGCGAAGGTTACGCAACGCGGGCATGACATGTCCGATCACATTGATCCGTACACCAACGCTGAGCCAGGTCGATCAGGTCATCCAATACTGTGAGGCGAGCTACAATACAGAAATCCTCGTGATTACCGCTCTGGCCGCCGCCGCGATCCGGAAAGACTGCATTCACGGCATTATCCTGATGGTTGAGATGGGCGATCTGCGCGAAGGGATCATGCCAAAGGACCTCGGCTCGGTTGCACAGCAAGTGGTGGACATGCCCGGCGTTACACTGAAAGGCATCGGAGCGAACTTTGCATGTCTGGGGGGAATTGCCCCGAATGCTGCAGATATGGAGGCCCTATCTGACCTGGCTAATGAAACAGAGGGGCAGTGTGGTCCCTTCCTTCACACGGTATCTGGCGGAAACTCGGCCAACCTTCCTTGGGCCCTCGGCGGACACCCAGCTTGTCGCATCAACGATCTAAGGCTGGGGGAAGCAATACTTCTGGGCGTTGATCCGGTTTCCGGAGATCAAATAGGCGGGATGTATACGGATGCCTTCATACTTATCGCTGAGGTAATTGAAACAGGGTCCAAACCTGCATCTCACCCTCAGAGCATCTGCGATCCGGTATTCAAAAGACTTCACCTCGTCCCGAAAAGCGGACAGAGCACACAAATAATTCTGGCCGTTGGTCAGCAAGATACGGACATTTTGGGGCTTTCGATGCCCCCTGGATACAGGTTTATCGGTGCAACAAGCGATCATCTTGTCGTTGGCACTTACCATTCGACGCAAAGCGTAGGATCGGAAATGAAGTTCCAAATGAACTATAGTGCATTGATGAATGCTATGTCCGCTCCTGACGTTAAGACAAAGCTGCTCCGTGGCAGTCATTCACGACATGCGCATGTCTCTCAAGGATCAGGCAATCACCTGGCATCGATTTGAACACTCAACTGATAAATGCACCGTTGAAAACGGTTAGGAGAATAACCATTGGCAAAGCTGACAAAAAAAACTGTCTTCAATGCACACGTTCCCAAGGCGGAAACACCGATGGACAAAACAACGCGGATCGTTAGAGAAATGGTCAACGAAGAAGCAGAGCAAAGACAGATCAAGAATGCCCGGCTCCGCAAAACTCGGCTCGAAAGGGATGCGAATACATTATCTGAAGCCTGTCCGCCGAAGCCCGTCAAAAAGCGGTGACAGGATTGTCGCCCCTTCTTTTTGCGCGACTGGAATTATCGAAACACGAACAAAGCGGCTAGCGAGCATTGTTTTTCCCATGCATCAATCGCACCCATACTCATTTTACGGATACTGCCATGACAATCTCAGATGAGAGCTCAGAAAAAATTCACTATATCTGCCAGACATATGTGGAAAATAAGCCCGGTCGCGGAGGGCAAGGAAACTTGAAAATTGGTAAGCAATTTGAATATTCCACGGCGGCAGAGGCACAAAACAGAGCAGAAAGGGAAGCGCTATCCGACGATTGCGCTGGCGCTGATGCCTACATGGTCAGTGAGGACCCGAACAGTGGCGAGGTCGGGGCGCCGAGTTTCATCATTAGGCTTGGAAATGTTCCGGAATTTGATGAGTTTTAGATCTTGAGCAGGCTTCAGTTTAACTCTCTAAATTCACATTGATTGCGGCATTAGATCGACAAAAAGTAAATCTATTTGGTGCCAGAAAAACAGACCATTTTGGGCGTGGGTTTTGCCAAGAAACTGCGCCATGAATACCGGAAAAAAGCAGTTTTTAGTGTAGGCGCAGCGAGAAATCCCAAGGTGCAGGTCGGGCTCGTTTGATACTTTCGTGGTATCCAGCGTAAAGGATCGTTCTCTTACTTCGAGCCAGATTTTGACGTGAAGGCCAAAGCGATCTGGCCTTTCATATTGTGCAACAACTCGATTGAGTAGAGGTATTGCGCATCTGGGACATACGTCAGATTTGTTCGACCTTCACGGAATCAAGCGGGTAGAAGGCGACATGGCCTTTGATGTCTAAGGCAGAATGGATCGGGTCTTCATAGCTCCAAGCAGCGTTTTCAGTGACCGAGGATTTGTTGACGATCGAAAAATGCGTGGCTTGGCCCTTGTGTTTGCACTGCGTGACCTTGTCGGTAACATCCAGAAATGCCATCGCGATATCGGTACGAGGGAAATAGATGACCGGATCAAGATTGCCCTCGAGCAATTCCAGAGCATTTGTGGTTTCACCCAGAATGGCGCCTCCTGAACGGACGCTCCATTTGCCTGGTGTCTTGCGAATGGTGATCTCGGTCATCTTTGCTCTTTCCTCTGGTCCGGTTTCCCGCTTGTCCACTGCCCGGTATATGTAACGATGCGATGTCAGATCGGTGCGGTTGCGGCATCCAACCACAGTTGGGCGTCATCTCCCAGCCTTGGTCGAACTTTTTCGGCAACTTCGCGGTGATATGCGTTCAGCCAGTCGCGTTCGACTGCCGTCAGCATATCGGTCAGAACCAAGCGTCGGTCGATAGGGACATAGGTCAATGTGCGCCATTCCAACATGGGACGTTCCGCGTCACCACTGGGCAGGGTAGGGGCAGATTGCACCACCAAAAGGTTTTCAATCCTGATTCCAAACGCACCTTCGCGGTAGTAACCCGGCTCATTCGACAAGATCATGCCCGGCAGCAAGGGCTCATGGCTGGCTTTGGACAGACGCTGAGGGCCCTCATGCACACTCAGATAGGCACCGACGCCGTGCCCGACACCGTGATTAAAGTCCTGACCCGCTGCCCATAGGGGCATACGCGCCACGGATTCGATATCACGTCCAGCCAACCCGGCAGGCCAGCGCAGCATAGACATGGCGATCATGCCTTTCAGCACGCGAGTAAAGCAGGCTTTTTCTTCTTCACCCACATTGCCGATAGCAATGGTCCGGGTAATATCAGTCGTGCCATCCAAATATTGTCCGCCGCTGTCCAGCACCAGGATATGACCGTCTTGCAGCAGGCTGTCGGTTTCCTCGGTCACCCGGTAATGCATGATCGCGCCATTGGGTCCTGTCCCTGCAATCGTATCGAACGAGATATCCTGCAGGGCATTATCCTTGCGCCGGTTCTCCTCAAGCCGAGTGACCACCTGCGTTTCCGTAACATCGCCAGCGGCTTGCGCATCCAGCCAGCACAGCGTTTCGATCACAGCGACAGCATCGCGCAGATGTGCCTCGGCACTGCCTGCGATTTCGGCAGGGTTCTTGCAGGCTTTGGGCAGCGCACAAGGGTCGCCGCCATCGACCATCTGCCCTTCTAGTACATCGGCCACTGCCTGTGGCAGCGTACCAAGATCAACCTGAACCTTACCGTCAAGCGCTGCGACAGCCGTCAAAAACGTGTCCGGCGCATGAACTGTGACTGAATCGGCCATCGCCACGTTCAGCTTTTGGTGCGCCATGAACAGATCCACGCGGCCATCCGCATGCAGTATAGCAAACCCATGCGCCACCGGGTTGTACCCGATATCGGAGCCCCGAATGTTCAACAACCACATGATCGAGTCGGGCAGGGTAATCACCGCTGCGCCACAGCCCGTGTCCTGCAGGGACTGCGCCAGACGCGCGATTTTGCTGTCTGCGCTTTCGCCCGCGAATTCGATCGGGTGCAGCTTTACCGGGTTCATTGGTGGATCGGGTTGATCCCACCAAACCCGGTCCACCAGATTGTCGCTGCGCACCAGTGTAATATCTCGGCCTTCAAGGTCGGTCTGCGTTTTCGCGATCTGACCCGCCGAATGTAGCCACGGATCAAAGCCAACCCGACCACCCTGCGGGAGTTGTTCCGTTAGCCACGCGGCAAGGCTGACCTCGGGCCATGGAACAGGTGTGTAATCGGCGGCGACCTGCGCTTTGACCTGCGTGCGATAACGTCCGTCAATGAAGACGCCGGCCTTATCTGCCAAAACCACGCAGAACCCGGCCGAACCTGTGAACCCGGTCAGCCAGGCAAGCCGTTCGTCGCGCGGGGCCACATACTCGCCTTGATGCACATCTGCGCGCGGGACCAAGAAACCGTCCAACCCATCGCGTGTCAATTCGGTCCGCAGATCGGCCAGCCGAGGCGGGCCCTGTTCCGGCCGTGCGGTCACGGCGAAGGACTGAAACATGTCATACCTCTATCAGTTTGGAGCGCGCGACGCCATGTTATGGAAAAGGCGATTCAGCCTACTCTCTTCATTCCCATCACCCGCGCTCGTGCGCGCGGATCACTGTCAAACAGAGCGGCCAGTTGCTCGGTCATGGCTCCGGCCAGTTGCTCGACATCCGTGATGGTCACGGCGCGGTCGTAATACCGGGTCACGTCATGGCCGATGCCGATGGCAAGCAATTCCACCATCTTGCGCTTTTCGACCATCCCGATCACATCGCGCAGGTGCTTTTCCAGATAGTTTGCAGGGTTCACGCTGAGCGTTGAATCATCGACCGGCGCCCCGTCCGAGATTACCATCAAAATCTTGCGCTGCTCGCGCCGTGCCGTCATCCGGCGATGCGCCCATTCCAGCGCCTCGCCGTCGATATTTTCCTTCAGTAGCCCTTCTTTCATCATCAGCCCCAGATTGGGCCGGGCGCGTCGCCACGGGGCATCCGCGCCTTTGTAGATGATATGGCGTAGATCGTTCAGACGACCGGGCTGCTGTGGGCGGCCATCGTTCAGCCAGGCTTCGCGCGCCAGCCCGCCTTTCCACGCTCGCGTGGTAAAGCCCAGAATCTCGACCTTGACGTTGCAGCGTTCCAGCGTGCGTGCCAGAACATCCGCGCAGATCGCCGCGATCGAAATAGGTCGCCCGCGCATCGAGCCCGAATTATCCAACAGCAGCGTCACCACCGTATCGCGGAACTCAGTATCCTTCTCGACCTTAAAGCTCAGCGGTGTGGTTGGGCTTGCAACAACACGCGCCAGACGGCCGGCGTCCAGAATGCCTTCTTCGCGGTCGAACTCCCAGCTGCGGTTCTGTTGCGCCTGCAACCGGCGCTGCAATTTGTTGGCCAAACGGCTGACGGCACCTTTCAGCGGTTCTAGCTGTTGATCCAGATAGGCCCGAAGGCGTTCCAGCTCAGCGGGCTCCGCCAGATCCTCGGCGGCGATCTCTTCGTCATGGGTGCTCAGGTAGACCTTATAGTCGGGATCAGCATCGGATGCAGGCGGAGGGGCAGGCGGCTCCAGCGGGGCCTCGCCCTCGGGCATCTCGGCCTCTTCTCCCATTTCATCCTCGGCCATCTCATCCATGGAGACTTGGGCCTGAGACTGATCCTGCTGTTCTTCCTGTGACTGCTCAGGGGTCGCATCCGCGTCCTGTTCGTCCTGATCATCCTGACCAGTGCTGTCGGGGTCGGGCTGTTCTTCGGCGTCGTCTTCGGCCTGATCTTCCTGATCTTCGTCCAGCTCATCCGGGTCATCGCCCAGCTGATCGCCATAGCCCAGATCCTTGATCATCTGGCGTGCAAACTTGGCGAATTCGGCCTGGTCCGAAAGCACCTCGTCAAGGTTCTCCAGTACGCCCCCTGCCTGATCTTCGATAAACCCGCGCCACAGGTTCATGACATTGTCAGCCGCAGGCGGCAGGTCGCGACCAGTGGCCAGATGCCGGATCAGATAGCCGGCGGCCACCGAAAGAGGCGCGTCAGCTGGCTGTTTGCATTGATCATACCCACGCCGGATCGCTTCGTGCCCGATCTTGACGTCGATGTTGGACGCAGTGCCTGGCATGTCCCGCGCACCCATCGCTTCGCACCGGGCCACCTCCATCGCCTCGTACAGATCGCGGGCCATGTCACCCGGAGGCGCATAGCGATTATGAGTAGCATCATCGTGATAGCGTCGCTGCAAAGCCAAAGCATCCGCGGTCCCGCGCGCCAACAGAACCTCTTCCCGCGTCATGCGCCGCGAGACCTGAGGCAACCGCATCGACTCACCCGACAGGCCCGACGGGTCGACCGTATAGCTCACCGTAAGTTCCGGATCGTCGGCCATCACTTTGGTGGCTTCGGCCAGAGCTTTCTTGAACGGATCAGCGGGGTTGTCTTTGGGTTTGCTCATCGGTGGCAGGTCCGGTCTTGTTCTACTCGGGCAACCTAGAGCCAAACATAGGTCTTGACCATAGGGTCGGCCTTGTTTTCCGGGTAATCAGCGGCACGCCCGAATTGCATAAACGCCGGACCTGTAGAAAAGATGCAACGTGCCGCCTGTGATTCCAACTGGGGGTGACTTTTCCGCTTGTACAATGCAAAACGAACACTACACGAACGCGTGATATATATATTTATTCATTTGGGGCAGTCTTATGGGACTCAGAAGACAATTTCGAAAATTGTTCGGGATCAAAAGACAGGTCGTAGATGAAGAGCCCACGGGTTGGCTCGCTGAGAATGTTTTCTGCCAGTCACCCTCAACGCCGCTGAGCGAGATAGTTCACGTTTTAGATCCCAAATACAAAGATCCGGACCCAATCAATCTGGTGCATATCGTCAACCTCTTTTCTGTCGACGGAGCGCTGAATGATGTCCAGCGCGCTACACTGGATAGCATGCTAACTGCGAAATCCGATCCGTTGGCAGGTAAGGGTGAAACAACATTGGTGCAGGTCCCGGTCCATGGGGACGAAAACCTGGTTCAAGCCGATGACGGCCTGCAGGTTGCGACCAAACTGGAACGGACGGTTCTGGATGTCGGAACATTTCGAACCCCGCGTCCCTTGCCGCTTTTGTTTGATATTCTGGAACAGGGTGCATCCGTTGCGAAATCCGGAGATTTCATAATCTACACCAACGCTGATATCTGTCTTCAGCCCTATTTTTATGGCGCGGTACGTCAGCTTATTGCGGGTGGTTTTGATGCCATTACGATCAATCGCCGGACATTTGGCGACGCGCCTGGATTTTCCCATGACCCCTTGTCCATGGGCGAAGTCGGTATACAGCATCCCGGGTTCGATTGCTTTGTTTTCTCCAAAGAGGCCTTCGATCAGTTTATCCGCACGGATTCCTGCCTCGGGATGTCCGGGGTCATACAGCCAATGCTATTCAACCTGGCTGCGCATGCGAAACGTATGCTGATGCTCAAGAATGTCAGCCTGACGTTCCACTTCGGCGATGACCGGCCTTGGAAAACTCAGGACTTTGATGATTATGCCATGCATAACTTCACAGAGGCGGCTGAAAGTCTGACCAAACTGGCGAGTGATGTCAGTAAACGCGGCCATCTGCGTGAATTCTGTGACAATCACTATGGAATCTGGAAGCTTGACGACAATGGTTTGTTGGCACCAGGTGCAGCACAAGAAGTGGCCAGGGCACATTTGGCCAACAATGCATAAGGGCTAGTTCTTGTAGTTTTTGGTGAATTCACCCTGCCAGAGCTTCCGAAAGCCTGTGCCATGCACAAGCCTCCGGAAATTCAATATTATTCGTTAGCCCAAGCTGACACTTGCCGCGCTTTCCGGCAGTTCCTGGTCAAAACAGCGCTGATAGAACTCGGCCACTGTCTGGCGTTCCAGCTCGTCACATTTGTTCAGGAAGGACAGGCGGAAGGCATAACCAACGTCGCGGAAAATCTCGGCGTTTTGGGCCCGGTTGATTACCGTCCGGGGGGTCATCACGGTGGACAGATCGCCGTTCAGAAACGCGGTCCGGGTCAGGTCCACCATCACTTTGGTGGCTTCAGCCAGAGCTTTCTTGAACGGATCGGCGGGGTTGTCTTTGGGTTTGCTCATCTAGGTGTCAATCTGTTCAGACGGTTCTACAGGCATTGGATATTCGTACAGCAGGCAATACTCGGCCAGCAAGTCCCGAACCTGTGGACTGATATGCTCCCATTCAGACTGCGAAATATCAGGCTTTTCATAGTGAACACCCTTATACAGTTTTTCTGAGTTGACCGGGCCAATATCCAGATTTTCCTTAGTTATAGCAAAGCCCTTGTCCCGTAAAAAAAGGATTAGCGCTTCGGCGTCACGTTCTATGCGAAACACAAAGTCAGGATTTTGTTCGCGGATAATCTGCGCCCAAAGGCACAGAGACGCAATCGCGCGTTCAGCCTCGCTGTTGAAATCATCCAGGTTAATGCCCGTTTCCGTCAGAATATGGTCGCGGCGGAATTCATAAGATGCGGGAGCATGGGCGTTCTCGCGTATGATCGAAGGAACGGCTGTGGCTGGGTCGCGTACAGTCTGGATCAAGAACTCCCAGTGTAATGCCTTGCGTGTGCGTGCTACTGGATCCAGTGCCCAGGGGTTTTCTGGCGCATCAACGGCGAACATCCACGAACTAATCCCATCCGCACCATCGGCCTCATGCCCGACATCCAGTCCGGATTTGGTGCACAACTCGGCGATGAAGCCAGTGCCAGTCCTTGGGTGACCTACACACAGGATCGAGCGGCTGTAGAGGTGCTGAACATGCTGCCGTAGCCGCTGCTCGTAATCAACGCTCTCTTCGGTACGATTCGTACTTTGTAGGAATTCCAGTCGTTTCGTCCTGGGGTGGATATAGGAATCCAGCGATCCTCTAGACCAAGACAATTCCGAAGCAACAGGCGGATAGACCGAAACCGCATCCTTGTCTTCGGCCACCTCGCGATGCAGGAATATATCTGATGTAGTTTCGACCCGTGTAAACCTGTTCGTTAGCTTGCGGGCAAACCCCGGAGTGAGCGCATAGCACGGGTTCGACATCTGAACCTGGTGCTTGATTTGAAAACGGCCAAACCGCCGGTGGTCACGACACAGCCCCCAACCTAAACGCAATAGCATGGTTGCGCTGGCGCTAAAGTCCAACTTACCCTCAGTAATCTCGCGGCTCAGCCGTCTCATCACCCGCGGGGCCCAGGGATGCAGGAAAATATCATCCTCCATCACTAAAACGCGATCGGCCGACTTTCCAGTTTTTTGCCAGATGTCCAGGTGGCTGGCGAAATTCGCAACCTGTTGAGGGATCAGTATATTGTTCTTGCAATCACAACTGTCTTTTCCGCAGCGGAAACAGGGCGGAAAGGACGCGACCAGATTCTGATCATACAGGGCCTGAACTTTTGGGTGCTCGGGCGTAAAGGCATCATTCCATTCGAACTCGGTCACGCCGAACTCTGCAAGATGGGCCGGTATACGGCTACGCCGTTCCTGTGCTTGCGGGAGGCTCAGGATGACGATCTTATCGACGACATCATCAAATATACCTAATCCACCTGCTTTTTTCGTTGAGAAGCCAAACATACCGATCTTCAACCCAAGCTGGTGCTTGCAGCGCTTTCCGGGAGTTCCTCGTCAAAACACCGCTGATAGAACTCGGCCACTGTCTGGCGCTCCAGCTCGTCGCATTTGTTCAGAAAGGATAGGCGGAAAGCATAGCCGACATTGCGGAAAATCTCGGCGTTTTGGGCCCAGTTGATTACCGTTCGGGGGCTCATCACGGTCGAAAGATCACCGTTCATGAACGCGGTCCGAGTCAGATCGGCAACGGTGACCATCTGAGCGACGATCTTGCGGCCCTCGGCAGTGTTGTAATGCGGCGCTTTGGACAGAACGATCATCGTTTCTGCGTCATGGCTAAGGTAGTTCAGCGTCGCGACCAGAGACCAACGGTCCATCTGGGCTTGGTTGATCTGTTGTGTGCCGTGATACAGGCCGGTTGTGTCACCCAGGCCAACAGTATTGGCGGTGGCAAACAGGCGGAAATACTTGTGCGGGGTCAGAATCTCGTTCTGGTCCAGCAGGGTCAGGCTGCCATTGGTTTCCAGAACGCGCTGGATCACAAACATCACGTCTGCGCGCCCGGCGTCGTATTCGTCAAAGACGATCGCAACAGGGTTACGCAGAGCCCAGGGCAGAATTCCTTCGTGGAAATCCGTAACCTGCTTGCCGTCGCGCAGTTTGATCGCGTCCTTGCCGATCAGGTCGATCCGGCTGATATGGCTGTCGAGGTTCACACGCACAGCCGGCCAATTCAGGCGTGCGGCAACCTGTTCGATATGGGTCGATTTACCGGTGCCGTGATAACCCTGAATCATCACGCGGCGGTTATGGGTAAACCCTGCGAGGATTGCCAGCGTCGTATCTGGGTCGAACTTATATGTCGGGTCGATCTCGGGAACCCGTTCTGTCTGTTCGTAAAAGCGTTTGACCTGCATGTCAGAATCGATGCCGAACACATCTCGGACCGAAATCTCTTCTGTTGGTTTTGCGTTTGCGTCAATCGGCCAATCCATGCCTGTCGTCCTTATCCTGATACCGCGGCCCCCGCGCGGGCTTCTGAACCCGTGTGTGGTGCAACATATTGCGGGTAAGGGCAAGGGGAAGCGGCGAGGCTAAAAGACTGAGGCGCAGTTTCATTCGTATTGACGCGCTCGGCATACCGCCTCCGTTCGTTTCAGATAAAGGCACAGTGCCCAATCGGATTACACATAAGGAGATGGTCTTGGTGAAATTGCACTTTTACATCAGGCGATATTGTTGGCCAGCAGGCAACACTATGCATTCAAATATGAAAATATCACTTAGTTTGGGGGTAACTGTGTTTTAGACTGAACATATTGGTGAGTTTTGATGGGTTCCGAGTGAGGTAGTTTATGAGAAGCTTGGTTAAGGCTGCTTTTAGTTCTGTACTTTCCATGGTCATTTGTTGGCGCATTCGGTCGTCAGCATCCTGGGCCTGACCAATGGCTTTTGATGCCCTTCTCCATACTGTCAACAGCACTGGCCGCGGAGACCTGATCGTTCAGGACACGACCGTTCCTGCCATTATCTCTGGCTCTACGATCTCGTTCGATGGTGGGGCAACGTTCCAGACCTACACATATCTTGGCCAAGGCAATTACCGTGGCACAGGGGAATCTGGCGAGTTCATTCGGGTGGGCGGCCAGGTTTATGCCTGGGACACGGCGAACCCGACGGGCCCGATGACATTGGGGAACTGGAAGATCACGACCTCGGATCTTGATCCAACAGACCCGCCTTGTTTTGTTTCCGGGACTTTGATTGATACCGACAACGGACCGGTCCCGGTCGAGAATTTGGTTGTTGGCGACAGGGTGCTCGTCTCGAATGGCGGGGCACTGCCTATTGTCTGGATCGGCAAAAGGGCTCTTAGCACTATGGCTTTGCACAGCAGGCCAAAGTTCAGACCTGTCTGCATCCGGAGAAATGCCCTGGGCAAAGGGGTGCCGGATCAGGATTTGTACGTGTCGCCTCAGCATCGGATCGTGCTGGAAGGCTGGCGGGCCGAGTTATTGTTTGGCGAAGCAAAGGTTTTTTCGGCTGCCATCCATTTGGTCAATGGCGATACGGTCTATCAAGTGTCGCCCGATAAGCCGGTAGAATATTTTCACATTGCCTGCGAACGGCACGAGATTTTGACATCCAATGGCGTGCGCAGCGAAAGCCTGTTTCTGGGCGACAGGGCGCTGCAATCCTTTCACCGCGAAGACGTCGACGAATTGCGCGCGCTATTCCCTGAACTGTGTGCTGAGGCGTCGGTTCCTCGAACGCGGTTACGTTGCTTGAAACGCCCCGAAGTGCTGGCGCTGCAGGGTATGGCCAGCAATTAAAACGCCTATTTAAAGTTCCGGCTGTCTTTGATCTGGTCCCAGGCCCAGACAACTTCTTGCAGCTGCTCTTCCTGCGAGCGGTCGCCGCCGTTCATATCGGGGTGCAACACCTTGATCAGCTTTTTATAGGTCTTTCGGATTTCGGCCTTGGACCAGCTGTCATTGGCTTCCAGAATCTCGATAGCGCGACGTTCGGTCGGGGGCAGGCGGCGGCCGCCTCCGCCTGTAGTGCGCCCTTTGTTCTGGGTACTGTTCGCGCCCAGCACCTGGTGCGGGTCTTCGATTCCCAAACGGGCCCAGGCACGTGCCTCGGGATCGCCCATGGGTTTGGTTTCACGCTCCCAGACTTTGTCCTTAGACTGTTGAGCATTCATTTCGGCCTCGGTCGTGCCGTCGAAGAAATTCCATTTCTGGTTATACTCGCGCACATGCTGCTGGCAGAACCAGAAGAAATCATCCAAAACATCCGGTGCTTTCGGGGCCCGAAATTTACCAGGCTCTTCACAGCCCTCATGGTCACAGATTCGCACCGAAGTTTCAGACGCGCCAGACATACCACGCCGTCCACGCGGGTTTTTTTTCTTCGCGCTGGAGACGGACATATCGAATCCAAATGGGTCTGATTTCGTCATGCTATGATCCTTAAGAACGCATCTTCTCGACTCGGAGGCAGCAGTTTAGTCTAAGCAGCCGAAAGTAGAAGAGGGGGGCGGTAATATTTTTGCCGCTGAGCGTAAAAATGACCGTGACCGAAGAAATGCGAAGCCGCCTGCAATCGGCGTTTGATCCACATGAGCTTGAAATCGTTGACGACAGCGAAAGCCACCGCGGGCATGCCGGATTCCAAGAAGGTGGTGAAAGCCATTTCAACATCCGAATCCGCGCAGCTGCATTCGAGGGGCAATCTCGCGTTGCCCGCCACCGCGCAGTGCACAAGGCGCTTGGAGATATCGTGCCGCGGATCCATGCTCTGGCATTGGATATCGGTGTTTAGGCAGGCTTTTGTAACGCGGCCCGGAACGGTCGCACCCCTGCAGCGAAGACAATTCGCGGGTTTTGCCGTGATCGTTTAGAGATTGGCACAGGGTCGCGGGTTGGATAGGTGAAAGCCGGCCGGTAATTTTTCGGTGTTTTGGTGATTTCGACCGGTTTCTTGCAGTGATTGCAACAAATCAGGAAATTCAGTCTGAATGTGAAAACATTCCATGCATAACAGTTGCTCGAACGCGGGCCCTAATCTACCCTCCATTGACGGGATGTTTTTCAGGTATTTGGTTTTGAGAGTTCTTTTTGTGCAGGCTGGATTTGGGCCTGGGGGGGCAGAGAAAGTAATAGCCATGCTTTCAGGGCATTTTGCCCGGCGCGGTTGTGCTGTTCACGTTACCGGTTTTCAGATGCCGACCGATGGTCCCTATTTCCCGGTGCATCTCAATGTTGAACTCAGCGTTGCAGAAAAGGTGACGGGACAGGCGTCACGTATTGCGCATATCCGCTCTGTCATAAAGAAATTTCGACCGGACGTTGTAATCTCATTCCTGACCAAGGTGAATGTTCAGACTCTTCTGGCCAGCGTTGGAACCGGGATTCCCGTTATCATTTCTGAACGCAATAATCCGCTGCGACAGGACGCACATCCCCTTTGGGCACCGCTTCAGGGGATTGCGGGGATAAAGGCAGCAAAGGTTGTCGGGCTGACACATCGCGGATTGGCGGATCTTCCCTTCACTTTGCGCAAGAAGGGGATGGTTATTCCGAACCCGATCCTCCCCTTTGAGCGAGTTGAATCCTCTGGCACGAGGCGGGGTGTGCAACTGGTCGCGGTTGGCCGCCTCGTTCGGCAAAAGGGGTTCGATATGCTGCTGCAGGCGATGCAGCGCATTCATTCCCAAGCTCCAGATACCAGGCTGATTATCTATGGTGAGGGCAGCGAGCGGGAAAATCTGCAGAAACTGCGCGATGATCTGGGGCTACAGTCGGTTGCTCGGCTGCCCGGCAATACGATCGAGGTCGGGGAATGGGCGCAGCGTGCGGACATTCTGGTAGCGACCTCGCGGTTCGAAGGGTTTCACAATGTCGTCGCTGAGGCGGCGGTCAGCGGGATACCGGTCGTGTCTTTCGATTGCGATTACGGTCCGTCAGAGTTCATTCAAAACGGACGGAACGGATATCTGGTTCCCGTCAACGATGTCAGTGGTTTGGAACAGGCAGTGCTGAAGCTGATCCATGAACCCGACCTCAGGGCGCAGATGTCCAAGGTGTCACCTACGCTAAAGGCCGATCTGTCGCCGGATCAGGTCTTTGCCCAATGGGACACGCTAATTCGCGACGTCACGAGCTGAGATTCAAAACGCTACTCCTGACAGCTGTTTTTGACAGATCCGGTTGGGGCAATCAGATTTTTAGACCTTCAGTCTCTGCAGTTTCGTCTTCCGATTTTTCTGTTTCAGCACCTTTCAGCGACAAAGGCGGCTCTTTGGCCTGTTCCGCAATGGGGGCCGGGGCCTGAACGGTATCGGGACCAGGAACAGGTTGAGCAAGAGCAACGCCATCCTTCGTTTCGGTCGGGCCAGGTGTCGGGGCAACAGGCACATCAATTTCACGGCGAAATATCAGCACATTGCGCCAGTTCACGGTGCTGCCAGTCAGGCCGGAGCGTTCCTCGCTGGGCAACAACTCGGCGCGTTGATATTCCCAGCCATCCTGCCCCATCTGGTTTAGCACTTGTTCAATAGAAGCAGCGAAACGTCCCTCGGCTGACTTTTCACCCTTGGTCTTGGCAGACTTTTGGGGGGAAGGGACAACTTTGTATTCGTAGCGGGGCATCGGAATTCCTACCTGTAAGTTCCGGGTAATCTAGCAGGTTGATCACAATGGGAAAGTCATCATAGCGCGGCGGGCGAATTCCGGCACATCTGCTGGTGCGGGCCTGGTGCCACAAATGACAAGCGGCGGGACTTTGCGCAAAGGCTAAAGTCCCGCCGCCGAAATCAGTAAAACCGAAAGATCTACGATCCCAGTTTCTTGGCAATCAGCTCGTTAACGGCCTTGGGATTTGCCTTGCCACCAGTCGCCTTCATCACCTGACCAACGAACCAGCCGGCCAGTTTCGGGTTTACCTTGGCCTTCTCGACCTGTGCCGGATTGGCGGCTATGATCTCGTCCAAAGCGGCCTCGATCGCGCCCGTGTCGGTCACCTGCTTCATGCCGCGGTCTTCGACGATCTGCGCCGGATCTCCGCCTTCGGTATAGACGATTTCGAACAGGTCCTTGGCGATCTTGCCCGAGATCGCGTCCGAGGAAATCAGGTCGATGATGCCGCCAAGCTGTGCAGGTGAAACCGGCGAGTCGGTGATCTCGTGATCTTCCTTTTTCAGGCGGCCAAACAGTTCGTTAATGACCCAGTTTGCAGCCAGTTTGCCATTGCGACCCTGCGCGACCTCTTCGAAATAGGCAGCCGATTCAACATCAGCAGTCAGCACCGATGCGTCATAGTCCGTCAGTCCGAACGTGCTGATAAAACGCGCTTTTTTATCGTCAGGCAGCTCGGGAAGGTTGGCGGCGATGTCGTCAACCCAGGCCTGCTCGATCTCTAGCGGCAGCAGGTCAGGGTCAGGGAAGTAGCGATAGTCATGCGCTTCTTCCTTGGACCGCATCGAACGCGTCTCGCCCTTGTCCGGGTCATACAGGCGGGTTTCCTGATCGACCTTGCCACCACCTTCGACGATGGCGATCTGGCGACGGGCCTCGACCTCAATGGCTTGCTGGATGAAGCGCATCGAGTTCATGTTCTTGATCTCACAACGGGTGCCAAGATGCGAGAAATCCTGTGTTTCCTGATACTTTTCATAGGCCCCCGGCAAACAGATCGAGACGTTCACGTCTGCCCGCAAATTGCCGTTCTGCATGTTGCCATCACAGGTGCCCAGATAGCGCAGGATCTGACGCAACTTGGCGATATAGGCGGCGGCCTCTTCCGGGCCGCGAATGTCGGGGCGGCTGACGATCTCCATCAGGCAAACACCGGTTCGGTTCAGGTCGACGAAGGACATATGCGGGTCCATGTCGTGGATCGACTTTCCCGCGTCCTGTTCCATGTGGATGCGTTCGATCCGCACCATGCGCGCTGTGCCGTCGCCCATCTCGACCAAAACTTCACCTTCGCCGACAATAGGCTGATAAAGCTGGGAAATCTGATAACCCTGCGGAAGGTCGGGGTAGAAATAATTCTTGCGGTCAAAAGCCGATTTCAGGTTGATATCGGCTTTCAGGCCCAACCCAGTGCGCACGGCCTGTTCGACGCAATATTCGTTGATCACCGGCAGCATCCCCGGCATTGCCGCGTCCACAAAGGCCACGTTCGAGTTCGGCTCGGCCCCGAATTGGGTCGATGCGCCCGAGAACAGCTTGGCATTGGACGAGACCTGCGCATGCACCTCCATCCCGATTACCAGTTCCCAATCGTGCTTGGCCCCGGCAATGGTTTTGGGCTTAGGCATTTCATATGTCAGGTCGAGCATGGCGCGCCTCATTTCCGCAGAAGTCTAAGCCTGCGTATTAGGCCCGGCGCGCCAAAGGGGCAAGGGGGAATCAGTGTCCGGACAGGTGCAACCCTGTCGGAGTAAAGGTCACATCCATGCCGCTGCGCAGTTCCTCGCGAAACAGGTCGCCGATTGCCCGCAACGCATCGCGGTGCCCGCGGGCTGCAAACCGTTCGGGCGAGTTGATGCGGACCGAGTTATTGAACCCTTGTGCCGCATGGGCCCAGATCAGCGGATGCAGTTCGGTCAGGTGATCACGGATCAGCCAGTTGGCCGCGTCGTGGATCTGAGCGCGCACCGCGTCGGCCTTTTCATTCCCTCCAAGGCCGTTCTGGATGGTTATCGCACAATAGGCAGCCAGCATATTGACCATCTGCTGGTCGGGGCGGTTGCGCAGAATATCGTGCAAACCCTGAAGGAAATACTCGATATCCAGCCGTGCGCAGGCTTCGTCGTCCAGGGCGATGGCATCAAACTGGACCCACGTGTAGCCACCGGCGCCCCAAAGGTCATGGGTACGGGCTGCATTGCGCAGGGCCTGAACCTCAAGCTCTTCATAGCTGCCGAACCAGCGTGGCAGCAGATGAGTGCCCATTGCACGCATATGGCGTTGGTTATGCGGGTCCAACGTAATCAACTGTTCATACTGATCAGCCACGCGCAGATTGGACTTGCGCTGACCTGCCAGCAGAGCACAGCCAACAGCCGCAACCAGCGCATTGTTGGGCGCGGCTTCGCGGCATTTTGGCAGGATATCGGCCGCGCGGTCGAAATGGGCGGTGCAGCGAGACCGGTGCAAGGGGGGAAGAACTGCGTTTGTCGCAGTGCCGCGCCACGCCCAGGCCAGGTCAATATGCGCCATAGCCACAACAAGGGCGATCATCGGATCATCCTCATGCGCCCGCATTTCATCCTCTAGCTCAGAAATTCCGCCAAGAAGATCATAGTCTGACAATGCCCGATAATCGGACAGAGCGTGTTCGACCGCCAGCACCACATCGGACCGAGCGCCGAATGCTAGCAAATCCGCGATTGGCATCCCATCGGGCGCAGTTTCGCGTGCGTCATCGGCAGCACGCATCTTTGCAGAAAGGTCTGCCCACCGATCCTGACGGGCCAGATCGCGGCCAAGTTCGATGACGTCCTGACCGATCAGTTCATCGGCCGAGACATTTGCGACGGGGATATTTACCGAACCCTGATCTGGCAGAGCAGCGGCCAGCACTGCATCGGCCGCGTCGAAATCTGACGCAATTTTCAAGGATGGATGTGGAACGCGGGCCTTTTGGGCCATCAGAAACCGGAACATGCTTACACTCGAAACAAAAAAAATCGTAACCTAGCTTTAGAGACTGGCCTCTATTTGGCTCAAATTCAAGCTACAACCGTCTTATTGTCGCTTTGTTCCGGTCAATGCGCCCTGAGGCTCGGGATCGTTTCAAAATGGGCCGAAATGATGCCGTTCAACCTTTAGACCAGCCTCTTTCAGGCGGGACTCGAGTTCCTTATGCGGAGGGGTCGACTCATCGGGCAGGCGAATCTGCTTTTCCGAGGTCAGCACCAGCGACATGCGCACCGAGAAATCCCAGTGTGTATCCAGACGCACATGGTCGATTTCGCTCAATCTTACGCCAGCCTCGCGCCGCCCCGAGAACCACCGCAGCCCATCCTGATCCAGCCGGAGCCCCGAACGGGTGTTTTGTGCAAAGTCCCATAATGCGGGCAGGGTGAACAGGGCCAGCAGGCCAATCAGCCACCAGACGGCATCAAAGGCGATGACCAACACAGCCAGCGCGGCATAGACCGACAGTAGAATTGCGATGACCTGCGGTGACCTGTTATGCCGTGTATAGGAATAGGGGGTCATGCGTTCAGGATGCGCGTCACCATTTCGGTCGTGTCCCGTGAAAGGTCTGGCGTTTCGGCGATGCGGGTCAGCTGGTTGCGGATAAGGGCCTGGCGATCTGCGTCATAGCGCTTCCACGTCTGGAATGCCGAACACATCCGCGCCGTGGTCTGCGGATTGACCGGATCCAGTTTGATCAGCCAATCCGCCAGCAGAGAATAACCAGCTCCATCAGCACGGTGGAAACCGGCGTGATTCGTCGCCAATGCCCCTAGAACAGCCCGGAAACGGTTCGGGTTCTTCCAGTTGAAATCCAGATGCCCGGTCAGGTGGCTTACGATATCTGCAGTCTCTGCCGGGGCTGACATCGCCACCTGCAGGCCGAACCATTTGTCCATCACCAGCCGGTCATCTTGCCACCGGTCATAAAACGCGTTCAGTTCCTGTTCCCCTTTGCCCGCACGCAACAGGCAGGACAAAGCCGAAAGCTGAAGGGTCATGTTATCGGCGCGCTGATAATCCTCGGCCGCTTTTGCACCCCCGTCCAGCCGTGAGGTCAACGCCAGTGCGGCCCCACCCAGAGCCCGCTGGCCAGCTTGTTCTGCGTCCGGGCTAAAGGGGGCTTCGATGCTGGTTTCGCTGTGCAGGCGGGGCAGCAGATCCTGAACGTGCTGGGCCGTTACCTGCCTCAGCGTTTCAACAGCGGTCCAAATGGCCATCGGGTCGGGCGTGACACCCTGTTCATACATCATCGCAGCAAGTTCAGATTGGGACGGCAACCCCAGCATCAAGGCGCGATAAGACGGGTCAAGATCGCTGTCGCGCAATACGGCGAGGATGCCATCGAGATAATCCGTTTCCGGTGCCGCATCCGTCAAGATCATCTTGATCAGCGTGTCTTCGGCTAAAGATCGCCCCGCCTGCCAGCGGTTGAACGGGTCGCTGTCATGAGCCAGCAAAAAGGCCCGCTCAGCGCTGCTCTGGTCATGTTCCAGAATCACAGGGGCCGAGAAATCGCGCAGGATTGAGGCCGTGGGTTTGGGCGGATTGGCACCGGACACGCGTTCCGGTCCTTCGCAACCCTGCAAGCGCCAGCCTTCTACTGTGTATTCGAAAGCAAAGCTTTGGATTTCCTGCGTGAACTCCAGAATGGTTGTGGGCATGGTTTCATCCCCGTTCGCGACGATCAGCCCGACCGCAACGGGGATAACCTGCGGCAGTTTTTCTGTCTGTCCGGGGGTCGGGTCGGTGCGCTGTCTCAGCGTCAAGGTGTAGATGCCATCAGTCCATTCTTCGGTCACCGATACGCGCGGGGTGCCAGACTGGCTGTACCAGCGTTTGAACTGGGTCAGGTCGCGACCTGTGGTGTCTTCAAACACCTTGATCCAGTCCTCGATGGTGCAGGCCTGACCGTCATGCCGATCAAAATACAGCTCCAGCGCCTGCGCATAGGCCTCGTCACCTACCAGACGTTTCAGCATGCCGATCACCTCGGCGCCTTTTTCGTAGACCGTCGCGGTGTAGAAGTTGTTGATCTCCTGAAAGCTCTCTGGCCTCACCGGATGTGAAAGCGGGCCGTTATCCTCGGCGAACTGGCGCGCCCGCAGGTCTATGGCATCGTGGATGCGCTTCACCGGGGCTGAACGCATGTCCGAGGTGAACTGCGCATCGCGGTACACCGTCAGACCCTCTTTCAAGCACAGTTGAAACCAGTCGCGGCAGGTGATGCGGTTGCCAGTCCAGTTGTGGAAATACTCATGCGCGATGATCGCCTCGATCCGTTCGAAATTCATATCGGTGGATGTCTCAGGGCTGGCCAGCACGGCGGACGAGTTGAAAATGTTCAGACCCTTGTTTTCCATCGCCCCCATGTTGAAATCATCGACGGCGACGATGTTAAAGACATCCAGGTCGTATTCGCGGCCATAGACGTCCTCGTCCCATTTCATCGACTTCTTCAGCGCCTCCATACCGAAGGCGCATTTTCCCTCATCGCCCGGGCGCACCCACAGGTTCAGTTCAACCTCGCGGCCCGATTTGGTTGTGAACTGACCGGGATGTGTAATCAGGTCGCCTGCGACAAGGGCGAACAGATAGGCGGGTTTGGGCCAGGGGTCATTCCATTCGGCCCAGCCATCCCCCTTGCCGGTCGGGTTGCCGTTCGAGAGCAGAACCGGCAACGCGCCATTAATGCGTACGGTGAAGATCGACATCACGTCGGGCCGGTCGGGATAGAAGGTGATCTTGCGAAACCCCTCGGCCTCGCATTGGGTGCAATACATGCCGTTCGACATGTAGAGCCCCTCAAGCGCAGTGTTGTTGCCTGGGTCGATTTCGACCTCGGCTTCCCAGACAAATGCCGCGTCGGGAACAACCGCTGTCAGGCCGGTCTCTGTGACGTCTGGAGTGATCTCAACCCCGTCAACAGTAGCACGGATCAGTTTCAGTTGCTCACCATGCAGGAAAAACTGACGGTCTAAGGCATCAGGATTGGGCCGGAAAGCGATGCGCGAAGTCACTCGGGTCGCATTTGGGGCCAGATCAAAGGTCAGATGTACGCTGTCCACCAGATAACCAAACGGTGTGTAGTCTTTCAGATAGATCGTCGTGGGGGCTGCGTCGCGCATCGGTGGCCTCGAATGGGTTGATATCAGGCGCGACGTTATGGGTTGCTGCGATGGGCTGCAAGCGGTGCAAGTAAGCTTGCTCAATAGGCGATAAGCATCTGTCGATGTCGAAGTGGCCTGACGACCAAAGACCCAAACTGACCAAGACATGTTGCCTATCGGAAATATCCGCCCTAATTGGGGCCTGTATACAACGGCGTACATACGAGGGAATGTGGCATGAGCAGCAGACAGGTGCGGAGCGGACTCAAGGTCGACGGGATTCTGACCGAATTCATAGAAGGGCATGCTCTGTCTGGAACAGGCGTTGCGGCTGACACCTTCTGGAACGGGCTTGCGCAGATGGTTCACGAGTTGGGCCCAAAGAACCGTACACTTTTGGCAAAGCGGGCCGATATCCAGGGGCGCGTCGATGCCTGGCATCTGGAAAACAATGGCCAGCCGCATAATGCTGCCGCCTATCAGGATTTCCTGCGCGAGATCGGTTATTTGGTGGCTGAAGGCGGGGATTTTCAGATCGAAACTGACAATGTCGATCCCGAGGTCGCGTTGATTCCCGGTCCTCAACTGGTGGTTCCTATTACCAATGCGCGTTTTGCACTGAACGCTGCGAATGCGCGCTGGGGCAGCTTGTATGACGCGCTTTATGGCACCGACGCGATGGGCGATCTTCCCGTCGGTGGTGGTTATGATGATGCGCGCGGAGCACGCGTGATTGCTTGGGCCAAAGCGTTTCTGGACGATGCCGCCCCGCTGGCCAGCGGATCGTGGGCTGAAATGTCAGAACTGCGCGTTGAAAATGGGGTTCTGGTGCCCGCGCTGGCAGATCCAGCGCAGTTTGTGGGTTTTGGCGGTGCCGCTGAAAACCCGGACTTTGTTCTGCTGAAGAACAACGGTCTGCATGTCAAAGTCGTGATTGACGCTTCCAGCACCATTGGCGCCACCGACCCGGCCGGTATTGCTGACGTGCATCTTGAATCGGCGCTGTCGACGATCATGGACTGCGAAGATTCAGTCGCCTGCGTGGATGCCGAGGACAAGGTGGTTGCCTATGGCAACTGGCTGGGCCTGATGAAGGGCGATCTGACCGAAGAGGTCAGCAAAGGCGGCACGACTTTTACACGCAAACTGTCCGATGACCTAACCTTTACCGCAGCAGATGGCGGGATAGGCGTTCTCAAGGGCCGGTCGCTGATGCTGGTCCGCAATGTTGGCCACCTGATGACCAATCCGGCCGTTCTGGATGCTGAAGGGTGCGAGATCGGCGAAGGTCTGATGGACGCGCTGTGCACCACTCTCATTGCGATGCACGACCTGCAGCGCGATGGCGGCAACTCGGTCACTGGTTCGGTCTACGTGGTAAAGCCTAAGATGCACGGACCTGAAGAGGTTGCCTTTGCCGTCGAAATTTTCGATATGGTTGAAGACATCCTCGGCCTGCCGCGCAACACCGTAAAGCTCGGTATTATGGATGAAGAGCGCCGCACCTCGGCGAACCTCAAGGAATGTATCCGCGCCGCCAAATCGCGCGTGGCCTTCATCAACACCGGCTTTCTGGACCGGACCGGGGATGAGATCCACACCTCGATGGAGGCAGGACCAATGCTGCCCAAGGGAGACATAAAGAACACGCCGTGGATTGCGTCTTATGAAGATCGCAATGTTGATATCGGTCTGGCATGTGGCTTGAAGGGCAAGGCACAGATTGGCAAAGGCATGTGGGCGATGCCCGACCGTATGGGTGACATGCTGGACGCCAAGATCGGTCACCCGAAATCGGGCGCAACTTGCGCCTGGGTGCCGTCGCCGACTGCCGCGACACTGCACGCAACACATTATCATAAGGTCAACGTCCTAGAGCGCCAGGACGAATTGGCTGCCGGTGGCGCACGTGGTACGCTGGATGATCTGCTGACTGTGCCTTTGCTGGGCGGCCGCAACCTCAGCGAGGATGAGATTGCGCGTGAGATCGAAAACAACGCGCAAGGCATCCTGGGCTATGTGGTTCGCTGGGTCGATCAAGGTGTTGGCTGTTCAAAAGTGCCGGACATCAATGATGTTGGCCTGATGGAAGACCGTGCCACCTGCCGGATTTCGTCTCAGGCCTTGGCCAACTGGCTGCATCATGGCACTGTCGATGAGGCGCAAGTCATGGCCGCGATGCGGAAAATGGCCGTAGTGGTCGATCGGCAGAATGATAGCGATCCGGCGTATCGCCCAATGGCTCCCGGTTTCGACGGGATCGCCTTCCAGGCGGCCTGTGATTTGGTTTTCAAAGGCCGTGTTCAGCCTTCGGGTTATACCGAACCTGTCCTGCACGCCCGCCGACTGGAGATGAAAGCCAGCCTTTAACCCAACAGAAATGACTGGATCGAATATGGTAATTTCTTTGCGCAAAGCCCGTACCCTTATCCGCAAAGCCCTTGAAAAAGGGCGCGAGTTGGGGCTGAAACCCCTCTAGGTCATCGTTCTTGATGCTGGTGGCCACGTCATCGCGTTTGAGCGTGAAGACGGTGCTGCCCCTGGTCGTTTTGCGATTGCGCAGGGCAAGGCCTATGGCTCGGTCATGCTGGGGATGGCGGGCACAGCCCAGATGCAACGCGCCGAGGCGCAGGCCTATTTCATGGCCGCCGTAAACGGTGTTTATGGCGGTCAGGTCGTGCCGGTTCCGGGTGGTGTTCTGCTACGTGACCGAAAAGGTGCCGTAATCGGCGCAGTCGGTGTGACCGGCGACACGTCGGATAACGACGCCATCGCTGCCATGGCCGGGATCGAAGCGGCCGGGCTGACTGGCGAAGTTTGACCTTTGGTGAACTCGGAGAGCCGGCAAAGGCTCTCCGATCTTTACGAGGCACAAGCGGCGCGCAAAGCGAATAGGGCCAATTCGGCGGTGGTCCGATCAGGCCCCTTGTTGTGCAGGGGTGAACAGAGACTTGCGCTGACACACAGGCTATGTGCTATTGCGCGCCTGTGACCCTGTCGATACCTTTCCCGGAACGTACGGAAAGAACTAGGAAAGAATAATGGCTCGACCTGTCGTCGGTATCATCGGCAATTCATATTTGATGAACGATCAATATCCGACTCATGCCGGCGGCACGATGAACTCGGACGCCGTGGCCAATGTCTCGGGTTGCTTGCCGATGCTGATCCCTGCCGACCCGCGGTATGTCTGTGTCGAGGAACTGCTTGAGGTCTGTGATGGTTTCCTGCTGACAGGGGGGCGTCCCAATGTTCACCCCGAGGAATATGGCGAACCTGCGACCGACGCGCATGGCGATTTCGACCGGGCGCGCGATGCGATCACGTTACCCTTGGTGCGGGCCTGTGTCGAAAGAGGGCAGCCCTTTTTCGGCATCTGCCGCGGCTTTCAGGAGGTCAACGTGGCCATGGGCGGAACGCTTTATCCAGAAATCCGCGATCTGCCGGGGCGCATGAACCATCGGATGCCCCCCGACGGTACCTTGGAAGAGAAATTTGCCCTACGCCATGTGGTCAACCTGACCGAGGGGGGCGTGTTTCATCGGTTGATGGGCGCTGCCGAGGTGATGACCAACACGCTGCACGGGCAGGGGATCAAAACTGTTGGACATCGCATTGTGATTGACGGCGCTGCACCAGACGGCACGCCCGAGGCGATTTATGTGCAGGACGCGCCCGGTTTCACCCTGTCGGTGCAATGGCACCCGGAATGGGACGCGGTCAATGACCCTGTCTCGCGGCCGCTTTTTGAGGCGTTTGGCGATGCGGCACGCGACTGGTCCGCAGGAGTGCGATCGGGATTGGTTAAACAAACCGCCTGAGTCCCTCCGCCGGCCCTGATTGAAGGGACCGGCGCTTTGCTATCAAACCAGCAGATTGAATTGATTGATCAACGGCAAGCTGCGGGCGCGCTTGCCGGTAAGGTCGAACAGGGCGTTGCCAAGTGCTGGCATCGACGGAGGCGTGCCCGGTTCACCCACACCACCCAGATGGCGATTGGTTTCCAGAATACGAACCTCGGTCACCGGGGCGTTATGCATCCGCAGCGCGTCATAGTCGGGGAAGTTATATTGCTCGACCTCACCGTCGGCGAAGGTGATCTCGCCCATCACGGCTGCTGACAGGCCATAGATCATGCCACCGAACATCTGCGCCTCGACCGTTCCGGGATCCAGCGCCAGACCCACATCGCAGGCGATCCACGCCTTTGCGATGCGAATGGTGCCGTCCTCATCGACCACTTCGACCACCTGCGCCACAGGCGTGCCAAAGCTGTAGGTCATTGCCACGCCACGACCAACACCGGCGGGCGTTTCACCCGTCCAGCCTGACATTTCCTTGACGGCTTGCAGGACAGCTGCCGACGGTGCGTGCTCGGTTTGGGCCAGCTCAAGACGGAACTCCAGCGGGTCACGACCGGCGGCCAGGGCCAGCTCGTCCATGAATGTCTCGTGGAAGAACCCGTTATGGCTATTGCCGACCGAACGCCAGAACCCGACAGGTACATGCAGATCGGCGATGTGGCCGCTGACGCGGTAGTTCGGCACGGCATAGGGCTGGTTAAAAAGACCTTCGACCAGGACCTTGTCGGGGCCAGCGCCGGGCAGGCCCGATATGCGTTCCACGGCCTGTTGCGTGCAGGATTGCGATGCAACCTTGGCGTCGATCAGAACTGCCTTGCCGTCTTTGACCGCGCCGCGCATCCGCGCCAGCGCGCCGGGGCGGTAGAAATCGTGGCGCATGTCCTCTTCACGGCTCCAGGTGGTCTGGACCGGAGTATTGGGCATGGCCATGGCGACCTTGGTTGCGATTTCGATGAAATCCAGCTCTCCGCGACGACCAAATCCGCCACCAAGATAGGGGGTGTGAATCTCGACCACTTCTTTATCCAGATTCGCCGTATTTGCAGCGCGGGTCAGAAGGAAGGTCGGCGCCTGGTTGCCACACCACAGCTTGAGCTTGGAACCGGTGAACAGCGCGGTGGCGTTCATCGGTTCCATCGTGGAATGTGCCAGATAGGGTACCTGATATTCAGCGGTAATTTCGGTGGCCCCGTCGGGCAGCGTGTCTACATCCCCATCATCGCGCATGGTCGAATTTGGCGAGTCGTCAAACGCCTCGGCAATCTTGGCGAAAATACCGTCGGTATCCGGCGGGTAGGGGGCGTCGGCCCAATCGACCTCTATGGCCTCAACCGCTTGAATGGCCAGCCAGGTGTTATTGGCAATAATCGCTACGCCGTTGCCCAGATCGACCACCTTCTCTACGCCGGGCATGGATTCCGCAGCGCTGGCGTCAAAGCCGTTCATCGCACCGCCTAGTTTCGGGTTCATCCGAACCGAGGCGAATTTCAGACCCTCGGGGCGCACGTCGATGCCGAACTCAGCCGTGCCCGTGGATTTTCCAACCATGTCGACTCGTGGCAGGTTCTGTCCCAGCAAACGCCAATCTGAGGGATCGCGCAGCTCGACCTGCATGGGCTCGATCTGTCCGGCGGCCTCAGCCAGTTCGGTATAGGGAATGCGCGTCCCGTCCGGCGCGATCACGGCGCCGTTTTCGGTCTTCAACTGGTCACGCTCCACGCCCAGACGATCAGCAGCGGCTTGTTTCAGTGTTTCGCGGGCGGTGGCCCCTGCCTCGCGCATACGTTCGAACCCGTCGCGCATCGAGGTCGATCCGCCGGTGACCTGCAGGCTGACAACCTTGCCCAGAACGCCTAGCGATTGTGCCAGATTGTGCTGGAAGTTCGAGATGTCATATCCCTTGTTCGGCAGGCTCTCACCCAAAATGGCCGAGTTGTAATAGGCGGCTGCCGCAGGCCCGTGAAGGACCCGGATATCGTCCAATTCGACGTCCAGCTCTTCGGCAATCAGGGCTACCCAAGTGGTCATTACGCCCTGTCCCATCTCGGCACGTGGCGCGAACAGGGTTACGCCCTGCTGATCAATCAGGATGAACGGGCTAAGCGCGGTTTCCCCATCGCCAGGCTTCAGCGGGTTGGCTGCCGGGCGGCTGACATAATAGGCGCCAAACGCGACGCCGCCAACAATGGCGGCTGAGCCGATGAGAAACGTGCGGCGAAGAATTTTTCCTACGGAGGCCATCGCTTATGCCTCCTTCAGTCTGGAGGCTGCGTCATGGATCGCGGCACGGATACGGGGATAGGTGCCGCAGCGGCACAGATTGCCCTGCATCGCATCGTCTATGTCCTGATCCGTGGGGCTGGGGTTCTCGGCCAATAGCGCGGCGACCTGCATGACCTGACCCGACTGGCAATAACCGCATTGCGCAACCTGATGGTCAACCCAGGCCTGCTGTATCTTGGCCATCGCGTCCGGGCTGCCCAGACCTTCGATTGTGGTGACGTCACCCCAGACATCGGACAAGGCAACCTGGCAAGAGCGCACGGCTTCTCCGTCTATATGAACGGTACAGGCGCCGCATGCCGCAACCCCGCAGCCAAACTTGGTGCCGGTCAGTCCGATCTCGTCGCGCAGAACCCATAAAAGGGGGACATCCTCGGGTAGATCGACCTCATATGACGTCCCATTTATCTTTAAGCTGGCCGTCATAGCTGCGTCTCCCTCTTGGCATTTAGTGACGTTCTGACATAAATGGGTGTGAGTGTCAGAGTGTCAACTGACAAATTGAGTGAAAAGTGTCAAAAGGTACAGATGAGAGACTTCGTGCTAGACGCAAAGTGCCTTGCCATACTGGATTCGGCGCGTAAGGCATTCGCGGCTTACGGATTTAAAAAGACGTCGATGGATGAAATCGCAAAGGGCGTGGGGATCTCGCGCCCGGCATTGTATCTGTATTTCGACAACAAAGAGGCGATCCTGCGCAGACTCACCGAGTTGCACTATGAGGAGAAGATCGAAGCCGTTACGAAAGCCCTTCATGCAGACGGCTCGGTTTCGCAGATCATCGGCCGGGCAATCCACGTGCAGACCGATGGTATGGCTCAGATCATGTCCTCTCCACACGGGATGGAACTGTTGGATGCAGGAAAGTCGCTGGCCTCGGATATCATCACGCAGGGCGAGGCCCGGCTGCAATCTTTATATACCGGGTGGCTACAGAAAGAAGCGTCGAATGATCGTGTCCGTTTGTTTGATGGCGCAAGAGAGACTGCGGAGACCATTGCCTCTGCGCTGCGGGGAAACAAAATCAGCGCGACGGATTTTCAAGAATTTGACCGGATGAACTCGAACCTTGCCGCCATGATTGGTGCAGCGTTGGAAATCAGGTAACCCGCTGTCTGACTTTGTATTCCGGTGCGTCCCATAACCGGTTGGTCATGATGTCGGCCAGAATGTCCACCGCGCCGTTTACATCCTGCTCGTCGATATAAAGCGGGGTGAACCCAAAGCGCATGATGTCCGGAGCGCGGAAATCACCGATCACGCCGCGCGCGATCAAGGCCTGCATTGCGGCATAGCCATCGGCGAAACGGAATGAAACCTGACTGCCACGCTGCGCAGGGTCGCGGGGGCTGGCCAGTTTCAGGTCAGGGCAGGTGGTCTCGACGCCCGAAATAAACAGCTCGGTCAGTTCGATTGACTTGGCGCGCACGTCCATGATGTTGGCCATGTCCCAGATGTCCATCGCCGCAGACAGCGCGGTCATCTGGATGATCGGAGGTGTGCCGACACGCATCCGCTCGATACCCTGTCCGGGGCGGTAATCCAGATCGAACGTGAACGGGGCTTCATGGCCCAGCCACCCGGATAATGCAGGGCGCACGCGATCCGCATGGCGGGGCGCCACATAGATGAACGCCGGCGCGCCGGGGCCTCCGTTCAGATACTTATAGCTGCAGCCAACGGCAAAATCCGCTTTGCAACTGGACAGCTCAACCGGGATCGCCCCTGCGGAATGGGCCAAATCCCAAACGGTTATTGTGCCGTTCGCATGAGCCTGTTCCGTCAGCGCCTTCATGTCATGGATCCGGCCAGACCGGTAATCGACCTCGGTCAGCATCAGAACCGCGACGTCTTTGGTGATGTTTTCGGCAACATCCTCGGGTGCGACCACCCGTAATTCGTATTCCGATCCGAGTGAACGCAGCAGACCGTCGACCATATAAAGGTCCGAAGGGAAATTGCCGTTATCAGACAGCACAACCTTGCGGTCGGGGCAAAGCTCCAGCGCCGAGGCAACAGCCTGATAGACCTTGATCGACAGGGTATCGCCGGTCACGATGGTACCCGGTTCCGCACCGATCAACCGTCCGATACGGTCGCCAAGCCCGGTCGGAAGCCCCATCCACCCGGCCTTGTTCCAACCGGTGATCAGCATTTGACCCCATTCGTGTGTCATCATTCCACTCACCCGCTCGGCGGCAGCACGTGGCAATGGGCCAAGCGAGTTGCCGTCCAGATAAATGGTTCCATTCGGCAGATCGAACATGGCTTTGGTTGCAGCGAAATCAGTCATGGAGGTCCTGTGCAGAATTCTGACAAATGTCTGACTAAAGGGCTATCTGATCAGTTCTGCCGTGTCTACGCGTTCGGCCGAAAATGCACAGATGCGACCAACTGTGGTTTTGCTTTCGTGGATGCAAAGCGGTACATACCCCGACAAATGCGACATCCATACCGCAGGATCAGAGGAACAAGCATGAAGCGCAAACTCGACATTCCGCCCGCTTGGTTGGTGGCCTTTGCTGTTCTCGCCTGGCTGCAGGCGACCTATGCGTCCTTCGGTCTGTCGCTGGCCAGCGGGTTTACCGACCTGCTCAGCGGCCTTCTGATCGGGGGCGGCGTCGTTCTTGTCGTGCTGGCGATTGCCGAGTTTCGTCGGCATCGAACGACCGTCCTGCCGCATGAAACTCCATCGAGTCTGGTTCAAACAGGTATCTTCAAGCGCAGCCGCAATCCGATCTACGTTGGCGATGTACTTATTCTGGCCGGCTTGATTCTGCGTTTTGACGCGGTGCTGTCCTTGGTGTTGATGCCTGTTTTTGTCTGGATTTTGGAACGCAGGTTTATTGTGCCGGAAGAAAACCGTATGCGCCGTGCCTTTCGCACGGATTTCGCCAGATATGAAAGGCAAACCCGCCGCTGGATCTGAGGTTGACGGGATTTTACACGACGTAACAATGCTGCGCTTGCGAAATAATCTTGCGCAGTTAAAACTGGTTCTTCAGATAGAATGCCAACTATCCTTGCGAACTGACCGAAAATTAGGGGGACGCGCCGTTGAAGATTGGAACGCCAAAGGAAACATTTGACGGTGAGAACCGGGTCGCGATGACTCCGGATTCAGCCCGTCAACTGCAAAAGCTCGGGTATGAGTGCCTGATCGAGAAAGGGGCCGGCGCTGCGGCCGGGTTCTCGGACGCCACATATAAAGAGGCGGGTGTCGAGGTTATCGGAACCGCGGCGGCGCTGTGGAAAGCCGCCGACATCGTCGCCAAGGTACGTCAGCCAAATGAAACCGAGCTGAAGCGTCTTGCAAAGGGCAAGACATTGATCTCGTTCTTCAACCCCGCAGGGAATGAAAAGGGCATGGAGGCCGCCAAGTCCAAGGGCGCCAACGTGATCGCCATGGAAATGGTGCCGCGTATCAGTCGTGCCCAGAAGATGGACGCTCTGTCGTCGATGGCCAATATCGCGGGCTACCGCGCGGTGATCGAAGCGGGAAACAACTTTGGCCGGTTCTTCACCGGTCAAGTGACGGCTGCTGGTAAAGTACCGCCTGCCAAGGTTCTGATCGTAGGTGCCGGTGTGGCCGGTCTGGCCGCGATCGGGACATCGACCTCGCTGGGGGCAATCACCTATGCGTTCGACGTGCGCCCCGAAGTGGCCGAGCAGGTTGAATCCATGGGCGCCGAATTTGTCTATCTGGACTTCGAAGAAGACCAGCAGGACGGCGCGGCAACCGGCGGTTACGCCAGTGTTCAGTCCGATGAATTCCGCGAGGCACAGCTGGCCAAGTTCCGCGAACTTGCTCCGGAAATGGACATCGTGATCACCACCGCGTTGATCCCGAACCGCGAAGCGCCCGAGCTTTGGACCAAGGACATGGTCGAAGCGATGAAACCGGGTTCGGTGATCGTGGACCTTGCGGCGGAAAAAGGCGGCAACTGCAAGCTGACCGTTGCTGACGAGAAGATCGTGACCGATAATGGCGTGACCATCATCGGCTATACCGATTTCCCAAGCCGGATGGCGGCGCAGTCTTCGTCGCTTTACGCAACCAACATCCGTCACATGATGACAGACCTGACGCCTGAAAAGGATGGTCAGATCAACCATGACATGGAAGACGACGTGATCCGCGGCGCAACCGTGACGCATGAAGGTGAAATCACCTTCCCGCCACCGCCGCCGAAAGTTCAGGCGATTGCCGCTCAGAAAAAGCCTGAGGTCAGGGAGCTGACCCCGGAGGAGAAAAAGGCGCAGGAAGTTGCGGCCTTCAAGGCGCAAACCAAACAGCAGTTCACCTTGCTGGGTATCGGCGGTGCGCTAATGCTGTTGATCGGTCTGATTGCTCCGGCCAGCTTCATGCAGCACTTCATCGTCTTTGTGCTGGCGATCTTCGTGGGATTCCAGGTGATCTGGGGCGTCGCGCACAGCCTGCACACACCGCTTATGGCGATTACCAACGCGATCTCGTCGATCATCATCGTTGGCGCAGTGATGCAGATCGGATCCGGGTCGTTCCTGGTTATTCTGCTGGCGGCTCTGTCCGTTTTCATGGCCGGGATCAACATCTTCGGTGGCTTCCTCGTAACTCGGCGCATGCTTGCCATGTTCCAGAAATCTTAAGGAGGCCGGGCACATGGATTATGGCTTCACCACTGCCGCCTACGTTGTTGCGGCTGTTCTGTTCATCCTCTCGCTTGGCGGCCTGTCGAACCAGGAAAGCGCCAAGCGCGCTGTCTGGTATGGCATCGTCGGTATGGCGCTGGCGGTTTTCGCTACGCTGGTCGGCCCCGGTTCGGGCTTGTGGCTGCTGTCATTGCTGCTGATCATAGGTGGTGGTCTGATCGGTCAATATGTGGCGCAGCGCGTCCAGATGACCGAGATGCCACAGCTTGTGGCTGCGATGCATTCGCTGGTTGGTTTGGCGGCTGTGTTCGTGGGTTTCAACGCGCATTTTGAAATCAAGAATGTCGCCGAAGTTTTTGCGGTTGTTGATGCCGCCAAAGACGTCGACCTTTCCGACCTGGGCGCGTTTGCCAAGCTGATCGCCAAGAAGACAGCGGCAGAGCTGGCAATCCTGCACGTGGAACTGTTCCTGGGCATCTTCATCGGCGCGATCACCTTTACCGGTTCGGTCGTGGCTTATGGCAAGCTGGCTGGCAAGGTTACATCGACGGCAACCAAACTGCCCGGTGGTCACGCGCTGAATGCGTCTGCGGCGGGGCTCTCGCTGATCTGTCTGGTTTGGTACACGTCCACGGGCGGATTCCTGCCCCTGTTCCTGATGACGCTGGCCGCCTTGTTTATTGGTTATCACCTGATCATGGGCATCGGCGGTGCCGACATGCCGGTGGTTGTGTCGATGCTGAACAGCTATTCAGGCTGGGCGGCTGCGGCCATCGGCTTTTCGCTGGGCAACGACCTGCTGATCGTGGTCGGTGCGCTGGTGGGCTCGTCCGGTGCGATCCTCTCCTACATCATGTGTAAGGCGATGAACCGGCACTTTGTCAGTGTGATCCTGGGTGGCTTTGGTGGTCCGCAAGGTGAGCAGATGGCTGTCGAAGGCGAGCAGATTGCAATCGAGGCCGACGGTGTTGCCGCAGCCCTGAATGACGCCGACAGCGTGGTGATCATTCCGGGCTATGGCATGGCCGTGGCGCAGGCACAGCAATCGGTGTCCGAACTGGTTCGCAAGCTGCGGGCGCAGGGCAAGAATGTGCGCTTTGCGATCCACCCGGTTGCCGGTCGTTTGCCGGGCCACATGAACGTTCTGCTGGCCGAGGCCAAGGTGCCGTATGACATCGTTCTGGAAATGGATGAGATCAACGACGACTTCCCGGATACGGATGTTGCCATTGTGATCGGCTCCAACGACATCGTGAACCCTGCGGCGCAAGAAGATCCCAACAGCCCCATTGCCGGCATGCCGGTTCTGGAATGCTGGAAGGCCAAGCAGGTGTTTGTATCCAAGCGTGGTCAGGGCACCGGCTATTCGGGCATCGAAAACCCGCTGTTCTTCAAAGAGAACACCCGCATGTTCTATGGCGACGCGAAACAATCGCTGGACAAGCTGCTGCCAATGATCGATTGATCTAAAGCCTTAACCAAAATGCAAAGGGCGCCTTCGGGCGCCCTTTTCTTGTTTGTCATGTTGGGGGCTTTGCCTCCAAGCCCCCAATATTTTTTTGGCCAGATGAGGCGGGCAGAATGTGGTATCCTTGGGCTATTATAGAGAGACAAGGAGGTGCCCCATGGAAAAGGTCAACGGCATAGGTGGCATGTTTTTTCGCGCCAGAGATCCGGAAGCGTTGCGGGATTGGTACGAGACCCATCTTGGCGTTCATCATTACGATCCCGTCCCCTGGAAACAGCGCGAAGGCTATACGGTCTTTGCCCCGTTTGCGCAGGACACCGATTATTTTGGCCGCGCCGAGCAGCAGTGGATGATCAATTTTCGGGTTGATGATCTGTCTGCCATGACGACCCAGTTGCAAGCCGCAGGCATTGCCGTCGAGACCAATCCTGAATGGGATAGCGAGGTTGGAAAATTCGCACGTATTCACGACCCTGAGGGCAACCCAATCGAACTGTGGCAGCCAAATCAATGACATAAGGGGTTTGTATACCGTAGTATCCATGTAAGCTATTGAAATAAAAAGATAATTGATGTATTTTTGAACTGTCGTATAGTGCGCCGGACAACGCCGGAGCATTCAATGACGCCGATCGACGATCATCCATTGCGCTATTCGCTGGCCAACGAGCTGCATGCGCGCCCGTTTCCCGTGGCCTCGACGCCATGCACCGTTGCGTTTTTGGCCATCAAGAAACCCGTGGCGGCGGTTGCGCGGGACCGGAGCGAAGACATTGCCCATCTGGTCAATCTTCTGGACCGTCACGGTGCGCAGCACCCGCAGCCGGACGCGACGCATTACGCTGGTCAGATCGGGCGTCACTGGCTCAAGTGGGAGCAGCACACGGAATTTGTGACCTATACGGCGATCACCCGGAATGTCAGTGACCGGGCCTTCAACCCCGCTGATTTTGAGGCTTTCCCACCTGATTGGCTGATGGCCAGCCCGGGCCAGAGGATAACCTCGGCCATGGTTCGGGTGACCGAAAGACCAGATGATGAGGCGGTAAAAGCCGCGCTGGCCGAATGGTTCGAACCCGAAAGCCTTGCGGTTGCGCGCGTGCTGGATGATGCTGCGATTTGTGCCAGTGACTTTCGGATTGATCCGGCTGGGCATATGCGGTTCGCGCTCTTCGTGACCAAGGGAACAGGACAGCGCCGAACCGGACGCATCATCCAGCGCCTGTGCGAGATCGAAACCTACAAGGCCATGTCCATGTTGGGCTTTGCTCGCATCAAGCAACTGATGCCGAAAATCGGAGAGCTGGATGGAAAGCTGACCCGGCTTATGGGGCAGATGACAGATAACTCGGCGCATCCTGACGAACTACTGCCGGATCTGCTGTCTACATCCATCGAATTGGAAACGCTTTCTGCCCGATGCGCATTTCGCTTTGGGGCTACCGGGGCCTATGAAGCCATCGTGAACCAACGGATCGAAGTATTGCGCGAGGAAAGGTTCGAGGGCCGTCAGTCCTTTGCCGATTTCATGATGCGCAGGTATGAGCCCGCAATTCGTACTGTTAAAGCCACGGAAAGTCGGCTGCAGACCTTGTCCGACCGGGCGATCCGGGGGGGTGAGTTGCTGCGGACCCGGGTAGATGTGGAACGCAGCGCCCAGAATCAGGCATTGCTGGAAAGTATGGACCGCCGTGCTGATCTGGCCCTGAGGTTGCAGCACACAGTCGAGGGGCTTTCCGTGGTGGCGATTAGCTATTATGCGGTCTCACTGGCCAGCTATCTGTTGTACCCGTTGACCGCCACCGGGATCAGCAAGGGGATGCTGACCGCGGCGGCAACCTTGCCGGTTGTCCTGTGTGTCTGGCTGGGTATCAGGCATATACGAAAGCGGTTGGCCTAATCCGCGTTTGCTAAAACTTCCCTAGGCTGTAGAACTGACAGGGGCGGGCGCGGAGCAAAGGAAAATACGTGATCGGAATTATGGCCGCTTGGCGGGCCGTGGCGGCCATGTTCATTTTGAACGGCGCTTTGTTCGGGATCTGGGCCTCGCGTATTCCCGCAGTCAGGGATCACCTGGACCTATCGCACGAAGCGCTTGGCTATGGCTTGCTGTTCATGGCGGCTGGGGCTGTGTGTTCGTTCCCGGTTACCGGACGTCTGACAGATCGGTTCGGGGCTGTGGTGATCACACGGATCATCGCCATTCTTTATACCGCATCCCTTATCTTGCTGGCCTTTGCCGGAAGCTTTTGGGCATTGGCGTTTTTCCTGTTCGTATTCGGGGCCTTCCACGGCTCAATGGATGTGGCGATGAACGCCTGGGCAGCAGAGGTTGAGCGCGCTTATGACAGGCCCGTTATGTCGTCTTTTCACGCGATGTGGAGCCTGGGGGCCGGTCTGGGAGCGCTGAGCGGATTTGGTGCGATACAGATGGGCCTGACGGTGACACAGCACTTTTTGCTGGCCGGTGGCATCGTAGTTGGGCTGACACTGGCTCTGTCCCGTGTGCAGTGGAATTCACGCCGCGTTGCGCCCTCGGGCGGGGCGATATTTGCACTTCCGTCGGGTGCGTTGATACTTGTCGGGTTTATTGCCCTGTGCGGGGCATTGGGTGAAGGGGCCGTCGCGGACTGGAGCGCGATTTTCCTGCGGGATGTGACCGGTGCACCCGAAAGCGTCGCGGCGCTGGGATATGCCGTCTTTTCGGTGACAATGGTCGCGTTCCGTCTGGTGGGTGGTGTCGTGATCGCGCGGTTCGGACCAACCGCGACGGCCCGTTTCGGAGGGGTATGCGCCGCTTTGGGGGTGCTGGCTGTGGTATCGGCCTATGATGCCGGGATTGCTCTGGTTGGGTTTGGACTGATGGGGCTTGGATATGCAGTGATCATGCCGCTTGCGTTCAGCAGGGCGGCAAATGATCCGCATGTCCCGCCTGGTCAAGCCATCGCCAGCGTGGCCACATTAGGGTATGGCGGGTTGTTGATTGGCCCGCCCCTTATTGGGTTTCTGGCAGAGATGCTTACATTGCGTCTTGCATTCATGGCCTTGCTGCCGCTGGCTGTTTTCATTGTCCTGTTGTCAGGCGCGTTGCGTCCCGGTGACAGCGACGAACGATGATTTTGGGAGATACACATGCCGATCAAAAACCGCTTCGCAGAACTGCAGAGTGAAATCACGGAATGGCGGCGTGATATCCACCAAAATCCAGAGATCCTGTTTGAAACCCATCGCACCAGTGCGCTGGTGGCGGAAAAGCTGAAAGAGTTCGGCTGCGATGAGGTGGTCACCGGAATTGGCCGAACGGGCGTGGTGGGTGTGATCAAGGGCAAGGCGGACACGGTCGGCAAGGTTATCGGTTTGCGTGCCGATATGGATGCGCTGCCGATCCATGAGGCGACCGGATTGGACTATGCCTCGAATACCGATGGGGCGATGCACGCCTGCGGCCATGATGGTCATACTGCGATGTTGTTGGGGGCGGCGAAATACCTTTCGGAAACGCGGAATTTTGACGGGACAGTGGTGGTCATTTTCCAACCTGCCGAAGAAGGCGGCGGCGGTGGTCGTGAGATGTGTGAAGACGGGATGATGGATCGCTGGGGCATTCAGGAAGTATACGGAATGCACAACTGGCCCGGACGTCCGGTGGGCAGTTTCGCCATCCGTCCCGGCGCGTTTTTCGCGGCAACCGATCAGTTCGACATTGTGTTCGAGGGCAAGGGCGGTCACGCAGCCAAACCCCACGAAACCGTGGACACAACCGTTATGGCGGCGCAGGCGGTTCTGGCATTGCAGACCATCGCTTCCCGGAATGCCGATCCGGTGGATCAGGTGGTTGTGTCGGTGACTTCGTTTGAGACCTCTTCAACCGCATTCAACGTGATCCCTCAGACTGTAAAGCTGCGCGGTACGGTCCGTACAATGAGCCGGGACATGCGGGATATGGCCGAAAAGCGCGTGACCGAGATCTGCACCGGAGTGGCCGCCACATTTGGAGGAGCGGTTGAGGTGACCTATTACCGGGGCTACCCGGTGATGGTGAACAGTGATGATCAAACCGATTTCGCAGCGCGGGTGGCGCGGTCCGTCTCGGGCGATTGTGACCAGGCCCCGCTAATCATGGGCGGCGAGGATTTCGCCTTTATGCTCGAAGAACGCCCCGGCGCTTATATTCTGGTGGGTAATGGGGACACCGCAGCAGTTCACCATCCCGAATATAACTTCAACGATGAAGCCATCCCCGCGGGATGCAGCTGGTGGGCCGAAATCGTGGAGCAAAGGATGCCAGCGGCTTGACCCCAAGGGGTAGGCACCTGCGCTGCCCCTGTTGCCCTTAGCCAGATGAAGGTTTGGTCTCCAGTTTCAACCGGGCGCACAGTGTCTCGACAATGGAATCGAGCGCGGATTTCTGCGTGTTGACGCAGGATTTCGCGGCAGCGCGCGCTGCATTCAGCGCGGCCTGATCGGTGAGCCAAATCGTGACCGCGTTTGTCAGGTCTTGCGCAGAGTTCACCTCAATCGCGCCACCGGTTTCGATGAGCGGCGCGAAGGTTTCGGCAAAGTTGAAGTATCCGGGACCGGTTATTACCGCCGCCCCAGCCTGCGCGGGTTCGAACGGGTTATGGCCGCCGATCTCGTGCAGCGAACCGCCCAGAAATACGATTGGGCACAGCGCATACCACGTGCCCGTCTCGCCCAGTGTGTCGGCAACATAGACCTGTGTTTCAGTTTCGATCCGCCCCTCCGATGTTCGGAAAACTGCGGATTGACCGGCCTGTTTCAACAGCGCGGCCACATCCTGTCTGCGTTCGGGGTGGCGCGGGATCAACAACAGCAGCAGGTCGGGCCAACGTTCCAGCAATTTTGCATGGGCAGCCAGAACGATTTCTTCTTCTCCGGCATGGGTCGAGCTGGCGATCCACACAGGACGCCCTGCAATCTGGGTCTGAATATCTTCCAACACAGAATTATCGACCGGAAGCGGATCGGACATCGCTTTGAGGTTGGTTCCCGGTTGCACGCGGTCCGCCACAGCCCCCATGTCCACCAGATTAGCGGCGGTTTTGCCATTCTGGGTCAGGAACAGGCTGAAATTGTCCAAAATGAATCGTGCGGTTTGTGGACGTTTTTTCCAACTTTCGACGGATTTATCTGAAAGGCGCGCATTCAACAGGGCCAGAGGGATTCCCCGTCCAGCCGCGTCAACGATCAGGCGTGGCCAGATTTCGCTTTCGACAAATACTCCGGCTTCGGGGCGCCAGTGATCCAGAAATCGCCGGACCGGCCCTGCGGTGTCCAGCGGCGGATACTGGTGTCGCGTACGGGGTGGCATCCGTTTTTCGATCAGCGCCGCCGAAGTTGGGGTGCCCGAGGTAACCAGGAACTGGGCATCCGGCAGGCGTTCACCCAGCCGTTTGATCAGGCTGATGACCGACAGGGTTTCTCCCACACTTGCAGCGTGGAACCAGATCAATCGGCCCTTGGGGCGTGGTAGGCTGGCATGGCCGAGCCTTTCATGCTGGCGAATTGTCGGGACATCTGCCGCCAGGAGTTTCTTGCGCACGGTGCGCCAAGCCAAAGGTGCAGCAACGGCGGTCAGGCTGCAATACAAACGGTAAAGCAGCGTCGGCTGGCCAGAGGGGGCGGTCATGTCAGCCGCCCGTATGGCTCATGTGGCGGCTCATCTTGCCATCGACCGCCTGGCGGGAATAGTCGAAGTCGTGGCCTTTGGGCTTAAGATTTATCGCCGCGCGGATGGCCTGTTCCAGCGGCGCCTCGGTATCGAGATGATCTCGCAGGGGGGCACGCAGATCGGCCATATCCTCTTGCCCCAGACACATATACAGCTCACCCGTACAGGTCAGGCGGACGCGATTGCAGCTTTCGCAGAAATTATGCGACAGCGGTGTGATAAAGCCGATCTTCTGGCCCGTTTCTTCAAGCCGCGCATATCGCGCGGGTCCACCAGTGCGTTCTGCCAGATCGGACACGGTATAGTGGCTTTCGTATTCCTTGCGGACATCCTTGAGCGACCAGTACTGATCCAGACGGTTCTCGTTCCCGATATCGCCCATCGGCATCACCTCGATCCAGGTCAGATCCATGTCGCGCTCAGCGCACCATTGGGTGATTGTTGGAAGTTCGGCCTCGTTGAACCCCTTCAGGGCCACAGCGTTGATCTTGACCCGCAGGCCAGCCTTTTGGGCAGTATCAATTCCGTTCAGAACCTGTTTCAACCGGCCCCAACGGGTGATCTGGCTGAATTTCTCATCATCCAACGTGTCCAGCGACACATTCACCCGGCGCACGCCCGCCGCATAGAGATCGTCAGCAAAGCGGTGCAGTTGCGAGCCATTGGTTGTCAGCGTCAGCTCTTTCAACGCGCCGCTGTCCAGATGCCGGGTCATGGCATTGAAGAATGACATGATGTTTCGGCGGACCAGCGGCTCGCCCCCGGTGATGCGCAGCTTTTCCACGCCCATCTTCACGAAGGTCGTGCACATACGGTCCAGCTCTTCCAGCGTCAGCAGGTCCTTTTTCGGCAGGAACTTCATGTCTTCGGACATGCAGTAAACACAGCGAAAATCACAGCGATCCGTAACGGAGACGCGGAGATAGGTGATGGCACGTGCGAACGGGTCGATAAGCGGAGCTGTCATGAGTCATACGTAAAGCGGCGACTGGCCTGCGACAAGCCTGAACTGTGCTTTGTGCTGGCACAGTCCTGTGAGGGGGGCTAAGTTCAGGCCATGAAATACACTCTGCTGACCATTTGTATCCTTGTTGCGGGCTGTGACACTGTCCGCTCGACAACTGATCGGGTTTTCGGTCGCGACAAACCTGCGGCTGAACCAGAGGTCGCCGCGGAAGCTGACGTCACCGAATCCGTTCCGGTCCCCGCAACCGCCGCTGGTTGGGTTGGTGCCAAGACCACCATTGCCAGCTTAGGTGATCCGACAACGCCGGGACGCTGGATGGAAACGCCTTTGGTCGAGACAGAGTTCACGGGGCGCGTTGTCGTGCCCAGAACAGGGGCGCAGGCCTATATCACGCTGGTCCCGGCCCGTGGGCCCGAAAGCGGCGGCAGCAGGCTGTCGCTGGATGCGATGCGGGCGCTGCTTTTGCCTTATGACGAACTTGTCGAGCTGGATGTTTATTCCAACTGACCTTTCAGATATTTGCCAGCTTCACGCCGGGCAAAGGGCTTCATGGCCGCACTATGGTCGCGCAGAAAGTTAACCACTCGGTCCGCGTCATGTTTCGACAGCTCGCGCAGCCACCATGCGATTGCTTTCTGGATGAACCAGTCACGGTCAGACACATAACCCGCTGCCCAGCCAAGAATACGGTCGCGCCGGTCCAGATCATCTGGCTTGGGGTGGTTCTGTTTGGTCCAGGGCAGGGTGGCAACCAGCGCGGCGCGCCGTGTCCACATGTGGTCTGACGCGGTCCAGAGTTCGACCTGATCCAACCGCTCCGGGTCGGCGGACAAGCGTTTCTGCATCGCCATACAGGCGTGATCCGCCGCCGCCCAGGCATCAAAATCAGGCAACCAGCTTTGCAGCAATGCCCAAGCAGCCTCATCGGGGCGGAAACGGGCTTGGGTCAGCAACTTGGCTGCGGCAAGACGGCCCTCGTGGATATCGGTCTGCCAGAGGGCGTCAGCCAGATCCACCCGCGCAGCAACGTCCAGTTCCTGTCGCCATAGTTTGGTCAGGTCGTTCAGAACCGGATTTGCAACGCCCAGATAGAGGCGTTCGACCTTGTGATAAGCCGCCATCTGCACGGCGCGCTCTGGGTCGGCATGGGCGCGGATCTGGTCAAGATAGGTGACGGGCGTCATAGGTCCGCAGCGCGTGTTGGCCTGCCGTCGATCGTCTGATGGTTCCGCTCAACCCAATAATCGCGGATATCGTCATCGGACTTACCGTCGACCCATTTCTGCATCGTGTCACGTTCGGACTGGTATTCCATGAACGGTACGGCATATCCGCAAGAGGTCTGAACCATGTCAATCGCAAGGTCATAGATCTGGCGGGCGCTGCGGTGGTAGGGAAACAGCCCGGCCAACGCGTCCCAGCCCTCATCCCCGGCATGCAATGTACGCGCGGTGCCATAGGTGCGCAGGATCAGCGGGCGTGTGGTGAAGGAACACCACATCAGGGTCATGCGATTGACCTCAAGCAAATGCCCGGCGGTTTCGTTGCCACTGCCGGTCAGGTTCATCCAGATAATCCGATTGGGCCCCAGTACCCGCAGCGAGTCCATCCCTTTGGGAGAGATGTTGACCCGTCCTTCAGGTCCGGCGGTGCCGACGAAGAACAGATGCTGATCCTCGATAAACTTGCGATGGGCGTTATCCAGCGCCGGAAATTGCTTGGACATGCGTCACTCCACCGTTACGGATTTCGCCAGATTGCGCGGCTGGTCCACATCCGTGCCCTTGGCCACCGCCGTATGATAGGCCAGCAGCTGAGCGGGCACCGAATAGAGGATCGGCGCAAGGCTGGGGTGCACATGCGGCATGCGGATCGTGCTCCAGACCCCGTCTTCCGCCTCGGCGATGCCGTCATCATCGGACACCAGGATGACTTTACCCTTGCGTGCCATGACCTCTTGCATATTCGACACGGTTTTGTCGAACACCGTGTCTCGCGGGGCCAGAACCACCACGGGCATGTGTTTGTCGATCAGGGCAATGGGGCCGTGCTTTAGCTCACCCGAAGCATAACCTTCGGCATGGATATAGCTGATTTCCTTGAGTTTCAGCGCCCCTTCCATCGCCAGCGGGTACATCAGGCCGCGTCCCAGAAACAGAACATCGCGCGCCTCGGACAAGCGCTGGGCGGATTTCCTGATGGCCCGGTTCTGATCCAACGCGGTGTTCAGCACCGAAGGCAGCCCGCGCAACGCGGCGGCGTGATCGGCAAGTTCCTCGTCGCTCAACGTGCCACGGTCCGCGGCAGCCTTGAGCGCCAGCATCAGCAACACGCTCAGCTGACAGGTGAAGGCTTTGGTCGAGGCGACGCCTATCTCAACCCCGGCATGGATCGGCAGGGCGATGTCGCTTTCACGTGCGATCGAGCTTTCTGGAACATTGACGACTGAGACGACCTTGTCCGCTTTGCCGTCGCAATACCGCAGGGCGGCCAGCGTGTCGGCGGTTTCACCCGATTGGCTAACAAACAGCGCCATAGTGCGTTCCGGGATCGGAGGTTCACGATAGCGAAATTCGCTGGCGATATCGACTTCGACCGGTATTCTGGCAAGTTGCTCGAACCAGTATTTGGCGGTCAAACAGGCGTAGAAAGCAGTCCCGCAAGCGACCATCGTCAGACGGTCCAGCTTGGTGAAATCCAGATCCCCCGGCAGAACGACCTGATCCCCGGCAGAGGGCAGGTAGGACCGGATCGCCTCGGCAACCACAATCGGCTGTTCCGCGATTTCCTTGGCCATGAAATGCTTGTGCCCGGCCTTGTCGGCGCGGCTGTGATCCACTTTGATCTTGCGGGTTTCGCGATTGGCAAGCTCACCTGCTTCGTTGCGGATTTCCAGCGATGTGCGGGTCACAACCGCACGGTCACCTTCTTCCAGATAGGTGATGCGATCCGTCAGCGGCGCTAGCGCGATGGCGTCCGAGCCGACAAACATCTCTCCGTCCCCGTGCCCGATTGCCAGTGGCGAGCCTTTGCGCGCGGCCACGATCAGGTCATCTTCGCCGTCAAACAGAAAGGCCAGGGCAAATGCGCCGACCAGCCGGTCGATGGTTTTATAGGCGGCTTCAACCGGGGGCAGCCCTGATTTGAGGTAATGTTCAGCCATCAGGGCGACGGTTTCCGTATCGGTTTCGGTTTCGAACCCGATCCCGTGTTCCGCCAGCTCTGTCCGCAGCTCTCGATAGTTTTCAACGATGCCGTTGTGAACAACGGCAACCGGCCCGGCCCGGTGGGGATGCGCATTCGAAACTGTCGGCGCGCCATGGGTGGCCCAGCGGGTATGGCCGATACCGGATTTACCGGGAAGCGGGTCATGCACCAGCAGGTCGCTGAGGTTTACCAGCTTGCCTACAGCCCGACGCCGACCCAGGGATCCGCCATTGACCGTAGCAATGCCTGCACTGTCATACCCCCTGTATTCCAGCCGTTTTAGGGCCTCGACCAGGATGGGGGCAGCTTCGTGCTTGCCCAATACACCTACAATCCCACACATCTGTCAGGCTCCTTTGTCGCGACGAGCCTTCTTCGCCGTCAACATGTCAAACAATTTACGCGCATAACCGGGCTTGTTGTCCTGCTTGGCGCGCGCAACGGCTAAAGCATCCGCTTCCACATCGCGCGTCACCACGGTTCCGGTGGCCGTCATCGCGCCGTCACCAATGGTGACAGGTGCCACCAACATGGTGTTCGATCCGACAAAGACGTTCTGGCCGATGGTCGTTTGGTGCTTCATCACGCCATCATAGTTGCAGGTGATCGTGCCCGCGCCGATATTTGTCGCCGCCCCAACCGTTGCGTCCCCGATATAGCTGAGATGGTTGACCTTGGCGCCTTCGGCGATCTCAGCATTCTTGATCTCGACAAAATTGCCGACGCGGGTGTTTTCTGCCAGCTCAGCGCCGGGGCGCAGGCGGGCATAGGGGCCGACGATGGCGCCGCGGCTGACATGGCAGCCCTCAAGATGAGAAAATGCCCGGATCGTCGCGCCGCTTTCCACCGTGACACCGGGGCCAAAGACCACATTGGGTTCTATCACCGTGTCGCGGCCAATGACGGTGTCGGCGGCCAGATAAACGGTTTCCGGCGCCATCAGCGTGACCCCCAGATCCAGCAGTTCGACGCGGGCACGGGCCTGAAAAACCGCATCCGCAGCGGCCAGGTCAACGCGTGAGTTCACACCCAGCGTCTGTGCCTCGTCACAGGCGACTGCGGTGACATTCAGGCCACGGGATCGGGCGATTGCCACGACATCCGGCAGGTAATATTCACCGGCGGCATTGTCATTTCCCACGCTGTCGATCAGCGAAAACAGCAATTCAGCGTCACAGACCAAAAGGCCAGAATTACAAAGTGTTATATCGCGCTCTTTATCCGAGGCGTCTTTGTATTCGACGATGCGTTCAAGGGTCTGTCCGTTCATGACCAACCGGCCATAGCGTGCAGGATCTGCGGCCTCAAAACCCAGAATGACCAGATCGTTCTTGGCCCGTGCTTCGATCATACGTTCCAACGTCTCGGGTTGCAAAAAGGGCGTGTCCCCGTACAGAACAACCACGTCGCCGTTGAAACCCTGCAGCGCTTCGCGCGCCTGTGCGACAGCATGGGCGGTGCCCAGCTGTTCGGCCTGAATGGCGATTTGTGCGGTCTCGTCCTCGGCCAGGGTTGCCTTGGCAACGGCTTCGGACCCGTGCCCGGTGACAATGACGGTCCGCTCGGGCGACAGAACAGCACCAGCGCGCATGGCATGGACCAGCATAGGCGCCTGAGCAATCGGGTGCAGGACTTTCGGGATATCCGAATTCATCCTGGTGCCTTTACCGGCAGCAAGGATGACAAGGGCGATACTCATGAAATCGTTTTCTCTTTGTGTTTTGTTGCAGTCCGTTTTATCCGCTGAGGGTAAAGTCGCAAGCGGTTCAGCCATCAAACTAGATTGCCGTTTGCAACAAGACGTGGCGAAAACCCGCCGAGGCAGGAGGCGTAATGCGAACAGTCATCTTTGATCTGGACGGGACACTGGCGGATACTTCCGGGGATTTGCTGGAGGCCGCAAACCATTGTTTTCGCGATATGGGGCACGGCGATGTGCTGGTCCACGGACAGGATGCTGGTATCGCTTTGCGTGGTGGGCGGATGATGCTGACCCACGGTTTGAAGCGGGTTGGGGCCTATGACGAACAGGCTGTTCACGCTTATTACCCTATGCTTTTAGAGGCGTACTCGGAGGCGATTGACACCCATACCCGGTTTTACCCAGGCGCGCTGGACGCGGTTGGAAAGTTGAAAGAGGCCGGCTATGGCGTTGGTATCTGCACCAATAAACCCGAGGCTCTGGCACATCAGTTGCTGACCCAAATGGGTGTGCGCGACCGGTTCGGCTCACTCGTCGGTGCGGATACTTTGCCGGTTCGCAAGCCCGATCCGGAGCCCCTGCGTGAAGCTGCCCGCCGGGCAGGTGGGCACCCGGATCTGTGCGTTCTGATCGGGGATTCCGACACCGACCGGAATACGGCGCGTGCTGCAGGTGTACCTTCGGTGCTTGTAACATTCGGGCCATCTGGCGACGACATGGCTGCGCTGAAACCCGAAGCGCTGTTACATCATTTTGATGACCTGCCGAAACTTGTTTTTGATTTGGTCGGAGCTGCAGCCTGACCCCTTGACCCCGGCCCATCGCGGCCTCAAGAGCGAAAAGATGACTGAGAAGTTTACTGGCAATTTCACCCAGCAGGAACCAATCCCGGATGAGGCGATCGAGGCGGCTCTGGCCGTTTTGCGTCATGGCCGGCTGCACAGATATAACGTGTCGCCCGGCGAACTGGCCGAGACCGCCCTGTTAGAACAGGAATTTGCCGCGCAGACCGGTGCAAAATACTGTCTGGCGGTCTCCTCGGGCGGCTATGCACTGGCGACAGCATTGCGCGCGATAGGGGTGCAGCCAGGAGATACGGTTCTGACCAACGCTTTCACCCTGGCGCCGGTGCCGGGGGCGATTGCCTCGATCGGAGCCAAGCCGGTATTTGTCGGTGTGACCGAAGCGCTGACGATTGATCTGGATGATCTCGAAAGCAAACTGGATCAGTCAGATGTGCTGATGCTCAGCCATATGCGCGGGCATCTGTGCGACATGGATCGGTTGATGCAAATCTGCGATGCCGCCGGTGTGGCCGTGATCGAAGATTGCGCGCACACGATGGGCGCCGCATGGCGCGGGCAAAAATCCGGACGGCAGGGCGTTATCGGGTGTTATTCCTGCCAGACCTACAAGCACATAAATTCCGGTGAAGGCGGGTTGTTGATTACCGATGACGAGGAACTGGCTGCCAAGGCGACGGTCCTTTCAGGATCCTACATGCTGTATGAGCGCCACCTTGCAGCGCCGGGCCCGGAGGTGTTCGAGCGGATCAAGTACACCACGCCCAATGTCTCAGGGCGCATGGACAATTTGAGGGCCGCGATCCTTAGGCCGCAGCTTCGCAATCTGGAACAACAGATTGACCGGTGGAATGAGCGCTATGTCGAGATCGAAAAAGGGCTGCGCGGCACGCCGGGACTTACCATTGTCGAACGGCCCGAGGCGGAAACTTATGTGGGCTCGTCGATTCAGTTCTTGCTGCTGGACTGGTCACCCGAACGGATTGCTCTTGTGATGCAGCGCTGCGCGGCGCGTGGTGTGGATCTGAAATGGTTCGGCGGAGCAGAGCCCACCGGGTTTACTTCGCGCTATGACAGTTGGCGATATGTGGAAAGCGCGCCTCTGCCTGCGAGTGACCGCATTTTGACCGGGATCATGGATATGCGGGTGCCATTGACTTTTTCACTGGATGATTGCCGGTTGATCGCACGGATCATTCGCTCCGAGGTCGGCGCGGTGTTCCAATCCTGATCACATTTCCTGTGATTCGAGCGGGGATTTTTGGTTCTTCCGCAGCCGCTCGACCAGTCGTTTTTGCAGCCGATTTTCAGGGATCGGATAAGACGGCACTGTATTCTGGGCTTCCAGCAGATTTGGAAGGATCATTTGGATTTCTTCGCGGGCCTGCGCCGTAACGGATGCCAGCGACGTGTCGGTCAGCAACAGGCTTTCGCTCGGGGCGCCATTTGCAAAAACGATTTCGTGATTGTCGAACAGCAGGTGGTAATACACAACCTGATCAAGGCTGTTGTCTATCTCGATTCCCGGCAATTCCGACAGCTTGATGGCCGCGACCAGCACATCCGGCGATCCGAACATGCGCTGCGCCACCGCCGAAGAGATTTGCATTCTGTGCTGCCGGGAAACCAGAAGATCCTGTTTCGGCAAACCGTCCCCTAATGCGGATTTCGCGATTCGAACCGGTTTCAGGTTTGGATTGATTGCCAGATCGGTTGCCGAAAGATGCCGCTGTCCGATCCATCTGACAGGTTTCAGCCCCGATCGGGTCAGCACAAGATCACCTTCACGCAAGGTTTCAACGGGATGTTCCCCGAGTTCCGTCTCGATCAGGGTGCCCTGACAAAAACACACCAGTAACTCGATGTTATCGACAATGGCGCCAAGGCTATCATTAAGGCCAAGTTCGGTAAGGCGCAGGGTATAGTCACCGGCGGAAGGGAAATCGACCTGCATGGTGAATGTGGAAAAGCTGTTCGCAGTCGGCAGAACGGTCATCGAGGCGATAACGACGCCGTTGCTGTCCAGAATCTCGACTGTAAATCCTTCGCTGCCTGCATTTGAGTTAGATGCCGTCCTAAGTGCGGAATCCAGGCTAAGCTCGCCGGATTTGGGGTCATCCAGCGTAAAGGTTTGCTCCATCACCGTGACTTGGCTTGCGTTGCCATCCATTTCGGCCACACGATTCGATGAACCATTCCCGAGATAGGCACCCTCAGTGTGGTCAGCTTCGATATCCGTACCAGACCAATTTGCGGAACCGCTATTAAAAGTACCATTTACGATGACATTGGTTGGGGCCATTCGCAGAATCCTTGAAGCAAAAAAACTTAACGGCTTAGGCGATCTAATCGTCGAGTATGGTGAATTTGTGACGCTCCGGATCGGCTCGCGGGTGAACCTTTTTCGGTCAGCGCTTGACCCGGGTTCATGGTCATGGCAGATTATTTGAACAATCGTTCATTTACTGGGAGGGTTCGATGTTCACGGCGGCCATGCAATTCGATCTGGGTGAAGATGTGAACGCACTGCGTGAAATGGTGCATCGCTGGGCGCAAGAGCGGGTGAAGCCGATGGCCGCGAAGGTCGATGCCTCGAACGCGTTTCCCAATGAACTTTGGCGCGAGATGGGTGAGTTGGGCCTGCTAGGAATTACAGTGCCCGAGGAATATGGTGGCGCGGCCATGTCCTATCTGGCTCATACCGTCGCGGTTGAAGAAGTGGCGCGGGCCTCTGCCTCAATCTCATTGTCATACGGGGCGCATTCAAACCTGTGCGTCAATCAGATCAAGCTGAACGGCAGCCCCGAGCAAAAGGCGAAATATCTGCCTCGGTTGATTTCCGGCGAACATGTGGGCGCGCTGGCCATGTCTGAGGCGTCCGCCGGATCAGACGTCGTTTCGATGAAGCTGAAGGCGGAAAAGCGCAATGATCACTACCGGCTGAACGGAAGCAAATACTGGATCACGAACGGGCCGGACGCGGATACTCTGGTCGTTTACGCCAAGACGGATCCTGATGCTGGATCCAAAGGGATCACCGCCTTTCTGGTCGAAAAAGAGATGACGGGCTTTTCGACCTCGCCCCATTTCGACAAGCTGGGCATGCGCGGATCAAACACGGCGGAATTGATTTTTGATGACGTCGAGGTGCCCTTTGAAAATGTTCTGGGCGAAGAGGGTAAGGGTGTCGCGGTTCTGATGTCAGGGCTGGATTACGAACGCGTTGTGCTCGCCGGGATCGGAACTGGAATCATGGCCGCCTGTCTGGACGAAGTCATGCCGTATTTGGCCGAGCGCAAGCAGTTCGGCAAACCGATTGGCAGCTTTCAGCTGATGCAAGGCAAGATTGCTGACATGTACACGGCCATGAATTCAGCCCGGGCTTATGTCTACGAGGTCGCCAAGGCCTGTGACCGCGGGGATGTGACCCGGCAAGATGCGGCAGCGTGCTGTCTGTATGCTTCGGAACAGGCCATGACGCAGGCCCATCAGGCAGTTCAGGCTATGGGCGGCGCGGGGTTCCTGTCGGATTCGCCGGTCAGCCGCATATTCCGCGACGCCAAGCTGATGGAAATCGGCGCCGGTACCAGCGAAATCCGCCGGATGCTGATCGGACGGGAACTGATGAACGAAATGCTCTGAGCAAAAAAACGCCCCGCCGACGAGGTAACGGCAGGGCGTTCTGTGTAAAGGATCAGAAGCGGTGAACGTAGGATACGCCGACCAGCCAAGGATCGATTTCAGCTGTGCCGATATCGGTGCCGTTCAGTTTGACGTCCGAGTCGATGTCGAACCAGCGTACGTTCAGACGAACAGCGCCTTTTTCGGTGACCATATAGTCCAGACCGGCCTGCAGTGCGAGGCCGACCGAGTTGTCGAGCTCGAGATCACCCAGAGCCGATTTTTCGTCGAAGAAGATGGTATAGTTGATGCCCGCGCCGACATAGGGTTTCCAGACCGAGTTGGTCGGGAAGTGATAGTTCAGCGACAATGTGGGCGGCAGGTGTTTGACGGTCCCTGCGTCGAGGCTGCCACCCAGTGTGACCTCATGGCTGAACGGTGTGGCGGCCAGCAGCTCGATACCCAGATTATCCCGAACGAAATACTCGGCAGTAAAGATCGGGCGTGTGTCGGAATCGACATCTGCATCCAGCCCGGCGAGGGATCCATTGTCGGATTTCGGGTCGAGATAGCCGACACCGACACCAACGGTCCAGTCGCCCTGATTTTGGGCGAAAACGGGCGCAGCAAACGCGACGAGCGCGGTCGAAAGGGTCAAAGCGGCGAGTTTCTTGGTCATTTTACGGCCTTTGGATTTGTTGATGACCGGGTTTTGCATGAAGCAAAGCCCGCCGACTCTGATCTGCATCAAATTCCCGTGACCGTCTTTGGTGGCTCGATTCAGGAAAAACCTAGAAAAACAAAGGGTTTCGGTAATGTGTCCCGCTGAAGGCATACCTGGTTTGCATCAGGGTGGGGGCTGGGACCTGCCGGACCGGTTGAACATGGCGCGGCAATGCTTGGAACAACCCCCAGAGCGGACGGCGATCATCGACCTGACCGGGGGTGAGGGCAAGGTCGTCTCGTTTGCACAACTCGGACGCTTGGCCGATGACATCGCATACGCCTTGCTCGATCGGGTGCGGCCTGGGGATCGCGTTGGAGTACTGCTCAGTCAGTCACCCAGCTGCGCGGCGGCGCATCTTGCGATCTGGAAGATCGGCGCGATTTCGGTGCCTTTGTTTAAATTGTTCAAACATGACGCGCTGGCCTCGCGTGTCGCGGATGCAGGGGCGCAACTGGTGTTGACAGACGCAGAGGGTGCTGCACTGCTGGGGGATCTTGCCGTACCGGTTCTGGTCGATCAGATAGCTCCGTCTGATGATCCGGTGCCCTTTGCGGATACCGGCCCCGAGGATCCGGCAGTTCTGATCTATACTTCCGGCACAACCGGCAGCCCCAAAGGCGCGCTGCATGGGCATCGGGTTTTGACCGGCCATTTGCCGGGGGTCTCGATCAGCCACAGCCATCTGCGCGAAGGTGACTGTCTGTGGACGCCCGCCGACTGGGCATGGATTGGCGGGTTGTTCGATGTGTTGATGCCAGGGCTGGCGCTGGGCATTCCGGTGGTCGCGGCCCGGCTCGAGAAATTCACCCCCGAGGCCTGTGCGGATGTGATCGCACGTGGCGGGGTACGGAACGTATTCTTTCCGCCTACCGCATTGCGGATGCTCAAGGCCACGGATCAGGCGATCCCCGGTCTGCGCTCAGTCGCTTCCGGAGGGGAGCCGCTGGGTGCCGAGATGTTGGAATGGGGGAAGCAGGCGTTCGGCCTGACGATCAACGAATTCTACGGCCAAACCGAATGCAACATGGTCGTGTCTTCCTGCGCTGAGGATTTTCCCGTGCACCCGGGTTGCATCGGTAAACCGGTTCCGGGGCATGAAGTTGCAGTGATCGACCAGGATGGCCAGCCCACAGATCAAGAGGGCGACGTGGCCATCCGCCGAGGCTCGGCCTCGATGCTGCTGGAATACTGGAACCGGCCTGAGGCCACGGCCGAGAAGTTCCGCGGCGATTGGCTGATCACCGGAGATCGCGGCGTGTGGGAGGGTGAGTACTTACACTTTGTTGGCCGCGATGACGATGTGATCACTTCCGCCGGGTATCGCATCGGCCCCGCCGAGATCGAGGATTGCCTACTGACCCACCCGGCGGTGGCGACAGTTGGTGTGGTCGGCAAGCCCGATCCGTTGCGGACCGAGATCGTGAAGGCGTATGTGGTGTTGAAACCGGGAGCCACGGTTGCGGAGCGAGAGTTGCAGGATTGGGTCAAAGACCGTCTGGCGCAGTATTCCTATCCGCGCGAGGTGGCGTTTCTGGAGAAACTGCCGATGACTGTGACGGGGAAAGTGATCCGGAAGGAATTGAAGGCGCGGGCGGCGGGGGAAACTGAAACGCAGAAGAGGCCGAAATCATGAGTAAGATGTTTTGGCCGGGGTTGGTTGCACTGCTAATTTCCGCGGCGGCCCTTGAGGCGGACGAAAGCATGGGGCAAGCTTTGGAGCCGGTCATAGGTGTCGAAAACTGGTTGGATGGGTGTACGCAACTTAGCAAAACGACGGTGATGTCTGTTCCAAAAATGACGTTGGATATGGATTGTGTTGCATCTGCCTTGGACTATTGCACAAATAATCAGGAAAACTCCTACCAGGACATTTGTCACGAGATTTTAATTGAGCACATTCGTCTCAGAAGTGCAGAAATTTCGGGGAATTTACCAGCGAACCCAAACCTCAAGGGTTTCAGGCGCTCCTTTTATGCGAATGCGCGGCGGCGAACTTCCGAAGATTTTCAAACGAAATGCGAAGCCGACATGTCTGAAAATGAATGCCTATTGTTAGATGCTACTATGAAGTGGCTGAACTTGCGATTGGCCGAACGGCTTTTGGAGGGTAAACACCAATGAAACTCAATTCCAAAGCCATACCCACCTCTGAGGGATTCAAGGCAAACCGCGCGGCTCATCTCGACGCGCTGGCGCAAATCTCTGCCGCTGCGGAAGCGGCCCGTCTGGGCGGGGGTGAAAAATCCCGCGCGCGGCATGAATCCCGTGGCAAGATGCTCCCCCGGCGCCGGGTTGCGAACCTGCTGGACCCAGGGTCCCCGTTTCTGGAAATCGGCGCGACGGCGGCGCATGGGATGTATGGTGATGCAGCGCCAAGCGCTGGTGTGATTGCGGGCATTGGCCGGGTGCAGGGGCGCGAGGTCATGGTGGTTTGCAACGACGCCACCGTGAAGGGCGGCACTTATTATCCGATGTCGGTCAAGAAACACCTGCGCGCGCAGGAGATTGCCGAGGAAAGCCAACTCCCCTGTATCTATCTGGTTGACAGCGGCGGGGCGAACCTGCCCAACCAGGACGAGGTCTTTCCCGACCGCGACCACTTTGGCCGCATCTTCTATAATCAGGTCCGAATGAGTGCCAAAGGAATCCCTCAGATCGCGGTGGTCATGGGTTCGTGTACGGCGGGCGGGGCCTATGTGCCCGCGATGTCGGATGTGACGATCATCGTCAAAGATCAGGGCACGATCTTTCTGGCCGGTCCGCCTTTGGTCAAGGCCGCGACCGGAGAGGTCGTCAGCGCCGAGGATTTGGGCGGTGGCGACGTCCATACCCGCCTGTCCGGCGTGGCCGATTACCTGGCTGAGGACGACGCCCACGCGCTGGCTTTGGCGCGGCAGGCGGTGGGATCTCTGAACCTGCGCAAACCGCAGACCGTGGATTGGGCCAGCCCCGAAGACCCGGCTTATGACCCCGAGGAAATTCTGGGCGTTGTTCCCGCCGACCTGCGCACGCCCTATGATATCCGCGAGGTGATCGCGCGGCTTGTCGATGGCTCGCGATTTGACGAATTCAAACCGCGCTTTGGTGAGACGCTTGTGACCGGGTTTGCCCATGTCAAAGGCTGCCCGGTTGGGATCATCGCCAACAACGGCGTGCTGTTTTCCGAGGCCGCCCAAAAGGGCGCGCATTTTGTTGAGCTGTGTTCGCAACGCAAAATCCCGCTGGTCTTCCTGCAAAATATCACCGGCTTTATGGTGGGCCGCAAATACGAAAACGAAGGCATTGCGCGGCACGGGGCAAAGATGGTGACAGCCGTTGCTACGACTTCGGTACCCAAGATCACCATGCTTGTCGGGGGCTCGTTCGGGGCCGGGAACTATGGCATGGCGGGGCGGGCCTATCAGCCCAGGTTCCTGTGGACTTGGCCGAACTCGCGTATTTCCGTAATGGGGGGCGAGCAAGCGGCGGGCGTGCTGGCCACCGTCAAACGAGACGGGATCGAGCGACAGGGTGGCAGTTGGTCGGCTGAGGAAGAGATCGAATTCAAGCGCCCAACATTGGATATGTTCGAGGAACAATCTCACCCACTCTATGCCTCGGCGCGCCTATGGGATGATGGCATCATCGACCCGCGCAAAAGTCGCGATGTTCTGGCCTTGTCGCTGAGTGCCGCCCTGAATGCCCCGATTGAGGAGACACGTTTCGGCGTGTTCAGGATGTAAGATGAACGTTTCTTTGAATGATGTCATGGCCCGCTATCCGGGTGCTCAGACTTTCAAGTTTGGTGACAACGCAACGTTGAGCGCAGAACTTTTGGCCTTAGTGCGTGCAGGAAGGAAAACAGCGACCTGCGGTGCTTTGCGAGACTATCCCGAAGGCAGTGCGGATACTCCGGTCGTTGGGCGGCGCGATATCGCTTTGGACTGGGATGGTCGTCCCGCGCTGGTGATCGAAACGAATGAGGTAACGACCTGCCGATATTGCGATGTGACCGAGGATTTCGCGCTGGCCGAGGGCGAGAATGAGGCGCTTGAAGGATGGCGCGAAGATCACCGCCGGTATTTCGAGCGAAACGGCGGGTTTGATCCCGAAATGGAATTGCTCTGCGAGCGGTTCCGACTTGTCGAAGATCTCGGGGTTGAGGGATAAGCCATGTTCAATAAAATCCTGATTGCTAACCGAGGCGAGATTGCCTGTCGGGTGATGGAAACGGCTCAGAAAATGGGTGTGTCCTGTGTTGCAGTGTACTCGGACGCGGACGCCTCGGCCAAGCATGTGCGAATGGCGGATGAGGCGGTGCATATCGGTGGCGCGGCCCCGGCGGACAGCTATTTAAAGGGTGATGTGATCGTTCAGGCAGCGCTGGATACGGGCGCGCAGGCGATTCATCCGGGCTATGGGTTTCTGTCTGAAAACCCCGGTTTCGTTGACGCGGTTGAGGCTGCGGGTCTGATCTTTATCGGGCCCTCGGCGGATGCGATCCGCAAGATGGGCCTCAAAGACGCGGCAAAAGTGTTGATGGAGCTGGCGGGCGTGCCCGTGGTTCCGGGTTATCACGGCGATAACCAAGACCCTGATCATCTGGCGGGCGCGGCCCAGACCATCGGATATCCAGTGCTGATCAAGGCCGTTGCGGGGGGCGGCGGCAAGGGCATGCGGCTGGTAGAGCACCCCGAAGACTTTACTGAGGCTCTAGACAGTGCGCGGGGAGAGGCGAAAACCGCCTTTGGCAACGATGCCGTTCTGGTCGAAAAATTCGTTTCCAAGCCCCGGCATATCGAGGTGCAGGTGTTCGGCGATGGCACCCAGGCGGTGCATCTGTTCGAACGCGATTGTTCGCTGCAGCGGCGGCACCAGAAGGTGATCGAAGAAGCTCCGGCGCCCGGAATGACGGTTGAAATGCGTGAGGCCATGGGGCAGGCGGGCGTGCGCGCCGCCGAGGCGATTGGCTACAAAGGCGCAGGTACGGTTGAGTTCATCGTTGATGCATCGGACGGGCTGCGCCCGGATCGGTTCTGGTTCATGGAGATGAACACGCGCTTGCAGGTGGAACACCCCGTGACCGAGGCGATTACCGGCGTTGATCTGGTCGAATGGCAGTTGCGAGTCGCCTCGGGTGAGGCGTTGCCAAAAACGCAGGATGACCTGACGATCAACGGGCATGCGTTCGAAGCCCGGCTTTACGCCGAGGACGTGCCCAAAGGGTTTTTGCCCGCAACAGGTACGCTGACACATCTGCGCTTTCCTGCGGAATGCCGCGCCGATAGCGGAGTGCGGTCCGGCGATACAATCAGCCCCTGGTACGATCCGATGATTGCCAAGGTCGTGGTGCATGGCCCGACGCGTGCAGTGGCGCTGGAAAACCTGCACCGGGTTCTTCGGCGGACCGAGGTTGCCGGGACGGTCACGAATCTCTCGTTTCTTGGCGCGCTGACCCGGCACCCCGGATTTGTGGCGGGCGATGTCGATACCGGGCTGATCGGTCGGGATATCGACGGGCTGGTCCGAACTTCTGATGCGCGCGCGGGCTTGATTGTTGCAGCAGCCATGACGGCGCTTGATCTGGTCGAGACCGGGCCCGACACGGGTTTCAGCCTGTGGGCGCCGCTGCACCGGGCCGTCCAGTTGAAGTACGATAGCGAGCTCATTGATCTAGACGTACAGGTCGAAGGACCTGACCGGCAGGTCTGGCAGATCAAGGACACAACGGTTCTGGCGCAACGGCGCAATGGAGGCTGGTACATTGATGATCGCCCGATGCCGCCCGTGGCACTGGCTGGTGCGACAATCACAGTATTCGATGACTATGGGCAAGTGTTTGAGCATGTCGATCCGCTGGATCGCGATGCAAGCGCCTTGGGCGATACCAATGTGGTCGAGGCGCCGATGCCCGGTCTGGTCAAGGCCATGTTCGCCACCGTAGGGCAAGCCGTTTCAGAAGGTGATCGACTGGCCATTCTGGAAGCGATGAAAATGGAACATTCCTTGCTGGCTGCCCGTGATGGCGTGATCGCCGAGGTGCTGGCCGAAACGGGCGCTCAGGTCGAGGCCGGCGCGGCGCTGGTCCGGCTGGAGGAGGAATGATCTGTCCCGCTGCGCCGCAACGTGGCACAGTCGGGACAACACGGCATAACGGGAGGCGAAAGCTATGGGTGAACGGGTCGACATTTTTGAAGTAGGGCCACGTGATGGGCTGCAGAACGAACAGCGGGAAATTCCTGTTGCCGAGAAGGTCGCTCTGATCGATTGCCTGAGCAAGGCGGGCTTCAATCGGATCGAAGTTGCCAGTTTTGTGTCTCCGAAATGGGTGCCCCAGATGGCTGGCAGTGCCGGTGTTCTGGCCGGGATCCAGCGGGTTGGTAAGGTGCGCTATGCGGCGCTGACGCCAAATATGCGCGGGTACGAGGACGCCTTGTCTGCCAAAGCGGATGAGATTGCCGTATTCGCGTCTGCCTCGGAAGGGTTCTCGAAGGCCAATCTCAACGCGACCATCGCCGAATCCATTGAGAGGTTCAAACCGATCCTAGAGGCTGCGCGCCATATTGACCTGCCAGTGCGCGGTTACGTGTCCTGCGTGACCGACTGCCCCTATGATGGTCCGACCCCACCCGAGAAGGTGGCCGAGATTGCGGACACACTATTTGCGCTGGGTTGCTATGAGGTATCGCTGGGAGATACGATCGGGCAGGGAACACCGGACACTATCGCCCATATGCTTCTGGCGGTGCGTGAGACGGTGCCTGTTACCCGCTTGGCGGGACATTTCCACGACACCAATGGTCGGGCCATCGACAATATCGACGCTGCATTGACGCTGGGCGTGCGGACATTTGACTCAGCAGTCGGGGGGTTGGGCGGTTGCCCCTATGCACCCGGCGCCGCAGGGAACGTGGCCACCGAAGCCGTGGTCGCGCATTTAGAGCGTCTTGGATATGAAACGGGACTTGATCTGGGGATCGTGGAACAAGCGGCACAAATGGCACTGGCCATGAGGGCGGAGTAGGCGATGTTTGAAACGATCTCGGTCACGGTTGATCCACGTGGCGTTGCAACCCTGACGCTGAACCGCCCGGAAAAGCATAATGCGATGTCCGCGCAGATGATCCGGGAACTGACACAAGCGGCAGTACAGTTGGGCAGCGATGGAACTGTGCGCGTCGTCGTTCTGACCGGAGCAGGCAAAAGCTTTTGTGCCGGTGGGGATCTGGGCTGGATGCAGGACCAGATGGCAGCGGATCCTCAGACACGCTTTGTCGAAGCACGCAAACTGGCCGAGATGTTGCAGGCGTTGAACGTGATGCCCAAACCGCTGATCGGAGCGTTACAGGGCAACGCCTTCGGTGGCGGCGTGGGCCTTGCCGCCGTCTGCGACGTGGCAGTAGGTGTCGAGACCCTCAAAATGGGCCTGACCGAGACGCGACTGGGTCTGATCCCGGCCACCATCGGCCCCTATGTTGTCGCTCGGATGGGGGCGGCACGTGCGCGGCGGGTCTTTATGTCGGCCCGATTGTTTGACGCGGCCGAGGCCGTCGATTTGGGCCTGTTGGCCAAAACGGTCTCAGCAGAAGATCTGGCGGACGCTGTCGAGGCCGAGGTTGAACCCTATTTGTCATGTGCGCCTGGTGCGGTGGCCTCGGCCAAGGCCTTGGTCCATAGTCTGGGGCCGCGTGTTGACGATCCCGTTATCGACCAAACGATCCGGGCGCTGGTTGCGCGCTGGGAAACTGACGAGGCGCATGAGGGAATCAGCGCATTCTTCGACAAGCGAAAACCTGTATGGAATAGTTAGGTTTACGTTCTGTCGGTCTGGGCGTTTCACGGATCGAAGTTCGGCTGGAATGAAACGGAATATTAGGGTGCCATGCGGTTGTGTTTGGTTGACCCTCTGACCCCGCGCGGATAGAGAATGTCCAGTCAACACGCTAATTGACGGCGCTCCCCTACGGGGCACGCGCAGGAAAGGAGCTATTCGTGGAAGACCTGCTGCGGGAGTACCTCCCGATCCTGGTGTTTCTGGTCGTCGCTGCGGGCCTTGGAATCGTCCTGATTCTTGCCGCTGTGGTGCTGGCCGTCCGCAATCCCGACCCGGAAAAGGTCAGCGCATACGAGTGCGGGTTCAACGCCTTCGACGATGCGCGCATGAAATTCGACGTCCGGTTTTACCTGGTTTCGATTCTCTTCATCATCTTCGATCTGGAAATCGCGTTTCTGTTTCCCTGGGCCGTCGGTTTCAAGGACATCAGCGATGTGGGCTTCTGGTCCATGATAGTATTCCTGGGCGTTCTGACCATCGGCTTTGCCTATGAATGGAAGAAAGGGGCCCTGGAATGGGAGTGATGACGGGTGCAAACACCGCTGGCGTCGATAAAGAAGTCGCCACCCAGGCCCTGAATGCCGAGCTGCAGGACAAAGGGTTCCTGCTAACTTCGACCGAGGATATCATCAATTGGGCGCGCACCGGGTCGTTGCACTGGATGACCTTCGGGCTGGCCTGTTGCGCAGTTGAGATGATGCATACCTCGATGCCGCGTTATGATGCAGAACGGTTTGGTATCGCGCCACGCGCGTCCCCACGTCAGTCGGATGTGATGATTGTGGCCGGAACGCTTACCAACAAAATGGCGCCTGCGCTGCGTAAGGTCTATGACCAGATGCCCGAGCCGCGCTATGTGATCTCGATGGGATCCTGCGCCAACGGCGGCGGGTATTACCATTATTCCTATTCTGTTGTGCGCGGCTGTGACCGCATTGTGCCGGTCGATATCTACGTGCCCGGTTGCCCTCCGACGGCTGAGGCGCTGTTGTATGGTCTGATGCAGCTGCAGCGCAAAATCCGCCGCACCGGCACCATTGTACGCTGAGGAGAGGGCAATGAGCGAAGCACTCAAAGAACTCGGCGCGCAGCTGGAACTCAAACGGACCGATTGCGTTCTGTCCTGGGATGTCACCCATGATGAGTTGAACGTGGACGTGGCCCCGTCGAACCTTGTGGAATTTATCGAATTTCTGAAGGGCGATGCCAGTTGCAAGTTCTCGACCCTGGTGGACATCACAGCCGTTGACTATCCCGAGCGGGCCAAGCGGTTCGATGTGGTCTATCACTTCCTGTCGATGTACCAGAACCAGCGTATCCGCCTGCGCGTGTCGATCCGTGAGGATGACATGGTGCCGTCGATTGTCGACGTTCACCCTTCGGCCAACTGGTTCGAGCGCGAGGTGTTCGATATGTTCGGCATCCTTTTCTCGGGCCATCCTGATCTGCGGCGAATCCTGACCGACTATGGCTTTCGTGGCTATCCGCTGCGCAAGGATTTCCCGACCACCGGTTATACCGAGGTCCGTTATGACGAGGCGCAAAAGCGTGTGGTCTATGAGCCGGTCAATCTGGTGCAGGAATACCGTCAGTTTGATTTCATGTCTCCGTGGGAGGGTGCGAATTACATCCTGCCCGGCGATGAGAAACAGGAGAGCGAATAATGGGTGGCATTTGGTGGCTGATCCTATCTGCACTGACCATCATCCCGATGGTGAAGATTTTGCCGTTCTTCGGGATTAACAAATACTGGTGCCTGCTCTGTCTGATCCCCTTTGGCACGATCGCGTTGCTGTGGTGGGTCGGGCTGAAACTGCAAGAGCTGGAGCGCCGCTGAGATGATGATGCTGGGGGAACTGATCGTGCTGGGTGCGCTGGGGGTCCTTCTGGCGGGGGCTGCAGCCAAGGCGGCCGAGGCCGAAAAGGTCCGGGTTCGGGCTGATGCAAAAAAGAATAAGCGGGGGCGTTGATGGACGGCTCAAGATATGATGACGGCAGCACGGACGCGCTGAGCGGAGAACAGAAGATCCGCAATTTCAACATTAACTTTGGCCCGCAACACCCTGCGGCGCACGGGGTTTTGCGGCTTGTGCTTGAGCTGGATGGCGAGATTGTTGAGCGTTGCGACCCGCATATCGGTTTGTTGCACCGTGGCACCGAAAAGCTGATGGAAAGCCGGACGTATCTGCAGAACCTGCCGTATTTCGATCGTCTCGACTACGTTGCGCCGATGAACCAGGAACATGCCTGGTGTCTGGCCATTGAAAAGCTGACCGGAGTTGAGGTGCCGCGCCGAGGTTCTCTGATCCGGGTGCTGTATTCCGAGATCGGGCGCATCCTGAACCACTTGCTGAACGTGACCACGCAGGCGATGGATGTGGGGGCGCTGACCCCGCCGCTCTGGGGGTTTGAAGAGCGCGAAAAGCTGATGGTGTTCTATGAACGCGCCTGTGGTGCCCGCCTGCACGCGGCCTATTTCCGCCCCGGCGGTGTGCATCAGGACCTGCCGCCGGAACTGCTGGACGATATCGAGGCGTGGAGCCACGAATTCCCCACCATTCTCGACGACATTGATGGTCTGCTGACCGAAAACCGCATCTTCAAACAGCGCAACGCCGATATTGGCGTGGTGACCGAGGATGACATCCAGAAATACGGTTTCTCGGGTGTCATGGTACGCGGATCGGGGCTGGCCTGGGATTTGCGCCGCGCGCAGCCCTATGAATGTTATGACGAATTCGAGTTCCAGATTCCGGTCGGCAAGAACGGCGACTGCTATGACCGCTATCTCTGCCGCATGGAAGAGATGCGCCAGTCCTTGCTGATCATCCGTCAGGCCATCGCCAAAATCCGCGAATGCCCCGGAGATGTGCTGGCCCGCGGCAAGATCACCCCGCCCAAACGCTCGGATATGAAAACCTCGATGGAAAGCCTGATCCATCACTTCAAGCTGTATACCGAAGGCTTCCACGTGCCCGCGGGCGAGGTCTATGCCGCCGTCGAGGCCCCGAAGGGCGAATTCGGCGTCTATCTGGTCGCCGATGGCACCAACAAGCCTTACAGGGCCAAACTGCGCGCGCCGGGCTTCCTGCACCTGCAAGCCATGGATCACATCGCCGGAGGCCACCAACTGGCCGACGTCGCAGCCATCATCGGCACCATGGACGTTGTGTTCGGGGAGATTGATCGGTGAAGAAGCTCTTAGCGTTTACCTTAGCTATCCTTCCTATGGGCCATGCGGTATCGGCGGCGCCTTTGAGTGATTTTTGCCTCTTTCTATCCCCAGACATTCTGGAGAAAGTAGCCGACTGTAGGGCAACGAAAGGTTGTTATCCGGTTGACGAGTTTCCGGAGGTGTTCGAGCACTACAGATCGCTTGAAGAGCGCGCTTCGAACTATGTGTTGAGCAAACTTAGCTCATCAGAAAGCTGCATGGTGTATTCTAGATTGTTGGCGGGGTCAGGCGTTGAGAACTGTCCCGCCGGACAAGAGCCATTTTTGTGGGCCATTTTTGATCTAGTGGACGCCAAAGTGATCTCGTCCAATAATTCAAATGATCCAAATTTATGGAAACTTGGATTGGCAGAAAATGGGGAATGTGCTTAATGCTCCGCCGCCTTCATCCAGAACAACCCGAAAGCTTTGCCTTCACCGCTGCCAACCAGCAATGGGCCGAAGCGCAGATCACCAAGTATCCCGAGGGCCGTCAGGCCAGCGCGGTGATCCCTCTGCTATGGCGCGCGCAAGAACAAGAGGGCTGGCTGAGCCGTCCGGCGATTGAATCTGTCGCTGACATGCTGGGCATGGCCTATATCCGCGTGCTCGAAGTTGCCTCGTTCTACTTCATGTTTCAGCTGCAGCCGGTTGGCTCGGTGGCGCATATTCAGGTCTGCGGGACTACCTCTTGCATGATCTGCGGGGCCGAGGATTTGATTGCGGTCTGCAAGGACAAGATCGCCGCCAAGCCGCATGCTTTGTCCGCCGATGGCAAGCTGAGTTGGGAAGAGGTCGAATGCCTGGGCTCTTGCACCAACGCGCCGATGGCGCAGATCGGCAAGGACTATTACGAAGACCTGACCGCTGAGGGTTTTGGCAAGATCATCGACGATCTGGCCGCTGGCAAAGTGCCGACACCGGGCCCTCAGAACGGGCGCTATGCGGCAGAGCCTCTGAAGGGGCTGACCAGCCTGTCCGAATATGACAGCGGCCGAACCCAGTATAATGCCAGCGTTCAGTTGGCGACTGATCTGGGGGATACCGTCAAACGCATCGACGGGACCGAGGTTCCGATCCTTACGCCATGGCTGGGCAAGGATGGCAAGGCAGCGGCGACAAAGGCTGCTCCGAAACCTCCCAAGGCCCCCGCACCTGCCAAACCTGCGGTGAAACAAGCGGCTGAAGCGAAGGCGGTCAAAGAAGACCAGCCCGATACGCTTTCGGGTGCGCGGGACGGCAAGTCGGACGATCTGAAGCTGCTTAAAGGTGTCGGGCCTAAGCTTGAGAAGACGCTGAACGAGCTGGGCTTCTATCATTATGATCAGATCGCCAAATGGACGCCTGAGCAGGTTGCCTGGGTTGATGCGCGGCTGAAGTTCAAAGGCCGGATCGAGAGAGACGGCTGGATTGATCAGGCCACCAAGCTGGCGGCGGGTGAAGAAACCGAGTTCGCCAAGCGGGCCAAGGACGACGGTACATACGAAGACTAGGATGTGTGCCCGCTCTGGGCATTTAGGACAAGATGGACAAGGACAAGGAACAGGCCATGGCCCGCAAGGGTCGACATATCGGGGTGGTCATCGCCGTGACCATGCTGATCTGGCTTGCCATGACGATGTTCATTGGCCCTGCGATGGAACTGCCGGGACGCTATGCGCTGTTGTTTGATTTTGCCGCGCTGGCCGGTTTCATCTATGCGGGCGTCAACATATTTCAACTCTGGCGCATGCGTCAGGACAGCTGAAGGTAATACATGATGCTGAAGGATCAGGACAGGATCTTTACCAACATCTACGGGATGCACGAGCGTACTTTGCGCGGTGCACAGACCCGGGGGCATTGGGACGGCACTGCTGGCCTGATCGGCAACGGGCGCGACTGGATCATCCAGACGATGAAGGATTCAGGGCTGCGCGGCCGGGGCGGCGCGGGTTTTCCAACCGGTCTGAAGTGGTCCTTCATGCCCAAGGAAAGTGACGGTCGCCCGTCCTATCTGGTGGTGAACGCGGATGAATCCGAGCCTGGCACCTGCAAAGACCGTGAAATCATGCGCCACGATCCGCATACGCTGATCGAAGGCTGCCTGATAGCCTCTTTCGCGATGAATGCGCATACTTGCTATATCTACCTGCGCGGGGAATACATCCGCGAGCGTGAGGCGCTGCAGGCCGCGATTGACGAAGCCTATGACGCCGGTTTGTTGGGCAAGAACGCCGCTGGGTCAGGCTGGGATTTCGACTTGTTTCTGCATCACGGGGCGGGCGCCTATATCTGTGGTGAAGAAACTGCCCTGATCGAAAGCCTTGAGGGCAAAAAGGGCATGCCGCGGATGAAGCCACCGTTCCCGGCGGGCGCAGGTCTGTATGGGTGCCCGACCACGGTGAACAATGTGGAATCCATTGCGGTAGTGCCGACGATCTTGCGTCGCGGGGCCGACTGGTTCGCAGGCTTTGGCCGTCAGAACAATGCAGGCACCAAGCTGTTTGCGATCTCGGGCCATGTGAACAACCCCTGTGTGGTCGAAGAGGCAATGTCGATCCCGTTTGAACAGCTGATCGAAACCCATTGCGGCGGCATTCGCGGCGGCTGGGACAATTTGCTGGCGGTTATTCCGGGTGGTTCGTCGGTGCCCTGTGTGCGCGGTGAGAATATGCGCGACGCGATCATGGACTTTGACCACCTGCGCAACGATCTGGGCTCGGGCCTGGGTACGGCTGCGGTGATCGTGATGGATAAATCCACAGATATAATCAAAGCGATCTGGCGATTGTCGAAGTTTTACAAACATGAAAGCTGCGGTCAGTGCACGCCGTGTCGCGAAGGCACCGGATGGATGATGCGCGTCATGGACCGCCTTGTGCGCGGTGAGGCCGAGTTGGAAGAGATCGACATGCTGTTTGACGTGACCAAACAGGTGGAAGGCCACACGATCTGTGCCCTCGGTGATGCGGCAGCCTGGCCAATCCAGGGCCTGATCCGCAATTTCCGGGAAGAAATCGAAGACCGCATCAAGGCCCAGAAATCGGGCCGCACGGGTGCGATGGCAGCGGAGTGATTCAAATGGAAGTATTTTCGGACTATGGCCATGCACTTGCATCGGTGATGATCTTCACCCTCGTCGTCCTGTTCCTAGCCCCATTTTCGGCAATGGCCAAACAGGGTAAGGGGCTGGCGCCAGGCGCCACGCCCGAGCAAGATTATTCAGACAGGGCCTATCGGTTGAACCGTGCCTATCTGAACGGCACTGAAACGCTTCCTGCTTTTGCGGCTGTGACGATAGCGGCAATTTTGTTGGGGGTCAGCCCGTTTTGGGTAAACTTGCTCGCCTCCGTGGCACTGGTTTCGCGTCTGGCAATGCTGTTTGTTCATCTGCGTGGACTGGGTAAGCCGAACTCTGGCTTGCGCTCGGTTCTTTACGTGGTTGCCTGGCTTTGCATGTTCGTGATGGGGATCATGGCATTGGTGGCGGCGTTTTAATGATTGAACGAACTGTTGATCTTGTGACCAGAACCAAGAATGGTTCCCTCATCGGCGCAGTTTTACTGCTGGTGGCGGTTTCGGCCTGCGGGCTGATTAAGCCTTCGGAAGATCGTATTCTATTCGATGGCAAGTCGTTCAGAGCCAAAGCAAAGCACATCAACAAAAAAGCGTCTCCTTCGGATTTCACCGTTGTGATCAAAGGAGTATCTGCCTCATTGGATGGTGCGCGCGAGGCTGGCCGTTATGAGGGCACTAAGTTTTGCATCGCGAATTTCGGATCCTCCAGGATCGACTGGAAGGTCGGGCCGGATACCGAACCACAAAACCTTCAGATCAACGATGACAGACTAACCTTTGCCGGGAGCTGCCGCCGTCCATGAAGCGGGTTTTTGCATATCACGCCGTGACAGGCCCATTGCTATTGCATAGCAATGCTGGCCTCCGTCGTCTTGGTCTTTCCAAGACGAAAGGATTTGTCATGTCTGGTATCAAAATGCTTGCCGTTGCAACGGCGCTGACACTGCCTGCGGTTGCTTTGGCTAAACCTCCCTTGCGCGAAGTCAAAGAGATCGACAACGAACTCTATTACATCGCAATCGCGAACGAAATTTCGGAATACTGCCCCTCCATCAGCGGACGGCGTATGAAGGCGATTGGTGTGATGTGGGGCTTGCGGTCGAAAGCGAACCAGTTGGGCTATTCCGACAGTGAAATCCGTTCTTATGTCGATTCGGATGCAGAAAAAGACCGAATGCGCGCCAAGGGCGAGGCCTATCTGGCCCAAAATGGCGTGTCGTATGACCGGCCGAATTCCTTCTGTACGCTTGGTCGTGCGGAAATTGAAAGAAACAGCGCCATCGGCGTGTATTTGAGGGCGAATTGAGTATGGGTTTCAGAGCTTTGATGACGGGCTTTGCTGGTGTTTTGCTTTTGGTCTTAGCTGGATGCGAGTCAACATCCAGCCAAGCTTTGGACGCTGACACATCTCGCGCTCAGTTTCGTACACAGGTTCCGCAGAGCCTCTATGATGTGGCCTTTGCCAACGCTATGGCAGAGCAGATTGCAGGCGGTTGTCCGAATTTGTCGCTCAATCGATCGCAGATCAGGCAAAGCATGAAAACGGTAGCTGACGACCTAGAAGCCAAGGGGTATCGGGAAAGTGATTTTGTCTATCTCGAAAGAAATTTGCCGCGGAAGCGGATACAGGACGACGCTATTCGTTATATCCAAGGAAACGGCATCGTGATTGGCGTTCCAGATACGATGTGCTCGGCAGGGCGAAGCGAAATCGCCAAAAAATCTGCTATCGGCACATTCCTGAAAGGGTAGTTTAAATCATGTCTGACCTCCGCAAAGTTAACATCGACGGACAGGAAATCGAAGTCGATGGTGCGATGACCCTGATTCAGGCCTGCGAACAGGCCGGGGTTGAAGTGCCGCGCTTTTGCTATCACGAGCGTCTGTCGATTGCCGGGAACTGCCGGATGTGTCTGGTCGAAGTTGTTGGGGGGCCGCCTAAACCTGCGGCCTCTTGTGCCATGCAGGTGCGCGATCTTCGTCCGGGGCCGGAAGGGCAAGCACCGGTGGTCAAAACCAACTCGCCCATGGTCAAGAAGGCCCGCGAAGGAGTGATGGAGTTCTTGCTGATCAACCACCCGCTGGATTGCCCGATCTGCGATCAGGGTGGCGAGTGCGATCTGCAGGATCAGGCGATGGCTTATGGGATGTCGGGCACGCGGTTTAAGGAAGCCAAGCGCGCGGTCGATGATCTGGATCTGGGTCCGCTGGTTGGTACCGCGATGACCCGCTGCATCAGTTGCACCCGCTGCGTGCGCTTTACAACCGAAGTGGCCGGGATCACTCAGATGGGTCAAACCGGACGGGGCGAAGACGCCGAGATCACGTCATATCTGAACCAGACGCTGGATTCGAATCTGCAAGGTAATATCATCGACTTGTGCCCCGTCGGGGCGCTGACCTCGAAACCCTATGCTTTTACCGCGCGCCCTTGGGAACTGACCAAGACCGAAAGCATCGACGTGATGGATGCATTGGGTTCGAACATTCGTGTGGATACCAAAGGGCGCGAAGTCATGCGCTTTTTGCCGCGCAATCATGATGGCGTGAACGAAGAATGGATCAGTGATAAGACGCGGTTTGTGTGGGACGGCCTGCGTCGTCAGCGGCTGGACAAGCCATACTTGCGTGAAAACGGTAAGCTGCGCCCGGCGACGTGGCCCGAGGCGTTGACCAAAGCGGCCGAGGCGTTGAAAGGGGCTGAAAAGCCCGCCGGTATCGTGGGCGACTTGGCCCCGGTCGAGGCTACGTTTGCTCTGAAGCAGATGATTGAAGGGCAGGGCGGGGTTGTCGAATGCCGTACCGATGGCGCCAAGTTGCCAACGGGCAACCGCGCGGCCTATGCCGGGACCGCTGCGATCGAAGATATCGACAGCGCCGAGCGCATTCTGCTGATCGGAACCAACCCGCGTGATGAGGCGCCGGTGCTGAACGCGCGCATTCGCAAAGCCTGGGCGCATGGGGCTGAGATTGCTGTGGTCGGTCCAGCAGTCGATCTGACCTATGATTACCACCATGTCGGCGATGATCGTGCGGCATTGCAGCAGGTGGTGGATATGGGCGGAGATGATGAGGTCAAGGGCAAACGCTCGTTGGTCATCATTGGTCAGGGTGCATTGCAGGAAGCGGATGGCGCTGCGGTTTTGGCCGCTGCGCAAACCATTGCGGCGAATACCGAAAGCGGTTTGATTGTCCTGCACACAGCCGCCTCACGTGTTGGTTCTATGGATGTCGATGCCACCAACGAAGGTGGCATGGATACAATCAGCGCGGCGGATGTGATCTATAATCTCGGTGCCGATGAAGTTGAAATCGGCGACGGCGCCTTTGTCATCTATCAGGGCAGCCATGGCGATCGAGGTGCGCACCGCGCCGACGTGATCCTGCCGGGCGCAGCCTATACCGAGGAAAACGGCCTGTTCGTGAACACCGAAGGCCGCCCGCAACTGGCGATGCGTGCCGGGTTTGCACCAGGTGAGGCGAAGGAAAACTGGGCGATCCTGCGCGCTTTGTCTGCCGAACTGGGTGCGACGCTGCCTTATGACTCGCTGGCGCAACTACGCACCGCGCTGATCGAGGCGGTGCCGCATCTGGCCCGTATCGACGAGGTGATCGAAAACGAGGTTCAGGCGCTGAAGCTCGGCCCTCTGGGCAAGGCGAGCTTCCGTCACACCGTCAAGGACTTCTACCTGAGCAACCCGATTGCACGGGCCTCGCAGTTGATGGCTGAGCTATCGGCGCAGACGCAGGCACGCAAAGGCGAAAAGATCGCGGCGGAATGAACCGAAACTCTGTCATATCGCATTTCGACCCTGTGCTGGTCGGACAGGGGCTCGCCCCTGTTTTGCCTATGAAACGGAATAAAAAGGGTGGCGTAGAGGCTGCAGATGCTGTTTACACCAACGCGCCGACCCAGACGCACTTTACGCAGGCACATGGCCTTAGCATTTCGTGCGGAAAACGGAATACCCACGGTGTGAGGACCAATGGCTGAATTCTTTAACACCCCAGGCGGAATAGCCCTCATCATTCTGGCACAAGTGCTTGCCGTTGTGGCCTTTGTGATGATCTCGCTGTTGTTCCTTGTCTATGGAGACCGGAAGATCTGGGCGGCGGTTCAGATGCGCCGTGGCCCCAACGTGGTGGGCGTCTATGGCCTGCTGCAATCGGTGGCCGATGCGCTGAAATATGTTGTTAAAGAGGTGGTTATCCCAGCGGGTGCAGACCGCACCGTCTTTATCCTCGCGCCGTTGACCTCATTTGTTCTGGCGATGATCGCCTGGGCCGTGATTCCGTTCAACGACGGCTGGGTGCTGTCGGATATAAATGTCGCCATCCTGTATGTCTTCGCCGTGTCCTCGTTGGAGGTTTATGGCGTGATCATGGGGGGGTGGGCGTCGAACTCAAAGTACCCTTTCCTTGGCTCATTGCGCTCTGCCGCTCAGATGATTTCCTACGAGGTCTCGATTGGTCTGATCATCATCGGTGTGATCCTGTCGACCGGGTCGATGAACTTCGGTGACATCGTGCATGCGCAAGACGGGCGCTTTGGGTTCTTCAGCTGGTACTGGTTGCCGCATTTCCCAATGGTCTTCCTGTTCTTCATCTCGGCGCTGGCCGAAACCAACCGCCCACCGTTTGACCTGCCAGAGGCGGAATCCGAACTGGTCGCGGGCTATCAGGTCGAATACTCGGCCACGCCTTTCCTGTTGTTCATGGCTGGCGAATATATCGCCATTTTCCTGATGTGCGCGCTGACCACGCTGCTGTTTTTCGGCGGCTGGCTGTCCCCGATCCCGGGCCTGCCCGACGGCGTGTTGTGGATGGTCGCGAAGATGGCGTTCTTCTTCTTCCTCTTCGCAATGGTCAAGGCGATCACGCCGCGCTACCGCTATGACCAGCTGATGCGGCTGGGTTGGAAAGTCTTCCTGCCCTTCTCGCTGGCTTGGGTAGTCTTCGTGGCCTTTGCGGCGAAATTCGACTGGTTCTGGGGGGCATTCGCCCGTTGGAGCGTAGGAGGCTGACATGACCCAAATCGACTACACCCGCGCCGCCAAGTATTTTCTTCTACAGGATTTCTGGGTCGGCATGAAGTTGGGGCTGAAGTATTTCTTCGCAGCGAAGGCCACCCTGAACTACCCGCATGAAAAGGGTCCTCTGTCTCCGCGTTTTCGCGGTGAGCACGCCCTGCGTCGTTACCCCAACGGTGAAGAACGCTGTATTGCCTGCAAACTCTGCGAGGCGATCTGCCCTGCACAGGCCATTACAATCGACGCCGAACCGCGCGAAGATGGCAGCCGCCGTACCACGCGCTATGACATCGACATGACCAAGTGCATCTATTGCGGTTTCTGCCAAGAGGCCTGCCCGGTCGATGCCATCGTCGAAGGTCCGAATTTCGAATTCGCCACGGAAACCCGCGAAGAGTTGTTCTACGACAAGGAAAAACTGCTCGACAACGGTGAGCGCTGGGAAGCCGAGATCGCCCGCAATCTGGAAATGGACGCGCCGTACCGATGACTGACGCCCCGACAAATCCGTTTGAGCTGATGATGAAGCAGGCGCAGGACATGGCCAAGGCGATGAACCCTGCGATGGAGAGCTTCTCGCCCAAAGGGTTCGAAACTCTATGGCCGACCATGCCGAAAGAAGTCATGGAGATGATGTTCGGCAACACCGTCAACAAGGACGGGTTGGATGCCAAAACGCGCCTGTTGCTGACACTGGCCGGGCTGACCTGTCAGGGCGCGCAGGCGGATGCGGCGGTGCGTCAGACCGTGCGCCACGCTGTGGAAGCCGGTGCCAAGAAACAAGAGATCGTGGAAACGATCGGTCAGATGTCGGTCTTTGCCGGCATCCCGGCCATGACGCGCGCGCTGGAATTGGCGCAAGAGGTCATGGGCGATAACGAGGATGAGGATCAATGACCGTCTTTGCCTTCTATCTGTTCGCCATCAGCGCCATCACCGGCGGGCTGTTCACGGTGATCAGCCGCCAGCCGGTGCATTCCGTGCTGTGGTTGATCCTGTCCTTCCTGTCCGCGGCAGGATTGTTTGTGCTGCTGGGGGCTGAGTTCGTGGCGATGCTGCTGATCATCGTCTATGTCGGCGCGGTCGCGGTTTTGTTCCTGTTCGTCGTGATGATGCTGGACGTGGATTTTGCTGAGCTCAAGGCCGAGATGGCGCGCTATATGCCGCTGGCCCTGCTGATCGGTCTGGTTATCCTGATGCAGTTTGTCATGGCCTTTGGGGCTTGGGACAGCGCGCAGGGTGCTTCCGCCAATCTGGCACAGCCGGTTCCGGTGGATCGTCACAATACCGAGGCACTGGGTGTCATCCTTTACGACCAATACTTCCTTCTGTTCCAACTGGCGGGCCTGATTCTGCTGGTGGCCATGATCGGCGCCATCGTGCTGACGCTGCGCCACCGTCAGGACATCAAGCGTCAGGACATCATCGGCCAGATGATGCGCGACCCGGCCAAAGCGATGGAGTTGAAGGACGTGAAACCGGGGCAGGGGTTGTGAGGTTCAGTGCCATCATATCTGGTTTTGCTGTGGCAAGTATGCCTTTGTCAGTAGTCGCGTTTCCAATAACGGAGTGCGATGGCCTGCCGTTGTTGTCCCATCATTGGATTGCAACTGAGCACCAAGTGATCGGTGACGGAGTTGTAGCTTTCTACGAAGCCGGCGGTCTTTGCGACGAAGAATTGGGATGCACGGAATCGACATTCCTAAAAATTTCAGCTTGCGAGACTGGGCAAACACTTAATGTCGTGACGCAACTCAACAGGGAATACGACAATACCCTTCTGGATCGAACTGACGAGGCAAGTGAAACCCTACAAAAACTGGCCAAAGGTGGTGCAAGCCATTCGTGGGATTCGGTGAAAAAGACATTCGATCAGAAAGCCTTCGACGTCAGCGAAATCACGGAAACGAATGAAAACTGCGCCTGTGCGGCGGCTTTTCCAGAGCTCCGTAACGGGAAAGAGAAATTCGAGGGACTATGAGACGATGATCGGACTTGAACACTATCTTACGGTCGCGGCGACGCTGTTCGTCATCGGCATCTTCGGTCTCTTCCTGAACCGCAAGAACGTCATCATCCTGCTGATGAGCATCGAACTGATGCTGCTGGCGGTGAATATCAACCTTGTGGCGTTCTCCAGCTTCCTGGGCGATCTGGTCGGGCAGGTGTTTACGCTGTTCGTGCTGACCGTGGCGGCGGCCGAAGCGGCGATCGGGCTGGCCATTCTGGTCTGCTTCTTCCGCAACCGCGGCTCGATCGCGGTTGAAGATGTCAATATGATGAAGGGGTAAGGGCACATGGAAACCACCATCCTCTTTGCCCCGCTAGTGGGCGCGATCCTGTGCGGGTTCGGCTGGAAGTTCATAGGCGAGAAAGCCGCCATGTGGACCGCCACGGGCCTGCTGTTTCTGGCCTGTTTGCTGTCGTGGATCGTCTTCCTGACGTTCGACGGCCACACCCAGCAGATCGAGATCATGCGCTGGATCGAAAGCGGCTCGCTGTCGACAAGCTGGGCCATTCGTCTGGACCGGCTGACCGCGATTATGTTGATCGTGGTGACGACCGTCTCGGCGCTGGTGCACCTGTATTCCTTTGGCTACATGGATCACGATCCGCAATGGCGCGAAGGCGAAAGCTATAAGCCACGCTTCTTTGCCTATCTGTCCTTCTTTACCTTTGCCATGCTGATGCTGGTGACCGCGGATAATCTGGTGCAGATGTTCTTTGGCTGGGAAGGTGTGGGCGTCGCGTCTTATCTGCTGATCGGGTTCTATTACCGCAAGCCAAGCGCCAATGCGGCGGCGATGAAGGCGTTTATCGTCAACCGGGTTGGGGACTTTGGCTTTGCGCTTGGCATCTTTGCGCTATTCCTGCTGACCGACAGCATCAATTTCTCGGACATCTTCGCCTCTGCCCCGGCATTGGCCGAAGAGAAGCTGCACTTCCTGTGGGGTGAATGGACCGCGATCGAGGTGATCTGCGTTCTGCTGTTCATCGGTGCGATGGGCAAATCGGCACAGTTGTTCCTGCACACCTGGTTGCCGGACGCGATGGAAGGTCCGACGCCTGTATCAGCCCTGATCCACGCCGCGACCATGGTGACCGCTGGTGTCTTCCTGATCTGCCGCATGTCGCCGCTGATGGAGTTCGCGCCGGGTGCGACCGGGTTCATCACCTTCCTTGGTGCGTCGACGGCGTTCTTTGCCGCGACCGTGGGTTTGGTGCAGACCGATATCAAACGCGTCATCGCTTATTCGACCTGCTCGCAGCTGGGTTACATGTTCGTCGCCGCGGGCGTCGGGATGTATTCGGCAGCGATGTTCCACCTGCTGACGCATGCGTTCTTCAAGGCGCTGTTGTTCCTTGGGGCCGGTTCTGTGATTCACGCGATGCATCACGAGCAAGAGATGACGGAATATGGCGGGTTACGGAAGAAAATCCCCTATACGTTTTGGGCGATGATGATCGGTACGCTGGCTATTACCGGGGTTGGCATTCCGCTGACCACATTCGGTTTTGCGGGGTTCTTGTCCAAGGATGCCATCATCGAAAGCGCCTTTGCCGGAGGCACCGGCTACGCGTTCTGGATGCTGGTGATTGCGGCGGTATTTACGTCATTCTACAGCTGGCGTCTGATTTTCCTGACCTTCTATGGCGAGCCGCGCGGGGACAAGCACACGCATGACCATGCGCATGAAAGCCCGTTGGTCATGCTGGTTCCGCTGGGCGTTCTGTCGCTGGGTGCGGTTTTCGCCGGGATGATCTGGTATGGCAACTTTTTTGGCCACACCGACAAGGTCGGCCAGTTCTATGGCATTCCGGTTGCAGAGGCTTCGGTGGATGGCCACGCGGCAGAGGGCGCGCATGGGGACGATACCCATGCCGAAGATGATCACGGCGACGATACGCATGCGGATGCCGGTCACGCGGAGGACAGCCATGGTGAGAAGGACGCGCAGGGCGGCGATCACCATTATGCCTTTGTTGGGACGCCCGGAGAAGGCGGGCTCTACATCGCACCGGACAATCATGTGCTGGACGATGCGCATGCTGTTCCGAAATGGGTCAAGGTCTCACCCTTCGTTGCGATGCTGCTTGGTTTCATCGTGGCCTATTGGTTCTATATCGTGAATACGACGTTGCCCGCGCGCTTGGCAGCAAACCAGCGTCCGCTTTATCTGTTCCTGCTGAACAAATGGTACTTTGATGAGATCTATGACGCGATCTTCGTCAAACCTGCCTTGGCACTTGGGCGGTTCCTGTGGAAACGCGGAGACGGCAACACGATTGACGGTTTCCTGAACGGGGTAGCGATGGGCATCGTGCCATTCTTCACCCGCCTCGCAGGCAAGGCGCAGACTGGTTACATATTTACCTATGCCTTCTGGATGGTCCTGGGAATTGCTGCCCTGGTCACCTGGATGTCGATCGGCGGAGGCGCACACTAATGGACAATATCCTCTCGATCGTCACCTTCATCCCCGCAGCGGCGGCCGCCATTCTGGGGCTGTTTCTGCAGGGCGACGACGCAGCCGCGCAACGCAATGCCAAATGGGTGGCCATGGTTGCGACGACGGTGACCTTCCTGGTCTCGATTGGCATCTATACCGGCTTTGATCCTGAAAACACCGGCTTCCAGATGGTGGAAGAGGGCCAGTGGCTGATGGGTCTGAAATACAAGATGGGTGTGGATGGCATCAGCGTCCTGTTCGTGTTGCTGACCACTTTCATTATGCCGCTGACAATTCTGGCCAGCTGGAATGTGACAGACCGCGTCAAGGAATACATGATTGCTTTCCTGCTGCTGGAAACGCTGATGCTTGGCGTGTTCATGGCGCTGGACCTGGTGCTGTTCTACCTGTTCTTCGAAGCGGGTCTGATCCCGATGTTCCTGATCATCGGCATCTGGGGTGGTAAAGAGCGCATCTATGCCAGCTTCAAGTTCTTCCTCTACACGTTCCTTGGCTCTGTGCTGATGCTGGTGGCTATGGTTGCGATGTATGCGGATGCAGGCACGACGGATATCGAAGCGCTGATGGCGCATCATTTCTCGTCCGACAGCTTTACCGTTCTGGGCATCCATATCGTAGGCGGTATGCAGACGCTGATGTTCCTGGCGTTCTTTGCCTCATTTGCGGTGAAGATGCCGATGTGGCCGGTCCACACCTGGCTGCCGGATGCACACGTGCAGGCGCCGACCGCAGGGTCGGTCGTGCTGGCGGCGATCCTGTTGAAGATGGGTGGCTATGGCTTCCTGCGGTTCAGCCTGCCGATGTTCCCGGTGGGGTCGGCGGTGATGACCGATCTGGTGCTGTGGATGTCGGCCATCGCTGTGGTTTACACATCGCTGGTTGCTCTGGTGCAGGAGGATATGAAAAAGCTGATCGCTTATTCCTCGGTCGCACATATGGGCTTTGTCACCATGGGCATCTTTGCGGCAAACCAGCAGGGTGTCGACGGAGCCATCTTCCAGATGCTCAGCCACGGGTTCATCTCGGCGGCGCTCTTCCTGTGTGTCGGCGTGATCTATGACCGGATGCACACCCGCGAAATCGAGGCCTATGGCGGTCTGGTAATCCGGATGCCTGCCTACGCGCTGGTCTTCATGCTGTTCACCATGGCTAATGTCGGCCTGCCGGGCACCAGTGGGTTCATCGGAGAGTTCCTGACCCTGATGGGCGCTTTCCAGGTCAATACCTGGGTGACTGCTGTGGCCGCGACCGGTGTTATCTTCTCGGCGGGATATGCTTTGTGGCTGTATCGTCGGGTCGTATTTGGGGATCTTATCAAAGAAAGCCTCAAGGCGATGACTGATATGAGCTCGCGCGAGCGGTTGATATTTGCCCCCCTGATCGTCATGACGATCCTGTTGGGTGTGTATCCGTCGCTAGTAACAGATGTGATTGGCAACTCGACTGCCGCGCTGATTTCGAACTATGATACGGCTCTGGCCGCGGCTGAGACCGCGACCCAGACAGCCGCCTCGCATTAAGGAGGCTTTGGAGACATGATCCAGGCTGATCTGACAATTATCCTGCCAGAGATCGTTCTGGCACTATATGCGATGGCGGCATTGCTTGCGGCTGTTTACACCACCAAGGACGGGCTTGCGCCGACATTGGTCTGGGTGACAGCAGGGCTGATGGCGCTGCTGGCGTTCTGGATCGCCACCAATGGCGACGGAACGAACATCGCGTTTAACGGCATGTTCGTTGATGACGGATTCGCGCGCTTTGCCAAAGTGGCGATCCTGCTATCTGCCGCAGCCGTTTTGATGATGAGCCAGGACTATATGACCCGCCGCGGGTTGTTGCGTTTCGAATACCCTTTGCTGGTGGCGCTTGCCGCTGTCGGCATGATGATGATGGTCAGCGCGGGTGACCTGATGTCTCTGTATATGGGGCTCGAGCTGCAGTCGCTGGCGCTATACGTTGTGGCTGCGCTGCGTCGTGACAGCGCCAAATCCACCGAGGCTGGCCTGAAATATTTCGTTCTGGGCGCGCTTAGCTCGGGCTTACTGCTGTATGGGGCTTCGCTTGTCTACGGCTTTACGGGTACCACGTTGTTCTCGGGCATCATTCAGACCGTTCACCACGGCGATGTGACCCTCGGGTTGCTGTTTGGGTTGATCTTCCTGATCTCGGGGCTCGCGTTCAAGGTTTCGGCTGTTCCGTTCCACATGTGGACGCCGGATGTCTATGAAGGATCGCCCACACCAGTCACTGCCTTCTTCGCCACGGCGCCCAAAGTGGCCGCCATGGCCCTGTTTGCCCGCGTGTTGCACGACGCATTTGGAGGTGTCGTAAAGGACTGGCAGCAGGTGATCGTACTCTTGTCTGTTCTGTCTATGCTGTTGGGGGCCGTGGCTGCCATCGGACAACGCGACATTAAACGGCTGATGGCGTTTTCGTCGATTGCCCATATGGGGTATGCGCTGATCGGACTGGCGGCTGGGACCGAGCTGGGTATCAAGGCGATGCTGATGTATCTGGCGATTTACGTGACCATGAATGTCGGAACTTTCGCCTTTATCCTGATGATGGAACGGGACGGTAAACCTGTTACCGACATTGACGCCTTGCGCCAGTATTCCAAACGCGATCCGGGTAAGGCTCTGGCCGTGCTGATCCTGATGTTCAGCCTTGCCGGTGTTCCACCGATGCTTGGGTTCTTTGCGAAATTCGGCGTCTGGCAAGCGGGTATTGAGGCTGGCCTGACCGGTCTGGTTATCATGTCTGCCATCGCCTCGGTGATCGGTGCATTCTATTACCTGCGGATCGTATACTATATGTATTTCGGTGCCGAGAATGACGACCCGATCGACGCAAATTCGTCTCCGGTTCTGTGGGTTGCTCTTATGGGGTCAGCTGCATTGATGTTGGTTGGCGTATTCTATCAGTTTGGGATTGAGGGCGCAGCGGCAGCTGCAGCGGCGACGCTTGTTAACTGATTTCGACCATTGCCCGCGGCCTAATGTTCTTGTGACATGAGCGATTGGCCGGATGGATATGGCCTGCATGTATTGCAAGAGGTCGATAGCACTCTGAACGAAGCCGCCCGGATCGCGCCGATGGCACAGGGTCCGGTCTGGATCCTGGCGCACCGCCAGACACAGGCGCGCGGTCGGCGCGGACGGGTCTGGACCAACCCCGAGGGAAATCTTGCCGCAACGCTGCTGATGCGGCCCGCAGGACGCCCGGAACAGGCCGCTCTGCGCAGTTTTGTCGCCGCCTTGGCCCTGTTTGATGCATGTGTGGCGGTCACCGGACGCATATCGGGTTTGTCGCTAAAATGGCCCAATGATGTGTTGCTGAACGGTGGCAAGCTTGCGGGGATACTGCTGGAAAGTACCGGGCAGGGGCGGGACGTCTCGCATTTGGCAATCGGCATCGGCGTCAATCTCGCGCAGGCACCGGCTGCAGATAAAGTCGAACCAGGTGCGCTAAGGCCGGTTTCGCTGTTGTCCGAGACAGGGGCAGATGTCACCACCGAAGACTTTTTGACCGAGCTTGCATCGGCCTATGCGCGTTTCGAGGCCCAGTTTGTAACCTACGGGTTCGAACCCATCCGCGCTGCCTGGTTGTCCCGCGCAGCTAAGCTGGGTGAGGTCATCACCGCGCGTACTGTCACCACTGAGACCGTCGGGACCTTCGAAACGGTGGACGCACGGGGTAACCTTGTCCTAAACACCGCGAAGGGCCGCGTCAGCATACCTGCGGCAGACGTATTTTTCTGAAAGGGGCACCAATGCTTCTAGCCATCGACTGCGGCAACACCAATACCGTTTTCTCGATCTGGGACGGTGAGGAATTTGTCTGCACGCTGCGCACGTCTACGCACCATGCCCGAACGGCGGATGCCTATTTCACTTGGTACTCTACGCTGGTCAAACATTATGAGATCGAAGCTGATATCACCGATGTGATTATCGCCTCGACCGTGCCGCGTGTGGTTTTCAATCTGCGCGTCTTTGCGGACCGGTTTTTTGGCTGTCGCCCATTGGTCGTGGGCAAGCCAGAGTGTCTGCTGCCTGTCAGCCCGCGCATAGACGAGGGTACGGTCCCTGGCCCGGATCGCCTGGCCAATGCTGCCGGGGCGTTTGAACGGCATGGCGGGGATGTGGTTGTTGTCGATTTTGGAACGGCCACCAACTTTGACGTGGTGTCTTCGGATGGAGCATATGTCGGCGGCATCATCGCCCCAGGTGTAAACCTGAGCCTTGAAGCGTTGCACCAGGGGGCCGCCGCGTTGCCGCATATCGACATTACACGTCCCGAAAAAGTGATCGGAACAAATACGGTTGGCTGCATTCAATCTGGCGTGTATTGGGGCTATTCCGGTCTGATCGAAGGGCTGATTGCCCGGATCAAGACGGAATACGGCATGCCGATGAAAGTCGTGGGAACCGGGGGGCTTGCGCCTCTGTTCGATCAGGCAGATGTTGGGTTTGACGCTATAGAAGACGATTTGACGATGCACGGACTGACCGTGATCCATCGCTATAACAAGGAAAATGGCTCAACATGAGCAGTGAACGACTGATCTATCTGCCCCTGGGCGGGGCAGGCGAAATTGGGATGAATGCCTATGTCTATGGCTATGGCAAGCCGGGAAAGGAGAAGCTGATCCTTGTCGATCTTGGTGTAACCTTCCCAGATATGGACACAACACCCGGTGTCGACCTGATCCATGCCGATATCAACTGGCTAAAAGAACGTGCCGACCGGCTTGAGGCGATATTCGTCACCCATGCCCACGAAGATCATGTCGGCGCTGTGGCGCATTGCTATGACGACTTGGGCGCCCCGATCTATGCACGCGCTTTCACCGCAAATCTCGCACGACGCAAGATGGAAGAGAAAGCCCATCCGACAGACGCGGTTCAGACCCTGTCAGCCTGGCCTGAACAGGTGACGGTTGGCACGTTTACAGTCGGGTTTTTGCCGGTATCGCACTCGATCCCCGAAAGTGCGGCGCTTGTCATAGACTCGCCTGCGGGGCGAATCGTGCATACAGGGGATTTCAAGCTGGATGCCAACCCTGTGGTAGGTGAACCGTTTGATCAGGACCTTTGGGCAGAGATTTCAAAGGACGGTGTGAAAGCATTGGTCTGCGACAGCACAAATGTGTTTTCAACGCATGCGGGCCGCTCGGAATCCGAGGTAGGGCCCGAGATCACCAAATTGGTCGAAAATGCCAAATCAATGGTGGTTGCGACGACTTTTGCCTCGAATGTCGCACGGGTGAAGACGCTGGCCGAGGCTGGGCAGCGCGCGGGACGCTCGGTCGTTCTGTTGGGTCGTGCGATGCGGCGGATGATCGAGGCCGCGACGGAAACCGGTATTCTCACGGATTTTCCCAAGGTTATCAGCGCCGAAGAGGCCGTAGATATCCCGCGCCAGAACCTGATGCTGATCGTAACCGGCAGCCAGGGCGAACGCCGTGCGGCCAGTGCCCAGCTTGCACGCGGTAAATACCGCGGGATCGAGTTGAAGGAAGGCGATCTGTTCCTGTTCTCGTCGAAGACGATACCGGGCAATGAGAAGGGCGTAATCTTCATCATGAACCAGCTCAGCGAAAAAGGCGTTGATGTGGTGGATGACAGCTCGGGTCTGTATCACGTCTCTGGCCATGCCAACCGGCCTGATCTGGAAAAAGTGCACGCCATAGTCAACCCGCAGATGGTTATTCCCATGCATGGTGAACACCGACATCTGCGCGAACATGCTAAACTGGCCGAAGCGGGTGGTCGTACCGGGGTTGTGGCAGTCAATGGCACGATGCTGGATCTCAGCGGCAATGCCCCCAAGGTCGTCGACTACGTCGAGACAGGCCGAACTTATCTGGATGGAACCGTAAAGGTCGGAGCCTTGGATGGAGTTGTCCGCGACCGCATTCGCATGGCCTTGAACGGGCATGTAACCGTGACGGTTATTTTAGACGAAGAAGACGAACCGTTGGGTGAACCTTGGTGCGATACGATGGGCTTGGCCGAGACCGGAACATCGCGCGCAGCACTGGTCGAAGTTCTGGAAGAGGACCTGAACCAGTTCCTCATGCGGGCGGATGCCAAAACCCGGCGCGACGATGACAAGCTGGAAGAGGCACTGCGCCGGATCGTGCGTCAGACAGCAAAGACCGAGATCGGCAAAAAGCCCGAGGTGACCACGGTGATCAGCCGAATGAAGTAGGTTCGGCTAGAAGTCCTGTTCGGACATTGGATAGCCTTTGATCTGTAAGAACAGGCTTTGTTCTTCTTGATTGAGGAAGAACGGAACGCTTTGGGGTGGTTCGGGTCGTGTGACCCGGGCTGCGACTTCGGCCAGAACAACTTCGGTTATGAAGGGAAGATCAAGCTCGCGCGCCTTGTTCAACGGAACCCATTGCAGGTGAGACAACTCATCCGAAGCGCGGCCAAAGTCATCCAGATCGCCTTGCAGGGCGTCTGCATCTACCAAAAAGAATCGTGCATCGAACCGGCGCGTACGGCCGGGCGGGGTGACGGCGCGAAAAACAAACTGCAATGCCTGTGCAGAGGGCAGAAATCCTGCCTCTGCATAGCTTTGCCAGTCAATCGGCACCTCACCTGTCCAAGCGCCGGGAACTCCAAGCACCAGGCCGGTTTCCTCCCAGAGCTCGCGGATTGCGGCGGCCGCCAAAGCATTCTGCAGCCCGGGCGGAGACTGTTCAGTAAGCCGATCGCGGCAGAGCTGGGACATGTCAGCCGATAGCGGGACAAGGGCGTCCTCTGCGTCTACCGCGCCACCTGGAAACACGAATTTGTTCGGCATAAAAACGGCTTTTGCGCCCCTTTGACCCATCAAAATGGAAGGGTTCGTCATCCGGTCCCGCAACACGATAACTGTTGCAGCGTCCCGTATAGCCGTTTTGTCTGTACTCATCTCAGGGCCGACCCAATCATTCCAGTCATCGGTCCGTTTCGAACCCATGCATCCGTCGTGCCCACTGATAGGCGACAACGGCCCCTTTCATTCGCGGTAGCAGGAACAGTGTCAAGGCTGTACATCCGAATGCAAAAATCAGGAACATGTTCAGCGGGTCAGGGCGCCACTGGACATAAGAGATGTGCAAAGCGGGCGCCAGCAGGTGACCGACCAACAGGATCGTCAGATAGGCTGGACCGTCATCCGCACGGTGATGAAACAGTTCCTGACCACAGCTGCTGCAGCTGTCATTCACCTTCAGGTAGCTGTGCAACAGCTTGCCTTCACCGCATTTTGGGCAGCGGCAGCGGAAGCCTTTGATTAGCGCAGGCCGGGTTGGACGGTCGTTCTCGGATATTGTGTCGATCGTTTGATCTGTCATTTTGAAACTCGCGCATTCAGATTGCCCTGATATTGCGCTTGTTTTGCCCCACAGAAAAGGGGGGTGCGTCGCTTTGTGCCGCGATGAGATGTCCGGAAATTATGAGGTCGATGGCAGTGAGCAACAGAAAAAATTCAAATTGGGCGACGGAAACCGAAAACTGCACCGTTTTAACCTATGTGAGCAGCGACAAACCGGTCGCGAGAAACAAAGGAAAACGATATGAAAAGCGCGAAACTTATCCCGGCCATTCTGGTATCGGCCATTGCATTGACAGGCACAACCGCCTTGGCTGTCGGTCCGAAAGGCCGTGAGGACGTGACCTTTCAAGAGTTGGACCTGAACAATGATGGTCAGGTCACGCAGGAAGAAATGCAAACCTATAGGCAACAGCGTTTCACCAATGCCGACACCAGTGGCGACGGCATGTTGAGCGTCGACGAGATGCAAGCGGCTAGCCAGAAGAAGGCGAATGAGCGTGTGAATCAAATGTTCGAAAAGCATGACGCCAATCAAGATGGCCTCTTGTCCGATGATGAGTTGCCCAAGCCGCGCCGTGCTGGCAAGATGTTTGACCGCATCGACGCGGACAAAAATGGCACGATCTCGGAACAGGAATTTGCCGATGCGAAAAACCGGATGGGCTGGCATCACAAAAAACGTGACAAGGCTGGCACCGACGACAGCTAATGAAGGATGCGGGACCTGAGTACCTCATCAACGGGGGCTCGCAGCCAAAGTCAGGCTGCGGGCGACCCCGGAGACGATGCATTGTTGCGGCGGTTCGCCGAGGGTGACGCTGATGCGGCACGCATTTTGACCGATCGGCTTGGGCCGCGCAGTTTTTCGGTGGCGCTCAGGCTGTTGAACGACCGGGCCGAAGCCGAAGATGTCACACAGGAAGCCATGATGCGCCTATGGAAGATGGCGCCGGATTGGGTTGCTGGACAGGCAAAGGTGTCGACTTGGCTTTACCGGGTCACTCTGAACCTGTGTGTCGATATTCGGCGGAAGAAATCGGCGGACAGTCTTTCTGATGTTGCCGAACCTGAAAGCGATGCGATCAGTGCAACCGAACACCTTCAGGATGCCGCCAGGTTGGACGCACTGCAGTTCGCGTTGGCGCAACTTCCGGACCGGCAACGTCAGGCTGTTGTCTTGCGCCACATCGAAGAGTTGCCCAATCCCGAAATCGCGGGAATCATGGATGTTTCCGTCGAAGCTGTAGAGAGTCTGACAGCTCGGGGAAAGCGGGCACTGGCACAGCAGTTAGCCACAAGAAGAGACGAGTTGGGATATGCCGATGGATGAAAATAGCGACCTGAATCACCTGTTTTTACGTGCTCGTCAAGAAGATGAGCCGTTACCCGATGCTCTCGCCCTTCGTATTCTGGCCGATGCGGAAACCGTTCGTTTGCAAAGGCTTCAGAAATCACCCCAAGGGTTCTGGGCACAGGCATTGGATAGTTTCTTTGGCTGGCAGGGGATGGGAGGTTTGGCGGCCGCGGGCATTGCTGGCATCTGGATTGGATTGACTGCCCCGGCCTTTTTGCCTGATCCGGCGACGTTGCTTTATTCGCAATCCTCTGGCTTTGAGGTTGCGGATATGGATCTGAATACAATCTTCCTGGAGGAAGGCGAATGAGCGAACAGTCAAAACCTAAACGCCGGTGGATGCCTGTCCTGCTGATCGTGTCCCTTGCTATCAATCTGCTAGTCGTCGGTGCGGTTGTTGGCACGGCGCTGCGCGTCAGAAACAATGACCACGTCAAAACCCCTCCGGGATTTGGATCGGCGCTTTATCGCGCGCTTCCCAAGCATGAACGCCAGGCGATGCGGGCCGAGCTTTCGGGCCTGCACCGCCAAGGTGTCGATCATCGGGCGGCGGATTTTCAAGCCCTTGGCGACGCACTTCGCGCCGAACCCTTTGCGGCTGACGCTGTAGAGGCTTTGTTGGGTCAGCAGGCGCAGGTGATGTCAGAGATGCAGTCTGCTTTGCAGGAACAGTGGCTGATCCGTGTGTCAGCCATGAGCCCGAAAGAACGCGTCGAATACGCTGATCGTCTGGAAGATGTGGTGCACCGAAAATCGAAAGCGGGCAGAAAACACGACTGACCGGATCAGGCTGCGTGATCCTGGACCATGACCTGATTGCGTCCCGCCTTTTTCGCAGCATACAGGGCTGTATCCGCAGATTTTATCATGTTGTCCAATGGTGCGGGTGGGATGCCCCGGCGAAACGTATTGTCATCAGCTGTAATGAGGCCGATGCTGATTGTCACTGCGATTGGTTCGGCGGCCTCGGATAGGTCAAATGGACACTGGCAGATGTCGTCGCAGACGGTTCGTGCGATCCCCAATGCTCGAGGCCCCGTAGTTTCAGGCAGACCGATCAAGAATTCTTCGCCACCGATCCGTGCCACAAAGCCGTCAGAACCAATGGAATTGCGCATGCGCCTGGCTGTTTCGATCAAGACCTGATCGCCTCCGGCATGGCCAAACTTGTCGTTGATTGATTTGAAATGGTCCAGATCGGCCACCATCACGGTAAACCCGAGCCCGGTCTGCGCAGACTGCCGGGCGATTTGCTTCAATGCTCGCATTGCATAGCGGCGGTTATGCAGGCCGGTCAGTGGATCCACCCAGGATTCCGCGATGCCACGCCGCAAAGAATCCCGCATCTGGTCAATTCGGCTTTTGCGGGCGAGCTGGTTATCAAGCCGCAACAGAGTTTCACGGGGGCAGAGCCCCGCCATACAGATGGCATCCGCGCCACGATCCAGCGCTTCGGCAGCCAGAGACGCGTCATCCTTTCTCAAGATGCCGATCAGCACCGTGTGCCGTGTTGCCCCGCGCGATTTCAAATCCGCCAGAATACTCAGGCCTGAAGATTCGCCATCAATTTCGACAATAATCGCGTCCGGGATGGGGCCGGAAAGCAGGCGGTGAAGGTTCGATATCGTGTGAATTGACAGACTGTGATGCGTATGTTCGGACAGCGCCTTCTGCCAAAGCGCCCCGGTTTTAGCGGATTGCGTCAGTAGGGCGGCGCGCGCAGCTTTGGGTGGCGTAGCAAAGGCGCTTGTCGCTTCAGCAAATCCCAAACATGGCGATCCGCTATTGTCTTGCAATTCCTGCGTATCGGCGCGTGCCCTTAGCAAGCTGCGAACCCGAGCTAGCAACAACGTGTCCTTGAACGGGTGCGCCAATACATCGTCCAACCCATCTGACAATGCCCTCAACCTTGCGGATTTGTCGTTTTGCGGCGCGATAGCGACAATGGGTATATCCGCCAGATCCGGGTCGGCCATTACCACTTTCTTGACATCTGCCGCCGTTCCATCCGGCAATGACTGCGCGGTTAAGATCAAATCGGGGCGCACACGTTTCAACAGCCCATCAAGACCCCGCAGATTTTCCCCCTGTGCGACGTGATACCAGGCCGCGGTAAGCTGTACCTTCAGCATAATTCGATTGGTTGAGGTCCCGTCCAGGACAAGGATCGTGCCTTGCACCGACATATCAGTCACCGTTGATTGCATGCGTTGCTAAAGTGTTTATGACTCTGGTTAACAAACCCTTTCCAATATCAGATCAGGGGCTTCTTTATGCCAATTTCCGCTCAATCCGCCGAAACGCTGGCGCTGAATGCCCTTGCCTGGCTTGTGGGCAATGATGACCTGCTGCCTGTATTTCTGGGTTCGACGGGGGCTTCGGTGCAGGACATAAAAGACAGGGCAGCAGAGCCGGAGTTTCTGGGCTCTGTTCTGGATTTTCTAATGCTTGACGATTCGTGGGTAGTCGAGTTTTGTGACGTCAATTCTGTGCCGTATGATCAGCCGGGCCAGGCCCGCGCCTTGTTGTCTGGTGGCGCGGAAGTTCATTGGACCTGAAAGCCTACCGGGCAGGAGTTTCACAATGCCAATCCAAGCCATCCTGTTCGACAAAGACGGTACCCTGTTTGATTTCGCGGAAACCTGGGGCACGTTCGGGCGCAATTTTTTACTGCGAGTGACGAACGGAGATCATGCCCGGGCGGCCGAGCTTGGGCAGGTGATCGGCTTTGACCTCGAACAGGTTGCCTATTCTGAGGACAGTGTTGTCATTGCGGGCACCGTCGAAGAAATTGCCGAGGTTCTAGAGCCGCACCTCCCGGAAATGCCGCGCGAAGAGTTGGTGGATCTGTTGAATGCCGAATCGGCCTCATCTCCGCAAGCCCAGGCCGTTCCGCTTATCCCGTTCCTTGAGGGGCTGCGTGAGGCAGGGCTGAAACTGGGTGTTGCGACCAATGACGGAGAAATGCCCGCATCCGAGCATCTTTCGTCTGCAGGAATCCGCGAACATTTCGATTTTGTCGCCGGTTATGACAGTGGGCACGGATTCAAGCCAGGCCCGGGTCAACTCTTCGCCTTTGCTCAGCATGTGGGGGTAAACCCAGAAAACATAGCAATGGTGGGCGACAGCATGCATGATCTGCAGGCCGGACGGGCAGCAGGTATGAAGACGATCGGGGTTCTGACGGGTCTGGCGCGTGCAGAAACGCTCGAAGCGATGGCGGATGTCGTCTTGCCAAACATCGGACATATACCTGCATGGTTGTACGAAAATGCGTGATCGGGCTGTGAATTCGGCGGTTCAGACGTCGAAACCGACATAGCCTGTCGCAGACAGAGCGGCCAACAGTACGCGTTCGGGGCTTGCTTCTAGAAAGCCAAGTTCCGAGGAGTGTCCAATGGCCGACAAGAAAGCACGCAGAGGTCGCAGCGGAGGACGGGCCGGTGCCGCCGAGAGACGGGGCGCAGCGGTTATTGATCAGATGCCGTGGAGCCTTCCGATCAACACCGACAAACCAACCGAACCGTTGGACGAGATTGGCGTTGCGGCGATCCATGAGGGCGCAATGCGGATTCTCGAAGAGATCGGGATCGAGTTCTACAACGAAGAGGCAATCGGAATCCTGCGTGAGGCCGGATGTACGATCAACGGCGACAACGTTCGAATGGGCCGGGACTTTGTCATGGAAATGGTGCGTAAAGCCCCAGCCACCTTTACCATCACACCGCGTAATCCCGACCGCGCAATCGAGATCGGGGGCAAAAACCTGCTGTTCGGAAATGTGTCGTCCCCGCCGAACTACTGGGATATGGAGATTGGCACCAAGGTACCGGGAAATCGCGAGATGTGCCGGAACCTGTTGAAGCTGACGCAGTATTTCAACTGTATCCATTTTGCCGGCGGATACCCGGTCGAGCCAGTGGATATACATGCCAGCGTCCGGCATCTGGATGTTCTCTACGACAAGCTGACTCTGACCGATAAGGCGATGCATGCCTATTCGCTGGGCAAGGAACGCGTCGAAGACGTCATGGAAATGGTGCGGATTGCAGGGGGTCTGAGCCATGAAGAATTCGAAGCCAAGCCGAGGATGTATACCAACATCAACTCGACCTCGCCGTTGAAGCACGATCAGCCCATGATCGACGGTTGCCTGAGGTTGGCGCGGCGCGGGCAGGCGATTGTTGTGACGCCGTTCACCTTGGCCGGGGCGATGGCCCCCGTCACAATGGCCGGTGCAGTAGCGCAATCCCTGGCTGAGGCTCTGTGCGCGATTGCATTGTTCCAATATGTGCGACCAGGGATTCCTTGTGTCATCGGTACGTTCACCTCGAATGTGGATATGAAATCTGGTGCTCCGGCTTTTGGAACGCCGGAATACATGCGGGCGACACAGATGACCGGCCAGATGGCCCGATTTTACGACCTGCCCCTGCGGTCTTCGGGTGTCTGCGCGGCAAACGTTCCGGATGGCCAATCTGTGTGGGAGACCTCGAACTCATTATGGGCGGCGGTGCAATCGGGCACCAACATGGTCTATCACGCTGCAGGTTGGCTTGAGGGTGGCCTGATCGCAAGCCCTGAAAAGTTCATTATGGATTGCGAGATATTGCAGCAAATTCAGCGGTATATGCAGCCGGAATTGACGGCAACCGGCCCTGATGAGATTGCTCTGGATGCGATCCGGTCAGTCGGCAATGACGGGCATTTCTTTGGCATTCAGCACACTCAGGACCGCTATACCACCGCGTTTTATCAGCCGTTTCTGAGTGACTGGAAGAACTATGAGGGTTGGGAAGTCGCAGGAGGCGTCTGGACCGCTGAGCGCGCGCATCACATGTTCAAGGAAATCATCACCAGCTTTGAAGCTCCGGCAATGGATGAGGGCATCCGGGAAGAGCTTGCCGACTTTGTTGCACGACGCAAAACCGAAGGCGGAGCGCCGACAGATTTCTAGCGTAATCTCAGTCACTTCCACTTCGATACTTGCGTGAATTCTATGTGGTGACGCCCGCGTGTTGGGTGTTTGTTAACAAATTTCAGAGCACACTGCGTGAGAAACCAATTTGAGGTCTCTTATGCATGGTCTGATCAACCGGGCGATTCAATCCTTTGTTGCGGTGACCTACGGGCAGCCGTGCTGGATGCGCGTGATGGATTCAGCCGAACTGGGCTTTGCCGAGTTCGAGGCCATGCTTGTTTACGACGATGATATTACCGAGCAGGTATTGGATAAGGTATGCACGGTCCTGAAACGTTCACGAAGTGACGTTCTTGAAGACCTGGGAACGTACCTTGTGTCTCATCCCAACATGGAAGACCTGCGCCGTCTGTTGCGATTTGGCGGTGTCAGCTATCTGGAATTTCTCCATTCGCTTGATGATCTGTCAGACCGGGTCAGATTGGCCGTATCGGATCTAAATCTTCCGGCACTTGAATTGCACGAGCTTTCACCGACGGAATACAGATTGTCCTGCCATCCAGGCCTGCCTGGCTTTTCAAGCGTCATGGTTGGTGTATTGCGCGCGATGGCTGATGATTACGGGGCTCTGGCTATGCTATCGCATGAGGGCCAGCAGGGTGAGATCGAGTTTATCTCAATCGTTCTGGTAGAAAGCGCTTTTTCAGAAGGTCGGCATTTTGATTTAGGGGCGCGAAAAGCATGATGAACACGAATAATCTGGCAGAGCTTTTACAAACCCTGTGCCCAATGTTTTTGCTGGTGAACGAGGATGGGAAAGTGACCCGCGTCGGATCAACCTTGCAAAAGCTGCGCCCTGAAAAGCCGATGGAAGGTCAGAGCTTTCTGGATATCTTTGAGCTGCTTCGCCCTAGGGCGGTTACCACAGTTTCAGGCTTGATGTCCCAGGCCGGCACCAAGTTACAGCTCAGGTTCCATGACGCCCCGCGCACAGCATTGAAGGGCCTTATCGCTCCGCTGCCCGAAGGTAAGGGGGCGGTCATCAATCTGTCTTTCGGAATATCGATTTTGGATGCGGTCCGGGACTATGCCCTGACCAGTGCGGATTTCTCGGGCACTGATCTGGCGATCGAATTATTGTATCTGGTCGAGGCGAAATCGGCAGCAATGGAGGCGTCCAGATCTCTGAACCTGCGCCTTCAAGGGGCGATGCTTGCCGCCGAGGAAAAGGCATTTACAGATACACTGACGGGGCTGAAAAATCGCCGGGCGATGGATGTTCTATTGGATCACATGATCTCGTCCAAATCTCCATTCGCGCTGATGCATCTGGATCTTGATTTTTTCAAATCGGTCAATGACCAATTCGGGCATGCCGCGGGCGACTATGTGTTGCAACAAGCGGCGCGGATCATGGGTGAGGAAACCCGCGGAGACGATACAGTGGCGCGTGTCGGCGGGGACGAATTTGTAATTATATACAAAGGATTGACGGACGAGGGTGTTCTCTCTGCAATCGCCAGCAGGCTGATCGAACGTCTGCGGGAAACTATGATGTTCGACAACGTGTCGTGCCAGGTTTCAGCCAGTATAGGAACGGCGCTTTCGACCCAGTTTCCATCGCTTAAACCGGCTGAGATTTTGCATGCGGCAGACCTTGCCCTGTATGCGGCCAAGCGAAATGGCCGGTCTCGCCACTGTCTATATTCGCAGCTTGTGGATCACTCACACAGATAGGTTTCCCCCTAAAGGAACCGGCAAAGTGTATGTGGTCAGACGACTCTATTTCGATGAAGAAAAAGCTTTGAGAACGGACGCTATGTGTTGCTGCACCAGTGGCAGTTCACCCACAACCGGTAAAACCTGTCCCTTGAACTTGGCCTTGCTTAATTCTTGCGGCACATCCTCAAGAACATGGCCACCCGTGCAGGCAAAAAATGGCAAACACAGGGTTTGGGCGCCGGTTCCTGCGGCGGCCACAGAAATCGAAGGGGCCTCTTCGACAAACCCAAGGCGCAGGGATCCAAGTGGTATCAGTTGCAACAAAGCGTCGCCGAATGCCGTTGCAACGGCGGAAGGGTTTCTGCTGCGGCCCGATCCATGCGCAGCGATCACAAGGTCCGTTTCTTGTGACCGCCAGTCTTTGTCCTGCAGCGTTCCCTCAAGGGTTTGCGCGACCAACTGGGGCAATTTCGGGTCCGCGCCCAAGGGATCCAGAATAGGGTTTCGGCGGTCACCAATACGTTTCGGCAGCACATCTGTGACAAACCACCCTTTGGCCATGAATAGGGGATAGATGACGGCGTTGCCGGGAATCTTGTCCAGTGTGCTGTCAAGTGCCCCGGGGGCTGCCAGCGTTGCAGAATGAACCGAAACACCGGCACACAGGGCATTTACATCGGCCGCATAAGCCGCCAAGGCCGCTTCGGCTGGTTCTGGGTCAGAAGGTTGGCCATGGGTAACGATAAGGGCGTGTGTCATAAATCTGTCCTGTCCGCTTTAGCGATAGGTGCGCCGCGTCGTGTAAAAGTCAATCCGCCTGCGGCACCGTCAGCCCAATAGGGTCAGCCAAAACCAGACGCTCAGGATAGATACTGCCGTCCCCAACAGAACAGAGGATGCAGCAACCCGTTTGGCGCGGCCATAGATGTTTGCAAAGATATAGGCGTTGAAACCAGGGGCCATGGCGGCTGTCATCACTCCGGACCGGAATAGATCCTGTGGCAGTCCAAGGGTGGATCCGAAAAGCCAGAAAAGGCTCGGGTGCAGCAGCAGAGAAACGCCGCAGACAAAGGCGATCGCCCTTAGGTCACCTTCGGGTCTGTATTTAACCAGAACGCCCCCAAGCGCGAATAGCGCGCCGGGAAGGGCCGCGCGGGTCACCAGGCCAAGGGCATCATCTACAACGGCTGGCACGCCGAGCCCGGACAGATTTACGATGAAACCCAGTGAGATCCCGACAATCAGAGCGTTGCGAAACATCGCGGTCAGGACCGAGCGAACCATTCGCGATCCTCCGTGGCCCCGGTTCCGGATCACCTCCATTACCGTGATGCCTAGGCCGTAACAAAACGGCGAGTGAAAGGCGATGACGGCATAATTGCCCGTAAGGCTTTCAGGGCCATAAGCCCGTTCAGTAATCGGCAATCCCAGCAGGACGGAATTGGAGAACAGGCAGCAAAAACCGATTGCGACGCAATCCTCCCATTCGCGGTTGAAGATCAGTCGCGCGCCGAACAGGCCGGCACAAAAGCAAAGCGCAGCAGCAGAGTAAAAGCTGATCAACAGCTTGGGATCAAAACTGACACTGAGGTCGAGATGTGAAATCGCAAGAAACAGAAGGCAGGGGATTGCAAAACCCTGAGTGAACTTCATCAGGCCATCAATGTGGTTTTCCTTGAAGTATCCAAAAAGAGTGGAGACGTAACCGGCTCCAATAACAAGAAAAACTGGAAGGATGACTTCAATGAGATTTTGCAGCATGTCAGCGTTCCGCAACAGTTATTCGCGCGGGAAAGGATATCTGCATGATCTCGGCCAGGGCTCTACAGAGCCTGATGTATCACCATGCCGTCATAAGCAGGGGTGATGTTGTCTGCGGTTTCTGCGTCGACTGCGGCATAGTCAAGATCGATATGCATGTTGGTCAGAACCGCGGTTTTTGGTTGCAACAGGTCGATCCAGCCAAGGGTCTTTTCCAGATGCGCATGGGTCGGGTGCGGGGACCGGCGCAGCGCGTCGATCACCAGACAGTCCAGACCCTCTAATGTGGTCCAGGCATCGTCATATATCTCTGCCACGTCCGGCAGGTAGGCCAGATTGCCCATTTTGAAACCAAGCGCGTCGATTGATCCGTGGTTCACCTTGAAGGGGTGAAACGGGATAGGGCCTCCGGGGCCAGTGATCTCGAACGGGCCGTCGATTGTCTTGAGGTTGAGGATCGGCGGGTAGGGTGAGTTTTCGGGTTGGATGAAGGCATAGCCAAATCGGCCCAAAAGATCATTCTGGGTGTCGCCATCAGCCCAGACCGGCACCCGTTCGCGCATGTTGAAGACAATCATGCGCAAGTCGTCAATGCCGTGGACGTGGTCGGCATGGGAATGGGTATAGACCACCCCGTCCAACCGCCCGGTGCCGGTGTCCAGCAGCTGGCTGCGCATATCCGGGGTTGTGTCGATTAGAACCGAGGTGGTGCCTTCGGGCCCGTCACGTTCGACCAGCATCGAGCAGCGGCGGCGGATGTTCCTGGGGTTTTCGGGGTCGCAGTCGCCCCAGTGACCGCCAAGACGTGGCACTCCACCTGACGAGCCGCAGCCCAAAATGGTGCAGCGCAGCGTGGTCATGCCGCCGCCTTGTAAGAGGCGACCTTGGTGAAAAGTCTTTCGAAATTGGCCTGCGTCTGCGCCGCGAAATCGGCATAGCCCATGCCAAAGACCTCGGCGCCTTTGCGGGCGGTGTGGGCGGTATAGGCCGGTTCATTCCGTTTGCCGCGATACGGGGGGGGCGCCAGATAAGGTGCATCGGTTTCAACAAGGATGCGGTCTACTGGCGCATTTGCGAAAATATCGCGCAATTCCTGGCTTTTGGGAAAAGCGGCGATGCCCGACATGGACAGGTAAAACCCAAGATCCAGGGCGGACTGTGCCAGCTCGGCCGAAGACGAAAAACAATGCATCACACATGAATAGGGGGCATTGCCGTATTCTTCGGCCAGAATGCGGGCCATGTCTTCGTCCGCCGCGCGCGCATGAATGATCAGAGGCAGTCCGGTTCGCTGAGCGGCCTCGATATGAACGCGCAGGGATTGCTGCTGAACCTGCGCACTTTCGGCGGTATAGTGATAATCCAGCCCGGTTTCACCGATACCAACAAACTTGGGGTGCTGTGACAGTGCCACCAGCTCGTCCACAGTTGCCATCGGTTCATCGGCTGCACTCATCGGGTGCGTGCCTGCCGCGTAGAATACCGGCGCGTGAGCCTCAGCTATGGCGCGCACAGTGGGCTCGTTCCTCAGCCTGGTGCAGATCGTCACCATCCGGGTCACACCGGCTTCGGCCGCATTTGCGACGATCAGGTCCAACTGTCCTTCAAAATCGGGGAAGTCCAGATGGCAATGGCTGTCGGTGATTTGGGGGGTGTCGCTCATCTGTTCTGACCGGCGGTTTCCTGTATCTTGAACACCGTATCTAGGACCAGAGCGGCAGGGTCAAGGTTCACCGCCTGCCCGTGGCGGGCGCGGGCGGTGATCTGGGCTGCGGTTTCCGCCCAAAGGCGTGCCTGCTCCGGCGATCTGGACAAACGGGACAGGATATCACCTTCGTTTGGCGCGGCCTCTGGCGATGGCGGAGCACCAGTCGCACCGGTCACAGCAAGACGTGACAACGCAATGTCGATCAGCGTCAACAGCAACTCGAACCGTTCGGTTGCTCCGCGCTGTGCGGCAGCCTCGGCCAGAGCCAGAGCGCGTTGTCTGTCCAGCCGGGGCAGGGTGCCCAGGATCGCGATGAGCTCGGCATATATTTCGAGCCCGCTCAGATTTATCAGGCGGACGGCGTCCCCAACGGACCCGCTGGCCAGAGCGGCCAGATGGTCGGGGTTTCCAGTCAGCTCAACCCCGGTCTGGGTCAGTGCGGCGTTCATATCTTCCGCGTTCAGCGGCGAAAGGCGCAAGGTACGGCACCGGGATCGGATCGTGGGCAAAAGGCGCGACGGCTGATGCGAAATCAACAGCAGCGTCGTCCTCGCAGGCGGTTCTTCGAGCATTTTCAGCAATGCGTTGGCGGCGCTGATGTTCATCTCGTCAGCGGCATCGACGATGACGACACGGCGGCCCCCATCGGCCGAGGACAGGCCGAAGAACTTCCCAAGTTTGCGAATGTCGTCCACAACGATTTCATTCCGCAACCTGCCCTGATCGTTCACGGATCGTTTGATGGCGGCCAGGCCAGGCTCGGCACCAGCCAGAATTCGATGAACAACCGGGTGATCTGGTGGAATCTCAAGCGTTTCAGGGGGAGGTGGCGCGCCAAACAGCCCATCCTCTTCGACAGCCGGGGTCGCCAGCAGAAACCGCGCGATCCGCCAGGCCAGCGTCGCCTTGCCCACACCTCGGGGGCCGGTCAGCAGCCAGCCATGGTGCAGGCGATCAGAAGCATAAGCGCAAAGAAAGGCCTGCTCGGCCTCTGCCTGCCCAAACAGATGTGGCGTTTCGCGCGGATGAAGGGCACCGGGTGCCTGATCCGGGATCGGGATGTCGTTGTTCATCAATCGTCCGTCACAAGGCTTGCACGACGATATCTGTCACATCGCGGGCAACACTGTCCATGTCCCTGTTGCCATCGACCAGGCGAAACCGGTCGGAAAATTCATCCGCCAGTTCCAGAAAACCGGCCCGCATCTTCTGTTGTAGGTGAATGCCGAAATCCTCGAACCGTTCTTCGGTGCCCTGCCGGCCCTTGGCCCGAGAGAGGCCGGTTTCAGGATCCATGTCGATCAACACGGTCAGATCCGGTTCACGTTTGATCATCAGCTTATGCAACTGATCGACCAAACCACGCAGGTCGCCGCGTGATAGGCCCTGATACATGCGGGTGCTATCGGCGAAACGGTCGCAGATGACGATCTTGCCCGCAGCCAAAGCGGGTTCAATGGTGCGTTCCAGATGGTCGCGCCGCGCAGCAGTGAAAAGCAGGATTTCCGTCTCAGCTGACCAGCGATCGGGATCGCCTTCAAGAACCAGTCTGCGGATTTCCTCGGCCCCGTCAGAGCCGCCAGGTTCACGCGTTAGAACGACATCATGCCCGAGCCCGCGCAAATGCTCGGCCAGCATACGCGCTTGCGAGGATTTGCCTGATCCATCGATACCTTCGAAAGTCAGAAATAACCCGCCTGCCGTCACATCGCGCCCAACGGGTTACCAATGACATCTTTCGCGACAATGCCGCCAACTGTCATAATCCGCACGAAGAAACCGCCCTTTTCGACGCTTTCCGCTGCAACCAGGGGTCTACGGATCTCGGGCAGGCCATCGGGTTTGATGACAAGCTCAGCGATTTCCTGTCCTTTGGCGATGGGGGCCTCAAGCGGACCGTCATAGACTATTTCTGCCTCAACATTCTTATCCCCGAGAACAGGCAGCAGCAGTGTCAAATCCTCATGCGGGACAAGATCAACCGTTTTCGAAGTGCCCATCCAGATATCGGCTTGTCCTATCGGTTTTTCTGCTTCGGCAAGCTGCCTCTCGACAAAATTGCGAAACGACCAGTTAACGACGGCCTCAGCCTCCTCTGCGCGGCGGGCGACGCTGTCGAGCCCCGACAAAACGAAAATGACCCTGCGATCCCCCTGCTGTGCCGATCCTACAAGGCCATAGCCCGCTTCTTGCGTGTGGCCAGTCTTTAGCCCATCTGCACCAATCCCAAGTTTCAGTAAGGGATTCCGGTTACGCGAATTTGACGGCACCCGGTTGTCGAATTCGAACTCTTCCTCGGCGAACAGAGGGTAATATTCGGGAAAGTCGCTAATCAGATGGTCGGCCAGAATGGCGAGGTCATGCACAGACATCATGTGGCCTGCGGCTGGCCATCCGTTCGAATTCGCAAAGTTCGAATTATTCATGCCCAGCTGTTGCGCGCGTTGGGTCATGAACCGGGCAAACCCAGCTTCGGTTCCGTCCGGGCTGAGGGCTTCGGCGATAACAACACATGCGTCATTTCCTGACAGGACTATGATCCCGCGCAGCAGGTCTTCGACCCGGACACGGTCCTGCGTGTTCAAGAACATACTTGAGCCCTTATAGCTGGTCGCATGTTCGGAAACCGGAAGTTCCTCATTCAGTTCCAGGCGACCGTCCCGCAGCGCTTCGAATGCTACAAACAGGGTCATGAGTTTGGACATGGACGCGGGCGGCAACGGCTGGTCTGCGTCTTTGGACAAAAGAACGGTTCCTGTCGTTTGGTCCATGACATAGGCAGCACGGGCTTGCGTATCGAAAGCTTGTGCGGGCAGGGCAAACATAGCCAAACTGAGGGTCAGTACAGATGATCGAAATGAGGACAGCACGAGGGGGACCTCCTTTTGCTTAATTCTTCACGGTATAGGCGTCAGAAAAGCCCAGATCTTTGACGTCGCTTTGCATTGCGTTTCGTTCCGCCCGCGTCAAAGCAGGACCAACGATCACCCTCCAAACGGTTTTGCCATTGGCTTCGAGTTTTTGAACTTTCGCAGGCAACCCGTTTCGCCGAATTTTCTCGGCAGCACCTTCGGCATTTTCTTCAACTGTGAAAGTGCCCACCTGAATAAACGGTTTTGAAAGCGATGAAACGGAGGCAGCCTCAGTGCTGGCTGCGGTTGCTGCCGGGGTAGGGGCGGCCTCTTCGATGGCCGCTGCAGCGCCCTCAATCGGGTCCAGAGGTGTTTCGGTGATTTCGTCGGCAGACTTCTTTTGCCACCATTTACGCTTCGGTGCAGCCTCGGTTGGCGGCGTGACAGTGGGATCGGTCAGATTTGCGGTTGGTGCTGGCTCAGGCGCCGCCTCGATAATCTCTGTTGCCACCTCATCGGCCTTTTCTGCGGTTTCAGCCACGGCTGCAGCTGTCGCAGCACCAGCTGCGGCAACTGGAGCCTTCTTTTGCCACCATTTACGCTTGGCTGGTTTATCAATGTCTTCGGACACATCTGCCGTGGTCTGGCTATCGGTTTTCTTTTCCTGAGGTTCAACCGCCTCAGCAGTTGGGGTCTCTTCGGGTTCAGCGACCCCTTCGGGCTCAGGAGCTTTTTCTTCTACTTTCTCGGCAGGCTTGCGTCGCAGGGCAACAACTTCAACCCGAGTCGGTGCGCCTGCGAGGATACCCAGTTTCGCGGCGGCAGTCGAAGACAGTTGCAGCGCAGGGCCCGGCAAGTTGCGTTCGCGGCGGAAAAGTGCGCCGGTTACGGATTTGTTGTTCTTTGTATTCGTTATCCGAACACGTTCAGGCTGTGTAACGTCCGGGTGCGCGACCCAGATTCCGCCCAACGAGGGGCGCCCATCCCACAAACCGGCTTCGGTGACCTTGAAGACATCAGGAGCTTCAACATCATCACGCGCGTTCCCTGTCGTTTTGGGAAACAGCTCTAATTTGCCGTCGTCCTGCACGCTTTCGTCCGCCTGCTCGGTGGATGTTCCACCCGATGTCAGGGCCTCGTCGCACCCTGACAGAGCAGCAACTGTTATTACCAGAACCGCCAGTGCCCGCGGTTTTGCGCGTGTCGTGGTCGCTCGATCCATATTTGCAATCCCTTGCCTGTAAGGGGCCTCTTTCATCGTACCCCGCCGCCGATCGCTGGTTCTGAGCTGCCAGCCTGTCACGGTCTTTCACGCAAAGCATAGCCTGCACGTTCGGCCATGGAAAGTCTGCTGCACAGGCTTCGGCAAGATTTCCCTATTTGGTCTTGCCACCGTTTAAAGATAGCCTTAGACCCGGCCCCACGCGGGGAGGTGGCAGAGTGGTCGAATGCGGCGGTCTTGAAAACCGTTGGGCGTGAGAGCGTCCCCAGGGTTCGAATCCCTGTCTCCCCGCCACTCATACTTGTCTCACTTCAGTTGTGTTTTCTGATCCGGAATTGCGCCGCAATTCCCGCGAGTTGGCGCATGCGCTTTCAATCAGAGACGGAGCAAACCGTACACTCAGAACGCAATTCAGGCCTCAGTCTCAGTGGCGCATTTTGGCGGGGTCGCTTTGGGAGGGATTTCCCTGATACTCGGCAATTTACAGGGAATTTTCGTGAGATGGGTCTGGAACCCAGAGTTTCTCCTCTCAGAAATGTATGTTTTTCAGAGGTCTATGCTGCAAATTCCCAAAAAGGTGGAGCAGGGAATTGTTCCGTCGGATCAGGGAGGGCGAACTTTGTAGCAGGGACGAAGGACTTGGAGATGTCAGAAGCCGAACAGGCGTTCCTGTTCGGACCAATCAGGTGCGTGGGTCACGCTGACCAGTCAGATGAGGCTGCTCAGCCATGGTGCCTGAGAACCCGATCAAGAACGCTTACTTCGGCGAAACTCATGTATATACTTCGTTTTCACTTGATGCCTACATTGGAGGTGCACGCCTGACACCTTCGGACGCGTATCGCTTCGCGAAGGGTCAACCTGTCTCGGTAAACAACGTGCAGCGCAGAATCGGTCGACCTCTGGATTTTGCGTCCATTTCCGTTCATGCAGAATTTCTTGGCGAGATGCTCTCAACGCAGATCCCATCTGCTCCAGGGCATTACCAAGAAGCTGCTGGCTCTACACTGTTGGCCATCCCACAAAACTCCAACGGAAGCAAAGGCTTGATGTTTGAGCCGATCGACAATGCCGGAAATCCAATCACGCGCGAATATGCCGAGCGCCGCGCCAAGTGGGAGCCGTTGATCGAAATGATGCAGATCAAAGGCAATTCCGAAACCCATCCCGGCGTGTCGCCTAACGATGAATTTGCGAACTTCGAGAATGCAGAGAGTATCGCTGCATTCCGTGAACGTTTCTTCCACACCGATGGCTTCGTCCGTTGGGCTGCGACTAAAGGGCTCGACTATGAGCAGAAGCTAGGTGCGAACCCTTGGAAACTTGGTTTCATCGGAGGCACAGACAATCATATCGGTACCCCAAGTGATGTCGATGAGGCGACTTATAATGGCAGCCATGGTGTTGCCGACGGTACTATCGAACAACGCCGCGAAGGCGAGATAGACGGCTGGTTGCTTGGCCCCGACGCCAACCCGGGCTCGCTCGCAGGCGTCTGGGCGTCCAAGAACACACTTGGTGCGATTTTTGACGCGATGCAAAGCCGCGAAACCTTCGCCACATCAGGCCCTAGGATACAGCCGCGTTTCTTTGGCGGTGCAATACTCCAAAGCAACAACGATCCCGTGAAGCTTGTAATGGACGGTTATGCCAACGGGGTGCCGATGGGCGGTTCTCTGACAGCTTTGAACGGCCCACCAAATTTCGCGGTGCACGCATTAAAAGATCCGATCGGAGCCAACCTCGATCGCGTACAAATCATCAAGGGTTGGGTCGATGTGGGCGGATTGCCGCAAGAACGTATCATTGATGTAGTGTGGTCAAGAGATCGCGTGCCGGACGTGAATGGCAAGCTGCCGCCCATTGGCAATACGGTTGATCCTGAAACTTCGACTTACAGTAACGCAAACGGAGCTGCGGAGTTGTTTGGTCATTGGACAGACGACGATTTTGATCCTGGCCAACATGCTCTGTACTACATGCGCGTCATCGAAATACCAACTCCACGCTGGACGACGTATGACGCCGTCCGCCACGGCTTGCCGCTCCTTGAGGATGTCGCGGTGTGGATATACGAACGAGCGTGGATTTCGCCAATTTGGTATTCACCGGAGCAGTAGCCCACGGTCTTGTCAGAAGAACTTTGCTTGAGCGGGGCAGGGCGGTTGCGTAGTTTTTGCACATGACCAAACCTGCCTCTTTTAAAAACTTCAAGACCAGTCCCGAGATCATCCGCCTTGCTGTGATGCTGTATATTCGATTTCCGCTCTTCCGTTTCGACGACGCGAACGCGCGACGCAACGGTTCAGGCGCATGCGAAGTTTACAGAAATTCGCTGCCGTTCATTCTTCCGTCTAAAACCACTTCAACCAAGAAAGATCGCTCACCAGCCGAGACACCTTCATGCTGACCCGCGCCGCCGCTCTTAGCGAGTGGCGTCAACTTTGTTCCGGATAAGAATTGCGTCCCTCGCGTACTGATCCGATGCCAAGGATTAGGTCGGCGCATCGTTCGCCAAGCATCATGGCGGGTGCGTTTGTGTTGCCGGCGTTGATGTCGGGCACTGCGGACATGTCGCACACCCGTAAGCTCTCGATCCCGCGAACGCGCATTCTGGCGTCCAGCACTGCCATTCCGTCGCCGTCCCGGCCCATTTTGGCAGTGCCCGCCGGGTGATAGTTGGTTTTTACGAATCTCTTGCAATGTGCTCGCAGCGTCTGGTCGTCGTCCGCTATCGGAATGACGATTTCGCGGATCCTTTGTGCAAGCGGGCCCGACGTGAATGCCCGACGAAAGAACCGCTGCCCCCGGATCATCTCTTGCATGTCGTCTTCATGCTTCAGAAGGTTGGGCGAAACCACCGGCATAGCTTGAGGATCGGCCGAGCGAAGCCGAACCTCTCCGCGTGATTTCGGTTTGACCACGACGGTCGTAACGGTCACGCCAAAGTCATCCTGCACCTCGTCCAGCGCGTCGCGATCCAGATAGACGATGGGCACGCAAAAGGCTTGAATGGTCGGTTCTCCATCAGGAACCGACGGATTGACGAAGGCACCAGCTTCGACCCCGGCCGAAGTCACAGGGCCGCTGCCGAACAGTTTGAACTGTATGCCGTTGCGAAGCATCCGCCAGCCATCACCTTGTTTAAAATATCCGTATGGACCGTTGGCAAAGGCGGTGATGGGAACTTCGGGGTGGTCGATCAGGTTCTGACCGACCCCGGGCAGTGGGCAGACCACAGGAATACCGTGTTCGGCAAGATGTGCATCCGGTCCGATACCCGAAAGCATGAGGATTTTCGGCGTGACCAGAGCGCCCGCTGCAAGGATAACCTCACCATCACACCGGACGGTGTGGAACCCGCCTTTGTCGCGATACTGCACCCCGACGGCCTTGTCGCTTTCGATGATGACTTTTCTGACCGTTGCGCCAAGCCGTATGGTCAAGTCCGGGTTCGTCTCGAGAGGGGCGAGGAAAGCATAGGCTGACGAGCTGCGCTTTCCAGCGCGATTGGTGAACTGATAGAACCCGACACCGCGCTGTGTTGCGCCGTTGAAGTCCGTGTTGAATGGTTCACCAAGGGCCTGCACCGACTGAACGAACCAACGGGACATGTCGTCGATATACCCCGGATCAGAGACCTGCACCGGACCATCGCTGCCATGCAGGTAATTATGAAGCCTGTTGTTGTCTTCAATCCTGCGGAAATAGGGCAGCACATCATCCCATCCCCAGCTGACCCCGACGTTGGTCTGTCGTAGCAGGTCGTTCCACGCGTCATAGTCAGAAGGGCGGCCGCGCATATAGACCTGCGCATTCACTGACGACCCGCCGCCCAGTACGTTGGCCTGCGGAATCTCATGCACGCGGCCGTCCAGGTGGTCCTGCGGTTCGGTCTGGTGGTAGGTCATGAACTTGGACCCGTTGATCATCTTGAAAATACCCGGCGGCATGTCCAGCAATGGATGGTGGTGCGAATGCCCGGCCTCCAGCACCAGAACCCTGCACTTGCCCTGGTTGACCAGTCGGGCGGCGGCTGCGGCACCGGCTGAGCCGCCGCCGATGACGATGTGATCGAAGGTTTCCGTCATGATGTCGCCTTCAGGTCCGGCGTTTGGGTTCTCTGATCGAGTCGCGCTCGACCAGTTCGCATTCAAGCTTCACGAGTGGGTGCCTCTGACCATCCGTCGGCCCGTGGAATAGCTGTTCGACGACCCAGCGTCCCATCGCCCGGGTGGGAAGAATCATCGAGGTCAGGGGCGGCGAAAGGTGTCGCGCGGTTTCGTCATCGTCAAATCCGATGACCGAGATGTCCTCGGGGATGGACAGGCCAAGTTCCTTGAGTGCCTCATAGCAACCGATTGCCATGCGGTCATTCTGACAGAAAATGGCGGTTGGCGGAGAGGGCAGGTCCATCAATTCGCGCGTGGCGGCATATCCGGCGCTGGGCAACCAATTGCCTTCGACAACCAAGTCCTCGTCGAATGGAATGTCGGCGGAAGCCAAGGCGTTTCTATACCCGGTCGTTCGTCCCGCGGCGCATTCCATGAACGGCTCGCCGGTGATAGTGGCGATTCGTTTGTGCCCGGCCTTGATCAGGGCGTTGGTCGCCGTATGTCCAGCAGCGACTTCGCCGGGGATCACCGCAGGAAACGAGAGGTCGTCGCAAAAGCAGTTTAGCAGCAGAACCGGGGTTGCGGCCTGCGTGAGGATTTCCGGAACGACCACCCGCCGGGTGAAAACAGTTGCGTAAACGATGCCCGCAACCTGTTGGTCGAGGAAATACTTAAGCGTTCTGGGTTCGACCTCTGGGTCGTTTTGGGTTTCTGCCAGCAATACAAGATTTCCGGTGTCCCGAACGGCCTGTTTCACGCCGCTAAACGCGTTTACCATTTCGGGGCTCGACGCCAGATCGTCCACGACAAAAGCGATGGTGTCGTCTAGTGCCGAGGGTCGGCGCGCGCTGTCTTGGGGTTTCCTGGGTTGAGAGGGCATGGCGTATCCAAGCGTATTGGCGGCATCCAGGACTCGTTGCTTTGTGTCCTCGGAGATTTTGACGGAATCGTTCTTGTTCAGAACCAGCGATACTGTCGTTTGTGAGCATCCAGCGACGCGTGCAATGTCGTGCATCGTTATGCGCTGTCGGCCCGCGACTCGTCCTACACCCCTGTGTTGTCCAGCCTTGTTCGCTTGATCGTTCATCGCTCAACCTTTTTGTTCGTATCCTTTTTACCGATTATGCGGAGGACGTGCAACTAATATTAGCGGATAGTAATTAATATTAGTGTTGACTGAATAATAATATTAGTGTTTTGATCGGTGGTGCGGTCGCCATTGTGGTTTGACCGAGCAAGCGCGGGAGGCGAAATTGCGGTCTGTAGTGGGGGAGTTGGGTCAAGTCGTTCGGCATTCGATGTTCATCGATGGCCGCTTTGTCGACCTTGACGCGGACACGGTTGTTGTCGAAAACCCTGCGAATGAAGAGATCGTTGCGCTAGTTCCAGATGGTGCCGCCGCTCACGCGGATGCGGCGGTCGAAGCGGCCCATCGGGCTTTTGGCTCGTGGTCCTCGCGCCCGGCGATCGAGCGGGCTCGACTGGTCCTGAGGCTCGCTGAGGCCGTCCGGATCGACGCCGGTCGTTTGGCTGCTCTGATCACCGCCGAGCAGGGCAAGCCGATCTCGCAAGCCCGAGGTGAAGTGGATGCTGCCGTCACCTTTCTTTGCCATGCGGCTGAAGAGGCCCGGAGGATTTCGGGTGACATAGTTGCGTCGGACAACGAGTCCGAGGAAATCCAGATCCGGCGTCATCCTTATGGCGTTGTTGTTGCGTTGACGGCCTGGAACTATCCGTTGGCATTGGCCGCCAGGAAGGTCGGACCCGCGCTAGTCGCGGGCAACACCGTAGTTCTGTTGGGGCACGAAATCACGCCGCTATCCGGTCTTGCGGTCGCCGAGCTTGCCAACAAGGTCGGGTTTCCGCCCGGTGTTCTTAATGTTCTGACAGGCAAGGGGCCGGTGGTAGGGCAGCGGTTGGTCGAACACCCCGATACGTCACTGATCACGATGACCGGCAGCACACGCGCCGGGAAAGAGATTTTTCGCGCCGCGGCCAACCGGATCAAGGTTGTCAGGCTCGAGCTTGGCGGTAAGGCTCCGTTCATCGTGATGGAGGATGCGGATATTGACGCCGCCGTTTCGGCCGCCATTGCCGCCCGGTTTGCCAATTGCGGCCAGATTTGCACCTGCAACGAGCGTATGTATCTGCATTGCGGCATTGCGGATCAGTTCTTGGAAAAATTCGTGTCCGCGGTCCGCGCTTTGTCGATCGGGGAACCGATGGACGACTGCGATTTGGGTCCCAAAGTCAGCAAGGCCGAAGTGACCAAGGTCGCCGAGATCATCCAGCGCAGCATCGCCGAAGGCGCCACGGTTCATCTTGCAGGTGGGCCCCTGACGGACGGGGCGCACCATAAGGGGCACTGGATGTCCCCGACGGTTCTTGAGGTCTCAGACAACAGCAATGCCGCGATGCAAGAGGAGGTCTTTGGCCCCGTGGCAACAGCCATGCGAGTAGATGATTTTGATCAGGCGATAGACGTAGCGAATGACACATCATTCGGGCTGTCTGCCTATCTCTTTACGGCATCGCACCGGCGATTGATGGAGGCCCCGAGCCGTTTGAAGTTCGGCGAACTGTATCTGAACCGCTCCAATGGTGAGGCCGTGCAGGGATTTCATACCGGTTGGGGTATGTCCGGGGTTGGGGGTGAAGACGGCGCATATGGCTTCGATGGCTATCTGAGGAAACAGACGACTTACATGAATTGGGCATGACCTAAAACTCGCGGTCAAAACGTTGGCGACCGCACCAATGGAGGAGGAATAACCATGAAACGCAGAACTCTTTTGATCTCGACGGTTGTCGCGGGTGCGCTGTTGGGCACGACTGCGATTGCGCAGGATCTGCCACAGCTTGAGCAGAAGGAACGCTACAAAGTTGGCTTTGCGCAGATGGAGTCGAACAATCCGTGGCGCATTGCCGAGACCAAATCGTTCCATGACACGGCCGAGGCCTGCGGCTGGGACCTTATCGCGACGGATGCAGCTGGATCTGCGGCCAAGCAGGTTGCGGATGTGGACAGCATGATCGCACAAGGCATCGACGTTCTGTTTCTGCCTCCAAGGGAAGAAAAGCCACTGATTCCGGCGGTTATGAAAGCACGCGCCGCCGGCATTCCGACTTTTCTCGTGGACCGCTCGGTTGATCCGGCCGTCGCCAAGCCAGGCGAGCATTTCGTAGCATTCCTGGGATCGGACTTCATTGATCAGGGCAACCGCGCCGCGCAATGGCTGATGGAAAATTTCGACGGCGACAAGGGCGTCATCGTCCAGTTGGAAGGCACAACTGGTTCTTCACCTGCAAATGACCGTAAAAAGGGTTTCGACGACGCGATCGCAGCGGACGACCGCTTTGAGATCGTGGCTTCTCAGACCGGTGACTTTGCGCGCGACCTGGGTCGTCAGGTGATGGAAACCCTGCTGCAGGCGCACCCCGATGTGAACGTGGTCTACGCCCACAATGACGAAATGGCGATCGGCGCGATCCAGGCTCTGGAACTGGCCGGCCGCAAGCCTGGCGAGGATGTGACCATCGTTTCGATCGACGGGACACGCGATGCTCTTCAGGCCATCATCGATGGCAAGATGGGGGTCACGGTGGAAAGCTCGCCCTTCTTCGGTCCTCTGGCTTGTGAAATCATGAAGAAATACGCGGCTGGCGAGACGATCCCGGAATGGGTGAAAGTCGAAGATCGTATCTTTACCAAAGACAATGCGGCTGATCACATCGACGAAGCTTATTGATTCTCCCTGGTGGGTGGTGCTGGCCTGTGGTCGGTGCCGCCTGCAAGCAATCGGAGGAAGACATCTTATGAATGCGCTCGTCTCGATGTCAGGAATTGAAAAGTCCTTTGCCGGCGTACCGGCACTGAGCCAGGCCAGTCTGGAGATCGCACTTGGCGAGGTTCATGCGCTGATCGGTCAGAACGGTGCCGGCAAATCGACGATGATCAAGGTTCTGACCGGAGTTTACGATCGGGATGCCGGCGACGTCCATTTGGCGCGTGGGCCTAGCCGCATTTCCACCCCGCGCGAAGCGCAGGAATCCGGAATTGCCACGATCTATCAGGAGCTCAACCTGGTTCCGCTGCGGTCAGTGACCGAGAACATTATCATGGGGTACGAGCCCAAACGTCTCGGTTTGGTCGACTGGCGCGAGGGCAACAGGCGCGCACGCGAGGTTCTTGCGCGCTTTGGCATAGAAATTGACGTGACTGAGCCGCTAGGAAATTTCTCGACTGCGATCCAGCAGTTGGTTGCGATTGCGAGGGCTGTTTCTCTTGACGCGAAGCTGGTCATTATGGACGAGCCGACGTCGTCGCTTGATGCCAGCGAGGTCGAGGTTCTGTTCGGTGTGGTGCGCGAGTTGAAGAAACAGGGCGTGTCCGTTCTGTATGTCTCGCATTTCCTCGATGAGCTGTTCCAGATCTGCGATCGGGTCACAACGATGCGCGACGGGCGCACTGTCAGCACTCGCAATGTCCAGGACACAACCAAGCTGGAAATGATCGCGGACATGCTGGGCCGCAACAAGGACGAGATTGCGGCAGACGGTTTGACGGACTTCGCCGGCGCCAAGGCTAAGAAAGGCGATATCGTTCTGCGGGCCGACTCTGTTTCGACAGGCCCACGACTGACGCATTTCGACCTCACGCTCCACCGCGGGGAAATCGTTGGGTTGGGCGGGTTGCTGGGCTCTGGCCGGACTGAGGCGGCGCGCGCTTTGTTCGGCGTGGACGGAGCACTCAGCGGCGCAATCGAGATACACGGTGCGGTCGGGCAACCGTCCGGACCGGGTGAAGCGATAGCAAACGGGGTCGGCTTTCTGACCGAAGATCGCAAGGCCGAAGGGATTATTCCCGACATGTCCGTGCGTGAGAACATAACGTTGGCCCTTTTGCCGAAACTAGCCAGCCGTGGTCAGATCGATTTTGCCCGCGAGCGAGAGATCGTTCAGGCCTTCATCGACGATCTGGGCATCAAGGCGGCGCATATGGACCAACCCATTCGCGAGCTGTCCGGCGGCAACCAGCAGAAGGTGCTGCTTGCCCGTTGGCTGGCGACGCAGCCCGACATCCTGATACTCGATGAGCCGACCCGAGGCGTGGATGTCGGCGCCAAGCGAGAGATCCAATCGTTCATTCGGTCTTACGTCGAGAAGGGGTTTGGCGTGGTCCTCATTAGTTCAGAATTCGAAGAACTGGTAGAAGGCGCCGACCGCATCGTGGTCATGCACGAGGGGCGCTCGGTCAAGGAACTGACCAACCCCGGGATTACCGAGAACATACTGGTGCGCGCGCTTGCGCATCATGAAGGAGGATCTGGTTCATGGACCGAGCAATGAAGTTGCCGCAACGGGTCGCCTCAATGCCCTTCCGCTTTCACGGCGGCATCGCCGCGTTGGTCGCCTTATTGGTGTTCAACGCGTTTTTCACCCCCAATTTCCTGCAACTGCAAACATTGTTCGTGAATATCAGCCAGGTTGCCACGATCGCCATCGTGGCCATGGGCATGACGCTGGTGATCGCCACGGGTGGTATCGATCTTTCGGTCGGTGCGGTCATGGCACTGGCGGGGGCAGTTGCTCCGCTGATTTTCCTGTCGGATCTGGGCGCTGCCTATCCGATGCTGGGCGTCACTTTGGCCATTGTCCTACCGCTGTTTATCGCCGGGCTATGCGGGGTGTTCAACGGTGTGATGGTTGCCGTGTTGAATGTGCAACCCATTATTGCGACGCTCATTCTCTTTATCTCGGGTCGCGGTATTGCCCAAGTCTTGACGAACGGGAACCTGCAGACCTTTTCCAACCCTTCATTCAGTTATCTTGGAACCGGCAAAGTGCTTGGCTTGCCGTTCCAAGGGTGGCTGGCGCTGGTCATTGCCTGTGTTCTGTTTTGGGTTATCACCAGAACCACTTGGGGTCGTTACCTGCTGGCTATCGGCGGCAATGAACGCGCGGCCTATCTGTCGGGCGGTCCCGTCCGGCGGGTCAAGATTGGGGCCTATGTTATCTGCGCCGTGCTTGCGGGTCTGGCGGGGCTGATCGTCGTTGCTATAAACTCGGCTTCGGACGCGGCGCGCAACGGCAATCTTATGGAGCTTGATGCCATCGCGGCCGCGGTTGTTGGCGGGGCTCTTTTGCAAGGCGGGCGGGCGCCGATCTTTGGTGCCATACTGGGAGCCGTCATCATCCAATTGGTCAAATATACATTGCTGGCCAACGGGGTAGAGGACGAAGTTGCACTGATCGCCAAAGCGGTCATTATTATCCTGGCCGTCTGGGTCCAGCAGTTCCGGAGGGCTTGATCGATGTTGGATGAAACGGCTTTTGACCTGCGAAAGTACCTTCGGCGCAATTCGGCTTCGGTGACGGTGTGGATCGCACTGCTGGCTTTGATCCTGTTTGGGCTGATGCGCTATGACAACTTTGGCAGCGCCTACAATTTCTCGTCTTTCCTGAACTACAACGCGATGTTCATCGCGATTGCGCTGGGTATGTGTTTTGTGATCATGACCGGCGGGATTGATCTGTCGGTTGGATCCGTTGCGGCCTTTACGTCGGTTGTTGCGGCCTATCTCAGCCCATACGGGATTCAGGTTGCGCTGCCGGGGGCCGTGCTTGCCGGGGTGGGCTTCGGAGCGATCAACGCCTTTTGCATCATCATCCTTCGGATTCCGCCCTTCATCGCCACGCTGGCCACCATGCTGGCCGCAAAAGGCGGCGCACTGGTGATTTCGGGCGCCCAGACAATTTCGGTTGATTGGGGGTCGAACTTCACCAAGCTTGGCATGGGGCAGGCGTTTGGTCTGTTTCCATGGGCAATAGTCATAGTGGCCGGACTGACGCTGGTACTGTGGCTGGTGCTGGAAAGAACAACCATCGGGCGGACCGTCTTGGCGATCGGTGGCAGCGAGGATGCCTCGAACCTCATGGGTCTGAAGGTGAATCGCGCCAAGGCTTTCGTCTACCTGCTTTCGGGCGGCTGCGCAGGGCTGGCTGGCGTCTTTCTGGCCTCGGGTTTTGGAGCCGGACAACCCCTTGAGGGCATCGGATGGGAATTGTCGGCCATCGCGTCCGTTGTTGTGGGCGGCACCTTGTTGACAGGTGGGATGGGTTCGATCCCTGCGACCGTGGCCGGAGCGCTTTTGCTGGGTCTGGTGTTCAACGTTCTGAACTTTGAAAACGGTCAGGGGACCATCAGTTTCAGCGCCTATTGGCAGATGGTCATACGTGGAGGCTTTCTTTTTGTGGTCATCCTCTTACAGTCTCGGGTTATTGCCAGGCAGCAGAAGGTCTTGGGTTCGTGAATCGCATAGAAAGTGTTTCAGCGCGGCTGTTCAACGTCCCGCTCGCCGAAGTCCTGGTCGATGCCAAACATGGCGATCACACGTTCTTTCAATTGATCACCGTTACCATTCAAACGTCGGATGGGGTTGAGGGGGTTGGGTATACCTATACAGGCGGCAAGGGCGGTCATGCCATCTTGGCGATGATCCAGCATGATCTAGCGCCGTTCCTGGTTGGACAAGGCGCCGAACAGATCGAAAGCCTGTACGATGCCATGCAATGGCATGTGCACTATGTGGCACGGGGTGGGATCGCCTCGTTCGCCATTTCGGCCGTGGATATTGCCCTTTGGGACATTCGCGGCCGAACGCAGAATGCACCACTATGGCAAATGGCTGGTGGAGCGTCCAAACGGTGCAAGGCCTACGCCGGCGGGATCGACCTGAATTTCTCGTTGGAGAAACTGCTGTTGCAGACCGAAGGCTACCTTGCGCGTGGGTTCAACGCGGTCAAGATCAAGGTCGGTCAACCGGATCTGGCCGATGATCTGGCGCGGGCCCGGGCGGTGCGCGAAATGTTGGGGCCGGACCGGTTCTTCATGGTCGACGCGAATTACTCCATGAGCGTCGAGCAGGCCATCGTGGCAGCCCGAGGGTTCGCCGACTGCGATATCCTGTGGTTCGAGGAACCGACAATTCCAGACGATTACAAAGGCTATGGCCGAATTGCCGAAGCCACGGGCGCGCCCCTTGCTATGGGTGAAAACCTGCACACGATTCACGAATTCGAGTACGCCTTTGATGACGCGAAGCTGAGTTTCATCCAGCCCGATGCTTCAAATTGCGGCGGGATCACCGGCTGGTTGCGCGTGGCCGCGCTGAGCGCACAGCACGACATTCCGGTTTGCAGTCATGGGATTCAGGAGCTGCACGTCAGCCTTGTTGCCGCGCAACCCAACGCAGGGTGGCTAGAAGTACACTCATTCCCGATAGATCAGTACACGACCCGTCCGCTGGTTGTGGAAGACTGTATGGCCGTGGCCCCGGATACACCGGGAACCGGAGTGGAATTCGACTGGGACAAACTGAATGCGGAACACATGGAGATGCATACATGACAACCGAGACGATCTGTGCGGCATACTACAGGGGCAACAAGAGCTTTGCTGTACAGCAAGCCCAAGCGACGGATCCGGGCCCCGGCGAGGCTGCCGTTCGCGTTGCCTATTGTGGGATTTGCGGGACGGATATGCACGTCTACCACGGCAACATGGATGCCCGTGTCGGCCTGAATCGGGTGATTGGACATGAGATGTCAGGTGTCGTCGAAGCGGTGGGCGAGGGCGTCGACACGGTCGAACCCGGCCAGAAGGTTGTTGTCCGACCGCTTGATCACTGCGGAGAATGCCCAGCTTGCAAACGGGGGCATCAGCATATTTGTCAGAACCTCAAATTTCTCGGCCTCGACACCGATGGCGCCATGCAAGAGATCTGGACCGTTCCGGCCCATACGTTGCACATTCTGCCAGACGACTTGCGCATGGATCACGCGGCGCTGATCGAGCCGGTCGCCGTTGCCTGCCACGATGTGCGGCTGTCTGGCCTGCAACCTGGCGAGGACGTTGTCGTTATCGGCGGCGGCCCGATCGGCATCCTGGTTGCCATGGTTGCGCGGGATGCGGGTGGAAATGTCGTGATTTCCGAAGTGAATCCGAACCGTCTTGCGATTGCTGAAAAACTTGGTTTTGACACGATAAACCCAATCGAAACCGACCTGGTGTCCACAATCAACGCGCGCACGGGCGACAAAGGCGCAGATGTGGTTTTCGAGGTGTCGGGAACGCAGCCCGGAGTTGATGCGATGACCGCCGTTGCCGCGACTCGGGCCCGGATCGTGATGGTCGCGATCCATGCACAAAAGCCCCAGATAGACCTGTTCCAGTTCTTCTGGCGAGAGCTGCAACTGATCGGTGCTCGGGTCTATGAGCCAGAGGATTACGAGAAAGCCATTGCAGTTGTCGCCTCGGGCGGAGTGGACGCGGATGTTGTGATTACTGACGTCAGCCCTCTGGCAGACATCCAGGCCGCGTTCGAAGCACTGGATCGCAGCCCAACCGCAATGAAAAGCCTGATCGAAGTAGGACCGCGTTCATGAGTGTTTTGCAAAGTTTCGACCTGACGGGAAAAACGGCCCTTGTGACCGGATGCAAACGCGGTATCGGGCGCGGAATGGCCGAGGCATTGGCATCGGCTGGAGCCGATATCATCGGAGTGTCCGCCTCGCTTGAGCTGTCCGGGGCGGATGTCGAAAAAGCCGTGACAGCGATGGGACGCAGTTTCCGGGCTTACCAATGCGACTTCTCGGATCGCGCTGCGCTGCATGCGTTCATTGATCAGTTGAGGGCCGACGGACAAACTCCTGATATCCTTGTCAACAATGCCGGCACGATCAAACGAAAACCCGCCACTGAACACCCGGACGACTGGTGGGACGAAGTGATCGAGGTGAACCTGTCCTCGCAGTTCGTTCTGTCTCGCGAGATCGGCAAGGACATGCTGGCGCGCGGCTCGGGCAAGATCATCTTCACCGCCTCGCTGCTGACGTTTCAGGGCGGCATCACCGTTCCCGGATATGCGGCCTCGAAAGGTGGGATTGGACAGCTGACGAAGGCCCTGGCCAATGAGTGGGCCGGGCAGGGTGTGAACGTGAATGCAATCGCCCCCGGCTACATCGCGACCGACAATACCCAAGCCCTGCAGGACGATCCGGTCCGATCAAAGTCGATTCTGGAACGAACACCCCAAGGCCGTTGGGGTACGCCTGGTGATTTTGCCGGACCTGTAGTCTTTTTGGCTTCTGCAGCGTCGGACTACGTCAACGGTGAAATCCTTGTTGTCGACGGGGGCTGGATGGGGCGGTAACACCGTCAACTCTCCATGTGACCCAAGGCATCACGTCCCGATGTAGTGCACCTTCAATCGTCGTGTCTTGGGTGCCTCGCGATGTTCGAAGAGATACAGGCTTTGTACGCGGCCCAGCGGAAGCTGCCCCTGTTCGACCGGGATGGACACCTGCGTTTGCGTCAACAGCGCCCGCAAATGCGATGGCGCGTTGTCGTCTTCGCTCGGGCGATGGTGATATTTGCCTGATGATTTGGGGACCAGTTCTTCGAAGAACGTCTCGATATCCTTGACCACCTCGGGATCGGCATTGGCCTGAACCAACAGCGCGGCACCGGTGTGGACGCACCAAAGGGTCAGCAGGCCCGAGCCAAGTTCATGGTCAGACACCGCACCCTGAACCACCCCGCTGATGTCGGTGAGGGATTTGCCGGGCGTTTCAATGGACAGCTCAAAAAATTCTTGCTTCATCCATCAGATCCTTTCCTTGATTTTGCGCGAATGCGCCCAGCTTTCCGCACCCCATTCGGCATTCAACTTTGAGGCTTAAGCATATGATTTGTAAAGTACAATGGCGCTTCATTCATGCGAACAGGCTTTTGAACCTGTCCACACACAGACGAAACCCATCTTCGAAGTTTCCGTTGCCGGGATGATAAACGCTCTCGAAAGAAATGACGCCATCATAGCCGTCGGATCTGAGCGCGTCCGCGATGGGTTGGAACAGAGGCGCAAGCTGACCTTCCCCCATGCGGCGCACTTCCAGCGTTGCCCGCGGCGTGTCGACCTTTACGTCCTTGATGTGAATGTGACCCAAGTAGCCGCCACGCAGTTCTTCATAACCGTTCGGGTATGCCAGTTCATGGCACCAGCAGTTGTTTCCGGGGTCCCACAGCACTTTCAAAGTGTCTTTTGCGTCCAACTCGTCAATCAGCTTTCGGGCTGTATAGTTGGAATTGACCAGCGTGCCGTTTCCAGTTTCCACGACAAGCGTCACCCTCTCAGCTCTTGCTAGTTCAACCGCCGGCGCGATCAGAGGCGGCATCGTGTCCCATACCCCATGCGCCACGTTCCACTTCTCGGCGCCGTTTTTTCCCCAGAGTATCTGCTCTTTTCGTGGCGTCATGATCCGAACCAGCGGCGCCCCAACTACATGCGCCATGTCGATCACGCGTTTCAAAGCGTCCATGTGCCGAGTGTGCAGGTTGTCGCCGGGCCTGTTGGCAGCTGTCATCCCCGCAAAGATATGGCGAGACAGACATGACACAGGCTTGCCCCGGTCGCGCAAAAGCGCGTCGATCTCGGCAATTTCCTGCGGGGAATGGTCCCCGACCTCCGTATCTCCAACGAACTGAAGCTCTGCATAGTCCAGACCGAATTCGTCCATTACGTCCACGGCATGCCGCAGTTCGCGGGAAATGCCGTCGCAAATCACACCAAGTTTCATGTTCGTCCCCCCTCAGCGATGCAATTCTGCGCCAACGATCTCTTCGATGACCTGAGTACACACCCAGTTGTCGCCGTTCGGGTATTTGGTTTTTCCTGCGTGAAAGATCTGCATTGCGGATGACGCTGTGTGCATTGGAACGCCCAACGAACCGGCCAGTGCCAGCGAGATAGTCAGGTCCTTGTGCATGGTTGCGATATGGCTACCGGTGGCCTCGAACTTGCGATCAATGATGTTTTCAAGGGCGGTATTCACGACGCCGCACCCCGCGCTGGATGAGGAGAACACATCAAGTATTGCCTGACCACTGACACCGGCTTTGGCCGCAAGGGCCGCAGCCTCGAATGTGGCGGAAAAGATCGATCCGATCAGTGATTGCAGGCAGGCTTTCACGGTTTGCCCGTCACCGGCGTTTTCTCCGACCCGGTGGATGGTTGCCGACACTGCCTGCATGACTTCGGCATTTCGATCCAGCACATCCGCGGCACCGGCAGCCATCATCGTCAAAGTGCCGTTCTGCGCGCCGGGAAACCCACCCGAGACCGGAGTGTCGATCAGGTGGATGCCCGAACTCTCCATGTCTTGCCCGATTGCGCGTGCTTCGGCCGGAGTAATGGTCGCCGACAGGATGACCGTTCCGCCTTTGGCCATGTTCGCAACCAGGCCGTTTTCACCCAGAATGACATCGCGGGCCTGATCTCCGTTCATCACCATGACAAACACGCTGGCGGCGTGACGGCCGACCTGACCCACGCTGTCCTTGGCCAGGCCGCCCATGTCGGAAAATGCGGTCATGCGTGTCTCGCTCAGGTCGAAACCGGATGTTTCAAAGCCATTCTTGATCAGGTTCTTGGCAAGGCCGCTGCCCATGTCGCCAAGACCGATTACACCTGCTGTTTTCATTTGAAGTCCTCCCGTTTTTCCGCCATTTCCGTCTGGCAGACGTTTCGAAAAATGATGCCATAAGGCATCGGTTTTCGCGGGAGTTTCACGCGTCTTGAACAGACGTCGGGCGAGTCCGGAAGACACCCCGCTGCCCGTTTACGTACCGTAAGTAAACGAATATTGCGGCGCTCAGGCAAGCAAAGAAGTGATACGGGCGGAAAGAAACTGCCGCATCAGACGTGTCAGGAAAACGCCGTCATGATGCCGCGCAGCTCCGCCAGCCCGCGCATTCGTCCGATCAGCGGATAGCCGGGAGTGCTGTGTCCGCCCAGATCGCTCAGCAGCTCTTGTCCGTGGTCGGGTCGCATCGGAATTTGCCAGTCACTACGTCCTTGAGATTTGCGGCGGCGTTGTTCGTTCATCAGCTCGCGAATGGTTCCGACCATGTCGGTGTCGCCCTCCAGATGCGGAGCCTCATAGAAATCCGGCTTCTGGCTGTCCGACCCCGCGATGCGTCGGGTATTCCGAAGATGGACAAAGTGAATCCGGCCGCCATGCCGGCGCACGAAGTCCGGCCCATCGAATTCGGAGGAAACACCAAGCGATCCGGTACACAAGGTTGCGCCGTTCGCGGGCATATCAACCGCATCCAGTACGGCGCCGTAGTCCTCGGTACTGGACATGACCCGCGGCAGACCGAGCAACGAGAAGGGTGGATCATCGGGATGACAGCACAAGCGCAAACCCAATTCTTGGGCGACCGGGGCGACTTCAGACAGGAAGTCGATGAGGTTTGCGCGCAGCCGGTCACGGTCTATCTCGGCATATGTCTGCAGCAAGCCGCGCACGTCCTCTACGCTCCACTGATCGTTGGCGCCGGGCAGCCCCGCGGTGACATTGTGCTGCAACTGGGCCTTGGAGACATCCGACATGCGCATGAAGCGATCCTTGGCCGCTTGGCGGACGTCGCCGGAATAGTCTTCGGACGCGCCCGGACGTTCGAGAATATGTATGTCAAAAACTGCGAAATCGGTCAGGTCGAACAGCATGGCCGTTCCGCCATGCGGCTGTGGGGCACGAAGGGCGGTGCGCGTCCAATCCAGGATCGGCATGAAGTTGTAGCAAACAACTTTGACGCCACGGACGGACAGGGCCCTGAGGCTGGACTTGTACACCTGCAGATGCTCGGCCATGTCTGCCGACTGCGTCTTGATCGCCTCCGATACGGGCAGGCTTTCGACAACGTCCCAACTGTACCCGGCCGCGGCCAGAACGGCCTGCCGGTCGGCGATGCTCTGTTCATCCCAAGGCTGTCCGGGCGGGATGTGATGCAGCGCGGTGACGATTCCCTGAACCCCGACCTGATGGAGATCGGCCAGGGCGATCGGATCCTCGGGTCCGAACCAACGCCAGCATTGTTTCATGGCAGCCATCCTTCATACAGCGGGTGATCGGGCCTGATGGGAAGGGCAACGCGCTGCCCGGTGCGCGCCGCGTGATAAATCGCCGTAACAAGGCCGATGGACGCAGCGCCATCCTTCAGCGTAACGGCCGAATTTGCCTCGGACCGCAGCGCTTTGCCGACTTCGGCAAAAAACCCTTCGAACCCCGTTGGCTCGGCAGCGGCGGCTGCAAGAGCCGCGTCGATAGCGGCTTGATCCGCCGGGTCCCGCGCGACGAATGACCAGGGCGTTTGACCCGGGGCATAGGGTTCGGTGCCAGAAGTGGCGGTCAGTTTTTCAAAGACGAACCGCAGGCGGGTTTCGTCCGTGGCAGCGCCCAGGGTGATATTGCTTGTGCACAAGGCTCCGGAAGCCATGCCAAAGCAGATTGCGGCACAGTCTTCGGTCTCGATCGGGTTGACCCGCGTTGTGGTCATTGCAGACACCCAGGCGATATCGCCCGCGATATGTGTCAGCAGATCATGGTTGTGGATGGCATGGCCCAGAACCGCGCCGCCGCGTTCACCGGCCCATGTTCCCCGCCACGGCACCGCGTAATAGTCCGCCCCTCGGGACCAATGGGTTTCAAGCGCGGCAGTTTGGACCGCTCCGGTCAGGCCTGCGCGTTGCAGGTGGCGCAGTTGGGCCAGTGATGGGCCCCACCGGTATTGAAAAACCGGAAACACATGCTTGCCCGCGTTGCGTGCGGCTGCCGTGATCCGATCCACATCCCGCATCGAGGTCGCAAGAGGCTTTTCGCAGACAACGTGTTTTCCTGCGGCCAGTGCCGAAAGGGTGGTCGGTACATGCAGATGGGGCGGTAGGCAGATGTCGATGACATCAATCGCCGGATCATCCAGCGCGTCCTGAATATTGGTCAGAGAGCGAAAATCCGAGTTCTGTCGAATCTGTTCTATCCGGTCCGTATTCTGGTCGACCATGGCGGCTACGCGGAAGTCGCGGTCAAGCCGTTCCAGTGCGCTCAGATGTTGCGCACCGATACCAGCGCCAAGGATCGCAACGTTGATCATCTGCGTTCCGCCATTTCCTGCGCACGTAGCGCCAGTTCCATGACCTTAAAGCAGTGGGTCTGCGTCATTGCAGTTTCGGTCCGGTTACGGATGTCATCGGCGAGGCGCGCAAAGTAGGGAAGGCCGTCGTCAGATGCGTCGATCTTTTGGCAGGTTTCACCATTCACGAGGATCAGATGGTCCGTCCCTGAGGCCCCACCCACATCAACATATTTTCGCAACTCGATATAGCCTTCGGTTCCTAGGATCGTCAGACGACCATCCCCCCAGTTCGGAAGGGCATCCGGCGTAAACCAGTCAACCCGGATATACCCGGTACCATTCTCGCTGCGCAGATTGAGCTCTCCGAAATCCTGCAACCCGGGATCCTTGGGGTTTGCGTAGTTCGCCACGTAAGCGTTTGTGATTTCCGCGGTTTCCGAACCTGTGTAATGCAAGAACTGATCGATCTGATGCGAGGCAATGTCGGTCAGAATTCCGCCATAGCGGTCACGCCTAAAAAACCACTCCGGCCGGGTTGCCCGGTTCAATCGGTGCGGGCCAAGTCCGACCGTCTGGACCACGCGCCCGATGGCACCGGCCTCGACCAACTCGGTGGCCCGGGTGCTGACGGGCGTTTCGAACCGTTCCGAGAAGTTCACCGACCAGATCCGACCGGTGTCCGCAACCGTTCGCTTGATCTGGTCGAGTTGCTCGAACGCCGTGCAGCCCGGCTTGTCGCTCATGACATCCATGCCGTTCTGCATAGCGCGAATCGTCAACGCTGCCCTATCTGCCGGAATTGCGGAAATCAGCGCTAGATCCGCCCCGCAGGTTAGGGCGTCTTCCAATCGGGCCAGCCGCGGAATATTGGGAAACCTTTTGACGTAGCCCGGCAGCGTTTCTGGATCGCCTTGTGTCCAGTAGCCGACGCAGTCCACGCCGATTTTACGCATGTTTTCCGTCATGCCATAGATATGGCGGTGGTCCAGACCAAGGGCGACGCAGGTCAGGCTCATGAGGCGACTCGTGTTTTCTGGCCGGTTCGATTGGCGATCTGCATCGCGTCTATGACGGCGTGAGTCAAAAGGGCACTGCGTCCGCTGGCCAGCGGCCTCGTTCCACCGGCGACGGCCTTGGCGAAATCCTCGATAACCGTCTGGTGCCATTCATGGGTGAACGCCATGGGATCGGCCCCTCCGCCTGTGGCGGACGTTTCGCCAACCGTGGATTTCCGACCATCGAAAGTGGTCAAGGTCAGGACACCTGAATCCAGATGCGCTTTGGCGCGCGTGCCCTGGATCGTGATAGATTCAGCGGCCCCAGGATATTCGGCAGTAGTTGCCATCAACGTTCCCACCGCGCCGTTATCCATTTCAAGGATTGCACCTGCCCAATCCTCGGCCTCAAGATCGTGTAACGGAGTTTTTCTCATCATGGCTTGAATGCCCGAGATCGGCCCCAGCAGCCACATCGCAAGGTCAAGCGTGTGGATTGCCTGCGAGATCATGACACCGCCTCCGTCGCGTGCGTAAGTGCCGCGACCCGGCTCGTCATAGTAGCTCTGATCACGCCACCAGGGGACACGGATCTCCACCGTGGCGATCGCGCCCAGCTCACCCTGTTCAATGGCTGATTTCAGCGCCTGCGAAGCGGCGCGGGCGCGGTGCTGAAAGACTATGCCCAGCGGAACACCAGACACCTCGCACTGCTCGACAATGGCCGTCGCGGCGTCCAGCGTTCTTTCGATGGGCTTTTCCATCAGGATCGGTTTCGAAGCGGTCGAAAGAACCCGCACCAACTCTGTGCGCTGATCAGGTGGGGTTGCGATGATCGCAAAGTCGACGTCTGGTTCGTTTGCGATTTCCTCGACCGAGCTGAACGCGCGGGTCTCGTTTCGCCGCGCGAACTCAGCTGCCTTGTCAGGATTGCGCCCGAGGACTCCGGCAATACTGAGGCCTTGATCCGATGCCCGAATGGCGGCGACATGCGTGCCAGAAACCATCCCCAAACCAATCAGCGCAATATTCATTCAGTCCCCCGGATCACCCGGTCAGTCTGCGGGTTCGAACGGGAAAGATGCAACCATTAAAAACTGTGTTAACAATTTCGGGCAGCAGTATCGGAGGCAGAATTGACCGGTAATTTGAATGGCATGGCAGAAGACCTGTACCTGGGCATCAGGGACCTGCCGATCGTATCTCCGCATGGTCACTGCGATCCGGGGTGGTTTGCAACCGATGCGCCGTTCCCCAACCCGGCAGAGCTGTTGGTGGTTCCCGACCATTACGTGTTCCGTATGCTCTATTCGCAGGGCGTTCCCTTGTCGGAACTCGGCGTTGGGGAAGAGGGGCGAAAGAAGGATCCTCGCGCCGTTTTCCGCACCTTTGCCGAACATTGGCATCTATTTCTGGGAACGCCTTCCCGGATCTGGATGAACTACGTGCTGCATGAAACGCTGGGCGTGTCTGAGGAGTTGTCTTCGCGTACGGCAGATCTGATCTACGACAAGATCGCGGAAAAGCTGGCGCAACCCGATTTTCGCCCGCGGGCTTTGTTCGACAGGTTCGGGATCGAGGTTCTGGCCACTACGGATTCGGCTCTCGACACTCTCACACAGCATCAGGAGATCCGTGCAAGCGGTTGGGGCGGGCGGGTTGTTCCGACGTTCCGCCCGGACGGGGTTTTGGATGGGGCGGACCCGGAGTTCGTACAGAACCTGAACAAGTTGGCCGAGCTGACAGGCTGCGATCTGGACAGCTATGATGGCTACCTCAACGCGCTGCGGATGCGGCGGGCTTATTTCATCCAGCTGGGCTGTACGGCCACCGACCACGGTATCGGACGTGTGCAGACCGAGTGGCTGGACGACCCGGATGCGCTGTACCAACGGCTGAGACGGCGGGAAGGTACAGAACAGGGCGCGCGCCGGTTCTATGGACATATGCTGATCGAAATGGCGCAGATGTCTATCGATGATGGTCTGACCATGCAGATACATGCTGGCAGCAAGCGCAACACGAACGACGCGGTAATGCGGGACTTCGGACGGGACAAGGGGGCCGACATTCCAATCGCGATGAATTGGGTCACGGGCCTTGAGGCGCTTTTGAACCGGGTCGGAAACTCGGCGGAATTGCGCATCATACTCTTCACATTGGACGAAAGCACCTATGCCCGTGAACTGGCGCCCATGGCGGGACATTGGCCGTGCCTTAGGATCGGGCCGCCTTGGTGGTTCCACGACAGCCCAGCCGGTATAGCGCGGTATTTCGATCAGATTGTTGAAACGTCCGGATATTACAATCTGGCCGGATTCAATGACGACACGCGGGCTTTTCTGTCCATTCCTGCACGGCACGACCTGTGGCGACGGGGAGTGGCGATTCATTTGGCCGATCAGGTTGCGCGCGGCTATTTCGGTCGGGATAGTGCTGAGCATCTTGCGCGGTTGCTGGCTGTCGATTTGGCGAAACAAGTTTACGGATTGCAAAGCTAGATGGGTACAATTCTTCACTTCGGCCTTGGAAACTTCGCCCGGGCGCATTTGCTGGACTACACGGATCAAGCTGGCGGATGGGACGTTGTCGGCGTCAGCCTGCGTTCATCCTCGGTTCGGGATGGATTGGCCCAACAAGGTTTCGAGTACGATTTGTGCGTACAGGGGCAGGGCGTCCGGCGCATCAAAGCTCTGCGTGACGTTCTGGTCGTGCCCAATGATCGCACAGAGATTTTCGATGTGATGGCGGATGCCGAGATCATCTCGGCGACCGTCACCGAGAAAGGTTACCATTTGGACGCCGCGGGCAATCTGAACCTTCAGGACCCAGCGATTGCCGCCGATCTGGCAGGGCAATGGCCTGTGACGCTGATCGGTTTTTTAGCTTATGGCCTTGCGGAACGGTGCAAGCCAGTAACGGTGCTAAGCTGTGACAATCGCATGGAAAACGGCAAAACGCTCGAAATGGCAGTTGCCGATTTTGCGAATGCAGCCGGCCTGGACGTGAATTGGAATGCCGTTCGCTTTCCAAACGCGATGGTCGACCGGATCACCCCGGCTACCACGGACGCCGTTCGCGCAATCAGCGGCGATCCTATGGCTGTTCCGACCGAGGCGTTTTCGGAGTGGATTATCGAAGACAGTTTCGCCGGTCCGCACCCGGATTGGCCGGGCGTGCAACTGGTCGATGACGTAGCCCCGCACGAGATGCGAAAGCTGCGCATGTTGAACGGTGCCCATTCCCTGTTGGCTTATGGCGGCTTGGAGCGAGGCCTGACCTACGTCCACGAAGCGGTTCGAGACCCGGTTTTGCGCCCGCTGGTTTCCGAGTTGATGAAGGATGCGGGCGCAACGCTGCCCGCAGCACTGCAAGTACAGGTTCCGGACTATGCCGAGGCTTTGTTGCGCCGCTTTGAAAACCTCGAGCTGGCGCACCGTCTGGACCAAATCGCGATGGATGGCAGCCAAAAGCTGCCGTATCGGTTTGTTCCCACACTCCGTGAGACCGGCTCTCAGGCGGTGATTGCAGGGATGCGGGCCTGGATCTCCTTTTGCATGTCCGAGACCGCCAAGGGCAGGACGCTGAACGATCCTTGCGCGTTGGAAATCGCCTCGGCTGTCAAACAGCCAGATCCGGTAGTGCCACTTTTGGACCTTGTTGGCGCTGAGGATCTCGCGTCACTTATCCGGGAATGATCGCGCCGCGGAACTGAACAACGGTGGACGCCAGATTGTGTCCGGCCATCAGGGCCTTGGCCTGCGATTTTCCTGTCAGCAAGGCAGCGAGGTAGCCACCGTTGAAACTGTCGCCCGCCGCTGTGGTATCCAGCACGTTTTTGGCAGGCTCATAGGTTTGGTCAATGTTCTGACCAATGGGCAGAGGGCCATCCTCTCCGCGTTTCAATGCACCGACACCGTGATGATCGGCAAAGCGTGCCGCCACTTGATCCGCGCTTTCCCCGAACAGTGCCATCTCGTCGTCGATGGATGGTAGGGCAATATCTGCACGCTGCCAAAGCCGTTGGTTGATTTGCCGGGCGTGTTCGACGCTGTCCCAGAGACGCGGACGAAAATTGCTGTCATAGACCAACCGAACTGAAGAGCCTTCTAGCCAGTCCAGAAGCGCAAGCCTCACCGAATGCGGAAGAATGGCTACGGAAATCCCTGACAAGTACAGCACGTCGTAACCGTTAAGTGGGCTGAAGTCGTGATCGGCAAATAGCTGACGGGCGGCCGCCTCGCTGCGCCAATAGGTAAAGCTGCGTTCACCGTCCGCAGATGTCGTGATTGCGTATAATCCCGGAGAGGCGTTCGGAATGATGCGGATGCCGGATGTCCCGATTCCATGACTGGCGATAAAGCCGGCGATGCGCCCTGAGAACGGGTCGTCGCCCAGACATGTCATATACTCCACCTGCAGATCAGGAGCGGCGCGGTGCATGTAGATGGCCGTGTTCAGCGTATCCCCCGCGACGCCCACATTTGCACCGGTTTCCAGCATGGACAATTCGATCATTGCTTCGCCGATGCAGGCAATTCGCGTCATTTCTTTTCTCTCTTCCAGATGATGAGACCGGCAGTCATGATTAGAGCAGCCCCTGCCAAAGTGAATGCGCCCGGTACCGTGTCAAAGAACAAATAGCCCCAAATCGCAACGTAGATCAGGAACGAATAGGTGAATGGCATCAACTGGTTCGCCGTTCCGAACCGATGCGCGTTCGTCAATAGTTGATGCCCGCACCAGCCAAAGACGCCAAGGCCGATCAGTACAATCAGGCTCCACGTGTTTTCTGGCTGGACCCAAAACCATATGGCGAACGGCAGCAGAACCACCGTCCCGGTAAGCCCAAGGTAGAATTGCATGGTGTCCACGGCAACAACCCCGGACAGCTTGCGCGTCATGATCGAGTACAAGGCCAAAGCGGTGGCATTGTAGACGATCAACAGCATGGTCGGATGAAAGGCTGAACCAAACGGCCGCACGACAACCAACACCCCCAGAAAGCCCAGGGTAATAGCCGCCCAACGCCATGGACCCACGCGTTCTTTCAAAACGAAGACGGACAGAAAACACACGATGACCGGGCTTGAGAACATGATTGCTGACACGACGGTCAGAGGCAAAAACCGCAGGGCATAAAAATTGAAAACGGTCGCCGAGATCAGCAGCAAGGCCCGGCTAATGACCTGCCATAGATGGTCGGTCTTGAACCTGCTGGCCTCAATCCCGCCCTTGGCGATCACGCCCACAGAGATCACAAAGTGCCCCGCATAGCGCATGAATGCCAACTGAAATGCCGGCACGCCCGCCAACGCCAACCACTTGGCCCCAAGATCCACCAGCGAAAAGAATAGCCACGCCGTCAACATCAGCATGATGCCAAGGCGCGGCAGGTCCGCAGTGGGGCTGGCGGTGACGGCCATCGATCAGGTGTTGAAACGCTTGACGTAGTAGTCAACCATCTGGCTGACCATGTCGTCCGCCTGACCGTGGTCGCGCGCGTCAATCAGCGCCGAAAGCGCGCCCTGCGACATCACGCTGGTAACGCCTGCCTCGTGTGCCATGCGGTCATAATACCCAAGGTCTTTTGCCGCGTTCTTGATGGCAAAGGCCAGCTGATTTGGGTCATCCTCGACGCCGTAGGCTTTGACGAAATCCATCATTCCGGAATACAGCGGCCCTGCGGCCATAACGTCATACACCTGCTTGCGGTCAACACCGGTAATATCTGCCATGGCAAAAGCTTCGGCCATTGCGTTCGCGACGGTCATTCCGAAGAAGTTGTTGATCAGCTTGATCGTGTGTCCGGACCCAACGGGGCCAAGGTAAAAAACGTTTTCGCCCAAGTCTTTCAGTGTCGGCTCGGCCTTGTCAAAGGCAGCCTTGTCGCCGGAAGTCATAATGTTGAGCTTGCCCTCTAGCGCGTGCGAAGGCGTACGGCCAAGCGGCGCATCAAGATAGCTTCCGCCGGCTGCGGCAACCTCCTCGGCCAAGGCGCGTGTGCTGCCTGGAAGCGAGGTGCCAAAGTCGATGACGATCGCCCCGGGTTTCAATCCCGAAATCACTCCATCTGCACCGCGCATACGGCCCTCGACCTGTTCGGAGGTACCCATGCACAGCATCACGATGTCACTGGCCTGAGCCAGCTCGTGGGCGTTTTCCATCTCGCGGGCGCCTCGGTCAATCGCGGCGTCCAGGTATGTGCGGTCGCGGTTTCCCAATACCGTGACCGAGTATCCTTGGTCCAACAGTCGGTTCACCATGGCTCCGCCCATTAGTCCCAAGCCGATAAACCCGATTGATGGTTTGCTCATTGGTTTCCCTTTCCGTAAATGTCTCTGGTTTTCATTCTTGTGTCTGGCGCGGGCGGTTTTGAAGTTCGGATGCTCATATTGCCCGGCGTGTAATCATAGGTTTTTGGGTGGCCCGGTTCTTCGCCGGGGCCGGATTTCCTTCAGGTCGGTGCCCGCGCTCGAGCTGACCGCGCTTTTAGCCCCTGTTCTATCCGTGATGTGACCTCGAGCGTCCGGGCCGCATCCTCGACGTCGATCAACGGTGAGGCGCCGTCGATCACGTCAAGGAAGTGATCCAACTGGGCCTCCAGCGGCTCGCGTTTCTGTTTCGGTGGTAGAAGTTGGTCTTTTTGGGCCGCAGTGCCCCAATCCTTACCACGCCACAGGGTCATGGAAGGAAAACTTACAGCGCCCTTGGTTCCAGTGATCCACATCATGTCCTGTCGGGTTGTGCCGATGTTCGGGTTTTCGCCGGTTCCGGCCTCAAACCCCCAAGGGCTGGGTGCGGTGTCGGCAAAGCTGATAGTGCCCGTTGCGCCGTTTTCGAACGCGATCGCGATAGCCCCGCTTTCTATCCGATCTGATACGCGGACCGACGCGCCAGGCAGGGCGACGACATCTGAGATTTCTCCGATCACAAAGCGCATGACATCGATATCATGCACCAGGTTGATCATGACTGGGCTGCCATCGAAAGTCCGCCAGTTCTGTTCAAAATAACTCTCGGGTTTGCGCATGGCCCACAGCAACGAGACGTTGATAACTTGTCCGATCGTACCTTGCGCGATCACCTCTTTCAGTTGCTGCAAGGTTGTGTGATAACGCCGATGGTGGCCTACAAGGCTGCGGACATTAGCCTGGCGAACAGCCGTCCTCAGGCGCAGGGCATCATCGACTGATGCGGCAACCGGCTTTTCGATTAGCATGTGCCAACCGCGGGATGCGGCCAGAATGCCATGTTCTGCATGCAGGCGGGTCGGCGTCGCAATGATGACGCCATCCACCGGGTCCTGCACCTCGTCCACACTAGCAAAACGCGGCACGTCTATCTTGATCGAGCCATCTGGATCGGCCAACCCGACCAACATACAGCCGGGATGCTCAATCACGGCGCGGACGTGGCGGATACCGATCAATCCACCGCCGGCTACAAGGATCCTTTTCACATCACCGCTCCGATTTGCCAGGGAACGAATTCGTAGTCACCCAAGCCCTGCGCCTCGGACTTGGTCCGCGCGCCCGAGGCGACTTGGAGCAGCCGTTGGTATATTTCCCGTCCTTTTTCTTCGACGCTGGTACCTTTGGTCAGAATGTCGCCCGCATCCACGTCCATGTCTTCGGGCATGCGCGCTGCCAACTCAGAGTTAGTAGCGATTTTCAGCGTGGGTGCCGGTTTGGACCCAAATGCAGAGCCGCGTCCCGTGGTGAAGCACACAAGGTTGCACCCGGCCGCGATCTGCCCGGTCACCGAGGCCGGGTCATATCCGGGGCTGTCCATGAAGGTGAAGCCTTTGGCGGTGATGGGTTCGGCGTATTTGAATACACCGGTCAAAGGGGTGGTTCCGCCCTTCGCCGCTGCCCCCAGCGATTTCTCAAGGATGGTCGTCAGACCGCCTTGCTTGTTGCCGGGGCTTGGGTTGTTGTCCATCGAACCGTGATTGCGAGCGGTATAGTCCTGCCACCAATCGATCAGTCCGATCAGTTTGTCCCCAGTTGCACGACCAAGGGCGCGGCGGGTTAAAAGGTGTTCGGCTCCATAGATTTCGGGCGTTTCCGCAAGGACTCCTGTGCCTCCTTGGGCAATCAACAGGTCGCAGGCATGTCCGAGCGCAGGGTTCGCGGTCACACCTGACCAAGCGTCCGATCCACCGCATTGCAGCGCAACCATCAGTTCGGACGCCGGGGCTTCGCTGCGCCGCGCTTCATTGGCAAGGGGCAGCATCTGGTTGATCTTGCTGATGCCCATTTCCACGGTCCGGCGCAATCCGGCGACGTTCTGGATGTTCATCGTATGGAAGGTGGGGCTCTGCTTCAGCCCATACGCGTCCAACAGCCAGTCGATCTGGTTCATCTCGCAGCCCAGACCGACCATCAGAACAGCAGCGTGGTTGGGATGTTTCGCAAACCCCCACATGACCCGTTGAAGAGCTTCGAAACCGTCGCCAGAGTCGGCCATTCCGCAGCCCGTTCCGTGGACAAAGGCAACCACGCCGTCGACGTTCGGAAACTCTGCCAGCTTGTCCGGTGTGAAGTGGTTGGCAATCATGCGGGCCGCAGTCGCCGAACAGTTCACGGTGGTCAGAACCGCGATGTAATTGCGCGTACCGAACCGACCGTTGTCCCGGTGGTAGCCCATGAACGTATCGACCGAGGTGGCGGGTTTCATGGGCCGGTGGTCCGTCGCAAACTCGTAGTCCACGCTGGTATTACGGAACTCGATATTGTGGGTGTGCACATGGTCGCCAGGTTCGATCCGTTGGGTGGCGTAACCGATAATCTGGGCGTATTTTCTGACCGGATCACCGGGTGCAAGCATACGCGTGGCGACCTTGTGTCCCGAGGGGATGCGCGCATTGGTCGAGACATCTTCGACCATACTACCGGCCTCCAGCGGCCGAGTTGCAACCACCACGCTATCCGTTCGATCTAAACGTACAAAAGTCATAATCAGCTTTCTTGGCGGCAGCAGCTAGGCGCAGAACGGCGAGTCCGATGTCCAACGGTGAATATCTATATGCGGCTGTCCGGACAGCCTTGCTCGTGCCGCTTCCCAGTTGGACTTGCAGACGCGCCAATCTCGCAGCTCGGTTTCGGGGTGCGATCTGGACCTCGCGATGAAGCTGGGGAAATGATCTCGACCGGTGGGTTGGCCTGTCGCACTGAAGCGGATGTCGAACGACCAGCGGAACCGGTCCGTTTCATTGACCAGCGAAGCATGTGGCGTCAGAGGGTGAAACAGGATGATCCCGCCTGCCTTGACAGGAAGGGGCACGGCTCGGTCTTCGTCAATGAACCCGTCGGCAATGCCTGTCTGTGTCCGCGCGCAATGCGGCAGGATGGATTGGTCTTGTGCCTTTGGCAGCACTTGCAAGCAGCCGTTTTCAACCGTTGCATCGTTGACGGCAATCCAAACCGTGACCATGTCGGTCTGGTCCGCATCCTCCAACGCAACCGCCCGGTCCTGATGCCAGTCCGTTGCGGTGATATGCGCGCGCACCTCGTCCTTGCACAGCTTAAGGGCAGGGGGCTTCAGCCGAACGTGCTGGATCGGATTGCTGACCAACTCTGGCCCGATCAACTGCTCGACAACGTCAAGCATGGGCTGGGCCGTCAGCAAGTCGAACACTGCGGGCCCAATATGTAACGGTGTGTCCGCCATGATCCGATCACCGGGCAGCGAGATGTCCAGCGGCTGGAAATAGTCGCAACCGGCCTGATAGGCGGACAGAAGTTTGTCCCAGAAGGTCATTCTCGACGGCTCGTTCTTGACCAGCCCTTTGTTGTACCAACCGTCATAGAGCCGGTTCAGGACATCCGAGTATTCGGCCTGTACCCGATCCAGGACATCGCCGGGAATTACATCCTCGACCACGAGGTATCCGTCCGTCCGGAACTTGCCAATCTGATCTTGTGTCAGCATGGGTGCAACCTCACAACAGCAGCGCGATGATGCCCGGCCAGATCAGAAGAACGGAAAGCGCCAGCAACTGGATCCCGATGAATGGCAGGAAGCCGCGGAAGATATCCGTCAGGCTGATATGCGGCGGGGCTACCGACTTCAGGTAGAACGCGGCCGGTCCGAAAGGTGGCGAGAGGAAGCTGACCTGCATGTTCATACAGAACACGACGCCGAACCAGATGGCGACATGACTCGGCTCTAGCTGGCCAAAGACCCCGATTTCCTCAATGGGAAGGCGCAGGACGATCGGTAAAAAGACCGGAATGATCAACAGAACGATGCCGACCCAATCCATGAATGCGCCCATGAACAGCAAGATCAGCATCATCACCAGAATGACCAGCATGGTCGGCAGCTCCTGGCCGACGATCAGGTCGGCCACGTATTGGGGCCCGCCAGCAATGGTGTAGGCACCCGCCAGCGCGGCGGCCCCGATCGTAACCCAGATAATGGTACCTGTGGATTTTAACGTCCGCATCAAGCTGTCCCAAACCAGCTCAAACGATCCCTCGCCCCGCAGGATAGCGATGATCAGGACGGCGAAGGCGCCCATGCCTGCTGCCTCGGTGATGCCTGTGATCCCGCCATAGATCGAGCCGAGAACGACGCCGATGACGACCAGCGGTGCAACGAGGCCTTTGCCCATTTCCCACCCTATTTTGGCGCGCTCTCTGCCAAAGACGAAGAAGATCAGCAGTAGGGCGACGATCGTGATGCCGGCAAACCAGGGCAGGTAGTCAGCTGTCCCCAGCCGCGCTGGTTCACCCTGGCTGGCAGCGTTTGATCCGGAAAGCTCGAAGAACGCAGCCCGGATAAACAGAACGGTGGAAAATCCAGCGACGACGATGCTCATGAAAGCCCCAAACAGTTTGCGTTTTTCAGCCGGTTCGGGGTCGTTCGGGTCCGGCTCCGGCAGCGGAGCGTGATGAGGATTCAACTGCGTGCGGATGATGATGTACAGGATGATCATTGAGGCCAACATGAAGCCGGGAATGAAAGACGCGGTGAACAGCGACTTGATCGAGGTTTCGGTGATCAGCCCATAGATGATCAGAACGATCGAGGGAGGGATCATAGTGCCAAGCGACCCCGAGGCGCAGATGACGCCGATCGCGAGATTCTGATCGTAGCCGAGGCGCAGCATCTGGGGCAGGGCGATAAGGCCCAGCAGGACAACCTCACCGCCGATGATGCCGGACATGGCCGCCATGATCACCGCCATGATCGAGGTCACGATTGCGATGCCGCCGCGTGTTCTGGACAGCCAGACATTCAACGACGAATACATGTCCCGCGCGATCCCGGACCGCTCTAGCAGCGACGCCATGAAGATAAACAATGGAACTGATATGAGCACGTAGTCCGTTAAGAGCCCGTATATCTTCTGCGCCAGGATATAGAGCGGCCCAGTGCCTGGCCGACCGGTGAGAACCCCGTCGCCGAATGAAAACGGGTTCAAAAGCAGTGTCGGTTCAAACTTCAGGACCAGAACCAGAACAGCAAGAGAAGCCGAGGCCAGACCCAAGGGCATTCCGATCGCCAGAAGCACGATCAGGGCGACCATCAGGATGAGTGAGATTGTTCCAATATCCATCAGTCTTGTCCCACCGCTCGTTTGATCATTTCAATTTCGTCTTCGTCCGGTTCATCTGTGTGGATTTCCGGTTCTTTGTTCCAATCCGCGATCAAGTTCAAAATTGCTTGCATTGCGACGAGCGTAATCACGATCAGCACCATCGGCTGCAACGTCGCCGGGATCGGAGGATTGAAGGCGGAGCCATAAAGCTCCCATTTATAGAGCTTGTTGACGAACACCTGTTTGTAGCTGCCGTAGACCAGAAAGAAGGCAAACAGTACGATCAGGATTGTCGAAACCGTATCAAAAACACGCTGAAGCCAACGTGGAACTGCGTCGTACAGCAGGAATATTCGAATGTGACTGCGTTGTTGCATGGCGTAGTAGCCAGACATCAAAAACACAAAGCTGGCGAACCAGAGTGTCATTTCGTTGGCCCACTCGGTCGGCTTTTCCAGGATATAACGCATGAAGACTTCGTAGAGCATGACGACAGTCATGATTGCGATCATCATCATGGTAACTCGGCCTATGAACAGGGCGAAACGATCCATAACCGTCGAGCCTTCGAACTCCATTGTCGCTGGGCGCACGGTCTTGGTGCCAAACACTGCAAGAAACGGTAGAAGGACGAGCGCGGCCATGTCGATGATGTCGACATACCCCCCGAACACTCCAGGTAATTCGGGCGTGACGTCGCTGCGCAGATATATTTCCGTTACCTGGCTTTTGAGGGATTCAGAGGTGTAAGGCAGCCAATCCAATAGGAATGCCGGGAGATGCCAAACAAGCCAACTGGCAGTCGCGACGAAGGCCAACGGTATGAGCCATTCAATTGGTCCGCCTGAATTCTTGTGCATCGCGTAACCCTCGTCCCTATCCTTCGATCCTGTAGTGATCGATAAAGTCTCGATCCGGCTCGACCCCCAGTCCGGGGCCAGTCGGGATCATGACACGGCCGTTGTTGGCCTTGACCTGATTTTGAATTTCCAGCGGTACGGTCAGCAGATCGTCCCGAAACTTGTTGTCCGTCGTGTCGAACTCCAGCATAGGCTCCCAAGGATGCAAGCCGCCTGGAATTGGGGGCATGGCCGCCAGTAAATGCAGATTAGTTGCGACAGCGATGGCGCTACCCCAGACGTGATTTACGACCGGAGTGAAATGTGCGTGGCATAGTGCTAGTATCCTGAGATACTCTGAAACACCGCCCAAAGCGCATACTTCTGGCTGCGCTATATCGATGCCGCGATTTTCAAGAAGATTGCGCCAAGCCCAGCGATTGAAAACTGCCTCCCCGCCCGAGATGTTGACTTTCAGCGAAGTGCGCAATTCGCGGTACCCGTCAATGTCTTCTGGCGCGACAGGTTCTTCGAACCAATATACGTCCAGTTCTTCCAACGCCCGACCGACAAAAAATGCGTCCGAAGTCGTATAAGCATGGTTTGCATCGACCATATAAGGAAAGTCGTCACCAACTCCGCGTCGAACTGCTTCGCACAGCTTCACATCAGGCTTCGGGCCAAAGCCCGTTTTCATTTTGGTGGCGGTAAATCCCATTTCTTTGATCTTTGCGGCTTCCTCCTCAAAACGGCTGGCCAGACTAGAAATCGGTTCATCCCGAAGCATCATGCCGTAGCCGTAGCAAGGAACGCTTGTGCGATGCGCGCCGCCGACAAGCTTATGGAGGGGGAGGCCAGAGATTTTGCCGGTGATATCCCAAAGTGCGATGTCCACCCCGGACAAAGCCTGTATTGGCATTCCGCTTTGGCCATGGTCTCGCAGAAGGTTGTACACCTTGTGCCAGATCACGTCTTTGTCCAAAGGGTCCATGCCAAGGACCAATGGTTGGATTACCTTTTCTACGATAGACTTGTTGGCAATGGCTACGTTTCCGGGACCAAAACACTCCCCCCAACCGGTTACCCCTTCATCTGTCTGAATCTCGACCAGATGGGTTGTACGCTTGTCATAATACTGTTGCGAATAGCCCAAAACTTCCGGCATGTCGTACTGCAGTATGTGACTTATTATTCTGTTGATTTTCATGAAGTTCTGGATCCCGGCGCCAATCCGGAGGGGCCGCTAGTGCGGCCTCTCCGTGCGTCGTAATTCGGTCGAAGCCTGACTACTGCATTGCTCCCAGGTCACGCAGGAAGTTGATGTGGCTTTCCAAAAGCGCCTGTGCCTCAGGGGTCGTCGCGAATTCAGTCCAACCGACCTGAACGGCCGCGCGATACGCTGCCAGGTCTTCAGGCGACCATTCGTACAACTGAACACCTTTTGCTTTCAGGTCTTTTGCAGTCTGAGCGTTCTGCACTTCATTGATTGTGGCATTGTGCAAAGCCAAGCTATCCATTGCGACTTCCATGATCTTCTTGTGGTGCGCAGGCATAGCTTCCCAAACTTCTTTGCGACAGGCTAGGTGATCTGCCGGCATCGAGTGAAAACCGGGATAGTTTGTGTGACCTGCGATCTCGTACAGACCCAGTCCCACGTTGTTAGTCAGGTTCGCGGCATCCGCGCCATCAATGATACCGGTTTCCAAAGCCGTAAAGATTTCGTTGAAGTCCATAACGATCGGAGAAGCACCAAGTTCCGCGAACACTTTGGTCGCAAGGCCTGGAGGGGAGCGGAATTTCCAATCTTTGAAGTCGTCCACTTTTGCAATCGGCTTGGTGGAAGAAAGCGACTCCGGCCCGGGAATCCACCATCCGATGAACTCCATGTCGTAGCCGTTGTATAGATCATTCACAGCTTCTCTTCCGCCGCCATGAAGAAGCCAAGCCATTTGCTGATATGGGTTCTGATACCCGCCGAGCAGGTCGCCCGCAAACTGGAAGGCCGGATTTTTACCGGTCTGATAGCCGCCGCCCGTCATGTCGCAGTCCAAAATCCCCGTAGCAGCGGCATCGAAGGTTTCAACTGATTTGACCACCGAAGAGGAATAGAACATTTCAACTTCGATTTCGCCGTTCGACATCTCCTGAATGTCTTCAACGAATTTTGCAGCCATCTGACCAGAAAGAGTTTCGGGCGAAAAATGGGTTTGAATTCTAAGTTTCGTTGTTTCAGCCATCGCGAAACCGGCTGCCATTGTCGTGGCTACGGCTGCCACGGCCGCTGTCTTGACTATTTTCATGGTGTCCTCCCAGACGTTGAGCATTGCGCTTAGTGGGAGATCTTGTCGCCTCCGCTGCTGTCACGCAGATAGACGTTAAGCCGACGAATCGAATGCAACAAGAAAAATTTGAAATTTCTAAAAATTTCGAGATTATTGCATAAATTCGAAAAATTGCTTACGACGCTACTTGGACAAAAATTGAAGGCGCATACCTGGATGAAAGAAGAAATCGATATTTATCAAGACCTTAAAATGCGCCTAATCTCTAATGGATTTGAGCATGGAGCCAAGGTGAGAGCCGAAGAACTTCGTAATGAGTATGGCTGTTCTGCGAGTGCGGTTCGGGAAGTCCTTTTTCGTTTGGCCGCTGTTGGATTGGTGGACTTTCAGGAACAAAAAGGTTTCCGCGTGCCGATGCGTTCGCCGCAGAAGCTTATCGAATTGACACACGTCCGTGTTTTGTTGGAGACCGAAGGCACTGCGATGTCGATCCGCAATGGCGGAGTGGATTGGGAAGCAAGATTGACGGCCGCTCATCACAAACTTAGCCATATCGAAAAACGCATACACTCCACAGACGACCCGAGCGGCCTTATCGAGATATGGTTTGCCTCGGAGAAGGAGTTTCACCAAACGCTTATTTCTGCCTGTGGCTCGGAAACCTTAAAACAAATGCATAGCCGAGTTTACGCGCAATTCAGACAGCAATTGATGGTGGCAGATCGGAACTTTGAGTTCATTTCTCAAAACATAAGACACCATGCCGATATACTTGAAGCAGCATTGTCAGGGGATGAGCAGTTAACACGAGAAAAGATTCACGATCATCTGAAACGCCACCTAACTGGAAAGACGATGGGCGACTAAAGCCGAAAATCGTCTTCCAAATACACCTGAATGATTTCGTCGAAGCTTGATTCCGCCTTGAACCCCAACTCCCGAGCGCGATCTGTTTGAAAGTCGCGCGGCCAATTCTTGACTATTCGTTCGATTGCCTCGTCGGGTTCTCGCCTGATGAGGCCAACTGCATCTTGACCGGCCACATCGCGCAGCGCTTCGATTTGTTCGGCGACGGTGCAACTTACGCCCGGCATGTTTAATGCGCGTCTGTCATTCAAAAGCTGCGTGTCCAGTGTTGCTGCATGGGTCAAAAAAGTCGCAGCGGCGCGGGGGCTGGCGTGCCAGTGGCGAACAGTTACGGCAACTGGTAAGACAGCCTCATCCCCATTCAGTGGCTCTCGGATTATACCTGAAAAGAAGGAAGAAGCGGCAGCGTTGGCCTTGCCCGGGCGTACACACAAAGTGGGCAAGCGCAAGGAAATACCGTCGATGTATCCTTTCCTGCTGAAATCCGTGATCATCAACTCAGACGCTGCTTTCTGCGCTCCGTAACTGGTCAAAGGTGCCGAGAGGAACTCATCGCCAATCTTTTCAGGGAACGGTGCTCCGAAAACTGCTATGGACGAGGCAAAAACCAGACGAGGCGTGTACTCGCCTCCTGATGCCGCGTGTTCATCTCTGAGTGCATTCAGCAGTGCCCAGGTCGCCATAAGGTTGACATCCCAGCCCAACGCAAAGTCTTTCTCAGCTTGGCCTGAAACGATAGCTGCAAGGTGGAATATGACGACCGGGCGCTGAGCTGCAACAGACTTGGCGATGCCTGGCGCAGTCAAGTTCCCCACAATTTGCTTACCTGGCGCACTGTCGAGCGGGAACGAGAGATCGAACAGTGAGATTTGGGCTTCTGGTCCAAAAGTTTCTTGGGTCGAAATTCTATGAGCCAGTTTCTGGCCCAGCATTCCTCCACCGCCTAACACAAGGATCCTCGTCACAGCATCCCGTTCCGTTTTTTAAGTTCCAAATACAAGGCCGAATGATCCAGCTCAGCCCCATCCATTTCGTCTATCAAATATTCGAAACGGTCGCGCACAGATTGGGTGCTGGGTAGCTCAACGCGAAGGCTGCGCGCTTCCTCTAGTGTGTTGTCCAAATCCTTTATTTGAAACTTAGACAAACCTCCGGGTACAAAATTTCCGTCAGACATGCGTTCGCCATGTTGTTGCAAAATAATGCTATCCGCAAAGCCCCCCTTCAGCGCGGCCCTCAACGCGGTTGGGTCTGCACCGCCTTGCTGAGCCAGTAGTGTCGCTTCGGCGACAGCAGATATTGTCACAGCTACAATTGTTTGATTGGCCAATTTGCACAATTGACCGGAACCACTTGGGCCAACATGCACAGGCCGGCCTATTGCTGTCAGAACCGGTCGCATGCGCTCCATAACGTCCTTATCACCACCGACCATGATCGCAAGGGTGCCAGCTTCGGCACCTTTGGTGCCACCGGAAACCGGGGCGTCCAGATGCTGCACCCCCATCGAGGATAATTGCGCGGATTGCTCTCTGGCGTGTTCGGGTTTAGCGCTGGACATATCAATCCAGATCATCCCCGGTTTGAGTTGTTCGCGGAAAGCCTCGTCAGAAAGTAGCGCGCCGGTCGCGTACCCATCCGACAGCATGGTTACTATTACGTCTGCACCCGAAACCGCCAGCGGGGCAGTTTCCGCCAATGTCGCGCCTTCTGCCGTCAACGGTTTTGCCTTTTTCAAGCTGCGGTTCCATACGGTTAGCGGAAATTCGGCGCGCAAAATATTCCTCGCCATAGGAGCGCCCATCAGGCCGGTTCCCAATAGAGCTACTTTTAACTGCTTGCTCATAATCCTCTGTCCTTCCGAAGGTGCGCCACGCATGGTTATGGCCAAACCAAAATCTCTGTCATACGCTAACGGCTCTGGGCCCACATGCCAGAAGTCGTTGCAAATCCGCCAAGGTTTCTCTGCTTCTCGGTTGATCTGTGGGACGAAGTAACACTTGTCCAGTCGCCACTTTTAGGGTCGGAAAATATATATGTCAGAGAGACTTAAGGGAAAAAACGTCCTGGTCACAGCCGCCGCGCAAGGGATCGGACTTGCAAGCGTAATTGCGATGGCAAGAGAGGGTGCGAAAGTCTATGCGACGGATATTAACCCTGGAAATTTAAATTTGATTCGCGATCAGAATCACGAAAATCTCGAAATTTTCGAGATGGATGTGACGAATAATGACAGTATTCATCATGGGGTCGCGCGAGCGAAGCCGGACGTTTTGTTCAACTGCGCCGGGTTCGTGCATCACGGAACGATTCTGGATGCGACCGATGAAGAATGGGACTTCGCCATGGACCTTAATGTGCGCTCAATGGTGCGCACGACAAAGGCTGTATTGCCGGGGATGCTAGAGCGCGGAGGAGGCTCGATAATCAATATGTCTTCCGCACTGGGTTCCATAATCGGTGCGCCAAATCGTTGTGTATATGGAACGACAAAGGCTGCTGTTGTTGGGCTGACTAAATCAGTAGCCGTTGACTTCATAACACAAGGAATTCGGTGCAATTGCATTTGTCCGGGAACAGTCGACAGTCCCAGCTGGCGTGACCGCGTAGATGCGTTGGGAGAGCAACTGGGCAGCAGAGAAGAAGCCCTTGCACAATTTGTGGCGCGTCAGCCTATGGGGCGTGTGGCGAAGGCAGAAGAGATTGCCGCATTGGTCGTCTATCTGGCAAGCGATGAAAGTGCATTCACCACGGGACACACGCACATAATTGACGGGGGATGGTCAGGCCAATGACTAAAATATCAAAAAATGATCTGCGATCTCGCAAGTGGTTCATGAACTCTGAGAACCTTGAGATGACGGCATTGTATTTAGAGAGATACCTGAACTACGGGTTGACCCGCGCAGAACTGCAATCAGGCAAGCCGATCATTGGGATTGCTCAGACCGGCAGTGATTTGAGCCCCTGCAACCGGCATCATATCGAGTTGTCCAAACGCGTTCGCGACGGAATCATCGCCGCCGGGGGAACGTGCATCGAAATACCAGTCCACCCGATACAAGAGACCGGTAAACGGCCAACGGCCTCTCTCGACCGCAATCTAGCTTATCTGTCCCTCGTTGAGAGTCTATTCGGGTACCCGATTGATGGCGTTGTTCTGAACATTGGTTGCGACAAGACAACGCCCGCTCTTCTTATGGCCGCTGCGACCGTCAACATCCCAGCGATTGCGCTGTCGGTCGGCCCAATGCTCAACGGCTGGTGGAAAGGTGAGCGCGCCGGATCAGGAACGGTTATTTGGAAAGCGCGCGAAGACCTTGCGGCTGATGAAATCGACACCGATGAGTTCATGGAGATCGCAGCCGCCGCGGCACCTTCGGTGGGTTATTGCAATACGATGGGAACAGCAACGACCATGAATTCGCTTGCTGAAGCCTTGGGAATGCAATTGCCGGGATCAGCAGCCATACCTGCCCCGTATCGAGAGCGCGGTCAAATCAGTTATGAAACGGGTAAACGCATTGTGGACATGGTCTGGGAGGATTTACGCCCCAGCGATGTGATGACACGTCAGGCTTTTGAGAATGCGATTGTCATAAACTCGGCGATTGGCGGATCGACGAACGCGCCGATTCACCTGAATGCAATCGCCCGGCATCTTGGTATTCCATTGAATAACGATGACTGGCAGAAACTTGGCCACGAAGTTCCTCTGTTGGTTAACATGCAGCCTGCGGGCAAATATCTGGGCGAAGATTACCAGCAGGCCGGGGGTGTTCCCGCCGTTGTCGGAGAGCTTCTTGATGCTGGATTGCTGCCGCATCCCGATGCGATAACGGTGAACGGTAAGACGATGGGCAATAACTGCTCGACGCGCCGGTCTCAGAATAGCGACGTAATCAAGCCTGTCAGTAGCCCGGTTAAGCAACAGGCGGGGTTCATCAATCTCTCGGGCAACTTGTTCGAGAGTGCGATTATGAAGACATCTGTGATCTCACAGGCATTTCGAGAGACCTACCTGTCGAACCCGGATGATCCTAATGCATTCGAGGGCAGGGCGGTTGTGTTTGATGGGCCCGAGGATTTTCACCATCGGATCGATGATCCCGCAGAAAAAATAGACGCAAACTGTATTCTGATTATGCGCGGAACAGGACCAAGAGGGTACCCAGGTGCCGCAGAGGTCGTGAACATGCGACCACCTGCATATTTGTTGAAACAAGGCATCGAAGCCCTTCCTTGCATCGGTGATGGCCGGCAATCCGGCACATCAGGAAGCCCGTCTATCCTGAATGCTTCACCCGAAGCAGCAGAGGGCGGTGGGTTGGCCTTGGTGCGAACTGGCGACCGACTGCGCATCGATCTAGGTAAAGGCACAGCAGATATGCTGGTTTCGCTTGAAGAACTGCATGAACGCGCCCGCGATCTGGAGGCAAAAGGTGGGTATTCAATGCCGCCCAACCAATCCCCGTGGCAGGAAATATTTCGCGAAAAAGTAGATCGGTTGGATCGCGGTATGACGCTCAAAGGTGCAGAAAACTACCGCGATATTGCGCGAGGCTTCATGCCACGCGACAATCACTAAAAGGAAAAGAAATGAAACTAGTTCGTTACGGAGCCGAGGGCTCGGAAAAGCCTGCCCTGGTCGACTCTGAGGGGCATTTGCGGGATCTGTCCGCTCACATCAATGATATCACCGGCGAGATTTTAGATGACGGAACTCTTGATAGTCTGCGCTCATTAGATCCGAGTAACCTGCCAATTGTGGAGGGTGATCCTCGTATCGCACCGTGTGTCGGCGACATCGGTAAATTTCTTTGCATCGGTTTGAACTACTCGGACCATGCTGCAGAAACCGGCGCAGATATTCCCGAGCATCCGATCCTTTTTTTCAAGGCTAACTCAGCGGTCATTGGGGCATATGACGAGGTTGTCATGCCGCGGGGATCTACACACACCGACTGGGAATGCGAACTGGGCGTCGTCATAGGCAAAACAGCCAAATACGTTTCCAAGGCCGACGCACTCGAATATGTTGCGGGCTATTGCATCGTAAATGACGTGTCGGAAAGGCATTTTCAAACTCAACTGACCGGTCAATGGACCAAAGGAAAATCGTGCGACACATTTGGCCCTACCGGCCCGTGGCTAGTGACCCGGGATGAGGTGCCTGATCCTCAAAGCCTTGGAATGTCACTGGATGTAAACGGTCAGCGCATGCAAACCGGGAATACTGCTACGATGATCTTTTCCGTTACCGAGATCATAGAGCATCTTAGCCAACTATTCACACTGCACCCCGGTGACGTAATTTCAACTGGAACACCGCCCGGTGTTGGGATGGGGATCAAACCGGAGCCAATTTATCTGAAAAAAGGCGACGTCATGGAGCTTCGCATCGATGGGCTTGGTGTTCAGCGGCAAAAGGTTGGTCAAGATGACTGACTTGTTGCAAATCGGAGGGATCACTGAACGGATGCGAGAGCGCCTGTCCGCAGCGTTCGACATTCATCAATTGGACAATTTCAACGCGGAAAGTGTTACGCATATTGTAACGAACGGACATGATGGTGTTCCCCATGACCTGATGACATCACTCAGTAACCTGAAGATGATCAGTGTCTATGGGGTCGGTTACGACGCTGTCGACGCAAATGCTGCGGTTGAGCGTGGGATTGTTGTTACGCACACACCCAATGTTTTGAACAAAGAAGTCGCAACCACCGCCGTTCTGCTGTTTCTGTCATGTTATCGAGAGCTCATACGTGACGATGATTACGTTCGGTCCGGACGGTGGGAAGTTGAAGGTAATGCCCCTTTGACGCGATCAGCGGACAATCAAAAGATAGGCATTCTTGGTCTTGGTCGCATTGGTCAGGCGATCGTTGATAAGTTGGAGCCGTGGGCCCCCGAAATTTCTTATCACACCCGCAATCAAAAGGATGTCCCGTACCCGTATTTCGACAATTTGGTTGAAATGGCAGAACATGTGGACGTCCTCATATGCATCACGCCCGGCGGTCCTTCGACCAACAAGTTGGTCAACGCTGAGGTGCTGCACGCGTTGGGGGCAGGCGGCACTCTGATAAACGTTAGTCGAGGTTCGATCGTCGACGAAACTGCCCTCATTAATGCATTGCAAAACGGTGAGCTCGGGTGGGCAGGGCTTGATGTTTTCGAGGACGAACCGCGTGTTCCAAAAGCATTGCGCGAGCTGTCCAATGTCGTTCTGCTCCCTCACGCTGGTAGCGCGACTATTGAGACGCGTGCAGCTATGGGTGACCTAACTGTCGACAATCTCCTGCAACACCTTAAGGACGGATCGGTGATCACAGCTGTGCCGGAATGCAGAGATCTGTAAAAGGTCAATCTGAAAAGTGTTTGAGTTTGCTGTTGCGGTTTTCTTTCTGCTGATTACGCCGGGCCCAGGTGTCTTAACAACTGCGGGCATTGGATCAGCATTTGGTTTTCGAGCTGGACTCGCTTTTGTGGCTGGTTTGATGCTGGGCGGGTTCATCAACATGATGTTGGTTGTTTCTGGAGTCGCTGCAGTAGCTTTGGCTATACCGGTACTTAGAACTTTGCTGCTATTTGCCTCTGTCGGGTATTTGGGATTTCTCGCCTGGCGTATTGCAAGCGCTGGCTCAAAGGTCGGGTTTTCCCCCGCGGTCTCGCCACTTGGTTTTGCGAACGGGCTGACACTTCAGTTCATTAATCCCAAGGCTTACGTGGTCGGCACTGCATTGTTTTCAGGGTTTGCCTTTATGCCCGATGCGCCCGTTTGGGAGGTCGTCATAAAAATCGTAGTATTCAATATGATTTGGGTGCCAGTTCACATGATCTGGCTGGGTGCTGGCGCAAAGCTGGGCAGCCTTGATTTAAGTGAGAGTTCACATCAAAGGATCAACTTTGCGATGGCGGCTTCATTGATGGTTGTTGTGGTGATTGCTTTGGCGTCGGCGCTTTAAACGAAACCTGCGTCAGTCGTACCTAGCAGACGGTTGAAAGACACAAATCAAAGTGACGCCGTTATTCCGCCATCAACGTAGAGAGTATGTCCATTGACGAAACTGGATGCAGGGGAGGCAAGGAATATGGCGGCGCCGACAAGTTCTTCTACATTGCCCCAGCGACCGGCTGGGGTGCGTTTCTCAAGCCATGCACTGAACTCTGGGTCAGCAACCAATGCGGCGTTCAAAGGTGTATCGAAATATCCAGGCGCAATGGCATTGCAGTTTAGACCATATTTAGCCCAATCAGTTGCCATTCCCTTTGTAAGGTTGGTCACGGCGCCTTTTGTCGCCGTGTAAGGCGCAATACCCGGTCTTGCTAATGCGGATTGAACCGAAGCAATGTTAATGATCTTGCCTGACTTTCTTTCAATCATGTGCCGTGCCACAGCCTGACCGACGTGAAAGACGGACGCAACATTTGTCTGTAGTAGGCGCTCGAACGCTTCAGCGGGGAAATCCTGTAACTCCGTCCTGTGTTGCATTCCGGCGTTGTTTATCAGGATGTCTATGGGGCCGGCGTACTCTTCAAAGTTGTCCACGGCAGATCGGACACCTTCATGATCGGTTACATCGAACGAAAGTTCACGTACCGAGGCGCCTGTTTCCCTCAACTCGGATGCTGCTGCCGCTAGCTTCGCGGTGTCGCGCCCGTTCAAAACGACCTGAGCACCGGCGGCAGCCAAGCCACGGGCCAACGCAAATCCAATGCCTTGGCTAGAGCCTGTTACTAGTGCGCGTGTTCCCTTTAGGTTGAACATTTCAAGCGTCATGCAAAAACCCCTTGGTTGTCAGCACCGACTATCCGTATCTTTTGGCAATCTGTATAGGGAGTCTGTGCAATGTCTTCGGCCAGTGTTGCTGTTGTTATCCATGCCGCAAAAGATCTGAGGTTGGAAAACCGAGACGTACACGATGTGGGGCCAGACGAAGTCTTGATTGCCATGCGCGCGGGTGGGATTTGCGGATCTGACCTGCATTACTACAACCACGGTGGTTTCGGTGCGATAAAGTTGCGTCAACCGATGGTACTTGGACACGAAGTCGCCGGGGAAATCGTGAAAGTTGGGTCAAGTGTGCAGGGGGTGCACTCAGGTCAACTCGTTGCAGTTTCTCCATCCCGCCCTTGCCAAGCCTGCATTTATTGTCTGAACAGGCAGCAAAACCACTGTCTTGATATGAAGTTCTATGGCAGCGCGATGCCGTTCCCGCATATCCAAGGCGCTTTTCAAAGCAAACTCGTGGCAAAAGCAGGTCAATGTGTTCCGGCAGATGGGTTGAGCCCCGCGCAGGCCGCTATGGCCGAACCTCTGGCGGTCTGTTTGCACGCGATTAAACAAGCTGGGAGCCTCTTAGGTAAAACGGTACTTATCACGGGATGCGGTCCGATCGGCTGCCTCACGATCTTGGCAGCACGTCGTTCAGGGGCGGCCAGAATAGTGGCGACCGATATCTCGGACCAGACCCTCGCTTTGGCGCGTGAATGCGGGGCAGACGATGCCATCAACACTTACGCCGATCCGCAAAAACTGGAGACGTTTGAAAAGGACAAGGGCCAGATTGATGTCCAACTGGAGTGTTCCGGGGCTCAATCTGCTCTGGCTTCTGGAGTCGCATGCTTGCGACCGGGTGGAACATTGGTTCAGCTTGGTCTGGGCGGAGATATGACAGTGCCGATGCAAGCGTTGACTGCAAAAGAGATAGTGCTTCGCGGGTCTTTCCGTTTCCATTCCGAGTTCTCAGTCGCGGTCGAGATGATGAGAAGCGGACTAATAAACGTCGACCAGTTGGTGACGCATTCCTTCGAAGTTGGCGAGGTTGTCACTGCCTTTGAGGTCGCGTCTGATCGAAGCCAATCAATGAAGGTACAGTTAACGTTTCCGGAAAATGACGATGGATAGACGAATGCGTGATACTGCAAAGGCTTATGAAAGAGACGGTTTCGTAGCGCCGCTGGATATCCTGACAGCTTCCGAGGTCCAAACGCTGCGCGATGGTTTTGAGAAAGCAGAGCGCATTCTCAGAGACGACCCGGAGAAACTCAAGCTTCTATATTCTTATCCGGACAGGCTAATACCATCATTCGATGCACTTCTTCGCCATCCGAAGCTGATTGAGGCTGCTTCAACAGTGTTAGGGCCGGACCTCATGGTTTGGAGCGGAGCACTTTTCGTAAAAGAAGCGCGATCATCAAAGATAGTCTCGTGGCACCAAGACTTGACCTATTGGGGTTTGGATGATGCTGAAGAGGTAACCTGTTGGGTTGCGATTTCAGAAGCGTCTGAGCAAAGCGGGTGTATGAGGTTTGTTCCTGGCAGCCATAAAAGCCGTATCGTGCCTCACGTGGACACCTTCAGCGAAAACAACCTGTTGTCACGAGGGCAGGAAATCGCAGTCGATGTGAAGGAAAAAGATGCGGTCGCTGCCGAATTGCGTGCGGGGCAGGCATCCATGCATCACGGGCATCTCTTTCACGCATCAGGGCCCAATAACACAGACGATAGACGCATTGGTGCGGCGTTGCGTTTCATAAAGCCCTCAATGAAACAGCAAAACGGCGTGAAGACTTTGGTTGCGCTAGTCGCAGGCCGAGATGATTATGGGCATTTTTTAGTTGCGCCCTCCCCTCAGGGTTTTTTGCATGAGAACGATTTCGATTTGTGTCAAAGGGATGCAGATCGCAAGAAACAAATACTCTTCGCGGGAGTGAAGTGACACCCCTGGCAGGTCTTGTCAGAAGAACTTTGCTTGAGCGGGGCAGGGCGGTTGCGTAGTTTTTGCACATGACCAAACCTGCCTCTTTTAAAAACTTCAAGACCAGTCCCGATATCATCCGCCTTGCTGTGATGCTGTATATTCGATTTCCGCTCTCGCTTCGGAATGTCGAAGATCTGCTGCATGAACGAGGCATCGACGTGAACCACGAAACTGTCCGGTATTGGTGGAACAGGTTCGGCCCGATGTTTGCTGCTGAGATAAGGCGGAAGCGAGTCCAGCAACTGCGGGCATTTTCGAAATGGAAGTGGCACGTGGACGAAGTTTTTGTGAAGGTGAATGGCAAAAGGTACTACCTCTGGCGGGCCGTAGATCATGAAGGCGAGGTGCTGGAAGCCGTTGTCACCAAGCGCCGAAACAAAGCTGCAGCACTGAAATTCCTCAGGAAACTGATGAAGCGGCACGGTTGCGCCGAAGAGATCGTCACAGATCGCTTCGCTTCCTACAAGGCTGCGCTCAGAGAAATGGGCGCGCTCAAAAAACAACAGACGGGCAGGTGGCTCAACAACCGCGTCGAGAATTCGCATCTTCCGTTTCGACGACGCGAACGCGCGACGCAACGGTTCAGGCGCATGCGAAGTTTACAGAAATTCGCTGCCGTTCATTCTTCCGTCTAAAACCACTTCAACCAAGAAAGATCGCTCACCAGCCGAGACACCTTCAAGCTGACCCGCGCCGCCGCTCTTAGCGAGTGGCGTCAACTTTGTTCCGGATAAGAATTGCGGATCCCGCGGCACACTGAGACTGGTTCGAATTAGTCTGGCAGCACCGCCACTCATACCTGTCTCACTTCAGTTGTGTTTTCTGACCCGGAATTGAGTCGCAATTCCCGCGAGTTGGCGCATGCGCTTTCAATCAGAGACGGAGCAAACCGTACACTCAGAACGCAATTCAGGCCTCAGTCTCAGTGGCGCATTTTGGCGGGGTCGCTTTGGGAGGGATTTCCCTGATACCCGGCAATTTACAGGGAATTTTCGTGAGATGGGTCTGGAACCCAGAGTTTCTCCTCTCAGAAATGTATGTTTTTCAGAGGTCTATGCTGCAAATTCCCAAAAAGGTGGAGCAGGGAATTGTTCCCACAGATCAAGGAGGGCGAACCCTGTATCTGGGAGGCCGGTTCTTGAGGTGTCAAAAGTCGAACGACATTCCTGTTCGGCCCAATCAATTGCGTGGGTAACGCTGACCAGACGCTTGAGTGTGAGTTCGGGCGGCTGGGTGCTGTCGAGAATCGTGGCCTGAATCTTCGGTGAGAGAAAGGCAGTCAGGTCGCAACTCCCGATGAAGCGAGAGAAATCCTGGACTTGAATGGAGGGGACCGCGTCGCGTTTTGAGGATAGGATGACTGACATCAACTCCCATCGAGCAACATTTTTTTGGATTTCTGAAAACCCTAAGGAGATCGAACCATGCGAGTGAGTGTTTTGCCATTCAGCGCGCTTCTTACAGGGTTTACTTCCGTTCAAGCTCATGCTCAGAACGCGGCTGAGGACATCACCAATCTTTTGCTCAGCAACCGGTCTGGAGACTGCGCGGACTATGCTGGAGTATATTCTGCTTCAGTGGAAGACATCACGCGACAACAACAATTTAGGCCCATTGATTTCCGTTTGGCTGCGTGAATCATCGCGCTCAAATGAGCGGTGCACATGTCTGATCGGGCGCACCAAGGGCGGCATGAACACATAGTTGCATGCGGTTTGTGACAGATGAGCCCCTTTGCGCTATTGGTTCAAGCACAATGGCGAATGAAGCCCCTGGGATCTGTCTGTCACTTCCGGATAGGTCAGCAACTACATTAGCGCGAGGGCATTGGTCAGCAGCCCGCCAAATGTCGAATGGTAGCTGGGTGAGCGCGGATATGATGCCGATTGGTTCAGAGAAGCGTTGAAAGACAAAGGGATACGCGCGTGCATCCCAGGCCGCAAACAGCGCAAGACAACTGTCCGATACGACAAGTGCCGCTACAAACGTCGCAATCGGATTGAGATCATGTTTGGCAGATTGAAGGACTGGCGACGCGGTTCGACAGGTGTCTCAAAGTCTTCCTCTCAGAAATCGCTCTCGCCGCTTTGGTCATCTATTCGCTATGTGTCCTGAGCCTAATGCTTCCTATCTCGACCTCCCTTTTGCGTTTAGACGAAGCAACCGCGGCGAGAACGATGGCCAATGATTTTAGGTTGGTTCTTGCAGATGTTGAGGGCTCTCGGTCGTCTTCAATTGAACAAAGAAGCTCCCCCATGGCGCCACGAAACCCGTCGTTGAACCATTGTCCTTCGAGTGCAGGCCGCGCAATGCCATGCGCTGTCTCAAGTGTCACAGATTGCGTCGACAGATCCGGTCCAACTGATGTCAGGCTACCGGTCGTACCTGCAACGTATGTTGTATCGCGAGGCCCAAAGGGAACGCCCCCGTCAAAAACCAGGCTTGCTTGGCCTTGGTCCAAACGAACCAGAGCCTGCGACATCAGAGGCACTTTGTTGGCCTGGCCGCGTGCAGATGTAGCAGCTGCAAAGACGCTTTCTGCTCTATCTCCGACAAGAGACGCAAGAAAGTCGAACCAGTGAATTCCAAAGTCGTAAAGTATCAGCTGGTCGATTTCGTCAAACGGGGTACCTGCAGTCCAGCTGTGATCCCAGTGAATTGAGATATGGGCCGACAGAACATCACCGATCAATCCGGCTGAAACCGCCTCACGCATCCAGGACAGGTGCGGGGCCCAACGACCGTTCTGGTTTACCGCTAGTTTAACGCCTTGATCATCTGCCAGCTTCACAAGGTCATTACCCAGATCGAGGTCGGTAACAAAAGGCTTCTGGCTGAGCACGTGTTTGCCTGCTTGCAGGGCAGCTCTGATGATTGGCACACGATGTTCGGGGTGCAGCGTGACATCGACAACGTCGATCTCGCTATCGGCAAGAAGCGCCTCCCAGTCATCTTCGATGCGTGCAGAGGGGCAGTATTCAGCAGCTTTCTCTTCAGCCTTTGAGCGCGTACGGTTCCAGATTGCGGCGACGTCCCAGCCTGCTGTTCGGTAGGCATCAAGATGGCTTGCAGAAATCCCACCCGTACCAATAACCCCGATCCGGGGTTCATAGCGTCGAGGCATTGGTGGAAGATACTGCAGATCCGGCGCATCGATTTCGTGCAGATGAGCAGATTTTAGTGCGTACTGGTCTGTATTGGCGCTGTCTGAGGTCATGCGAGTAATCGAAGTGTTCGTTTTTCATATGCCGAGCGGAGCGCTGTATCGACGATCCGTTGCGCTGTCAGGCAAAGTGCTGGATCCAGTGGCCCTTTGACCGGGACTTCTCTGGATATGCAGTCAAGGACGTACTCAATCGCATTTTGTTCACCTAACGGTAGCGGAGTCACTGGTATCTCGTGCCGGTCAGGTCGTGTGCGGGTTTGAACCGTTATGTGATCGGCATAATCGGGCGATGAAATGGTGCCGTCTGTGCCCACAAAGACGAATCCGCAAGTTGGTTGAGGTTGCGTTGTCCACGGGTCGGTGAAGGTGCCCCAGCGCGTTTCCATTTTTGAGAGCCCGGTTTCATAACGGCAAACGGCAATGGCGTGTTGATCGACCTCAATCCCCGGTGTCTCATCGACTGTGCATGTCACCTCGATCGGCTCCTCGCCCCCCATATACCAGGTTCCAAGCGTCGCGCCGTAGCCAAGGTAATCCAACAGCGACCCACCGCCCGATGCACGCTTATACCACCATGAGTTCGGTTTCTGACGCTCAACCTCGTCCGGGGTGACTTCGACCTTGTCGGCCAGATGGTATAGAGGTCCGCGATTTCCGTCGTAGAAATGCACTTCGTGCAGGTCGCCGATCATCCCGTCATCAATCAACCGTTTGGCCGTCACATGGCTTTCGACCCATCGCAAAGGCCAGTTGATGATCAACTGCTTGTCGGTCCTATCCATTGCAGCCATCATGCGGCGCGCATCATCAGAAGATGCGGCAAAGGGCTTTTCGACAAAAACATGCAGGTCGTAAGAGGCCAGACGTTCGGTATATTCCGCATGCTGAGCCGTTGCCACACAAAGAATTGCCATGTCGTAGGGTCCCGCAGCCATGCATGTGTCGAAGTCGGTAAAGATCCGATCTTCGGGAACGCTGAAGGCCGTTGCCGCTGCCTTCATCTTGTCCCAATCAGGATCGAATATACCGGCGATTTCAGCGTCTGGATGATCGTGCACCATCCGAAGCAAGTCACCCATATGCATGTGATCGAAACTGATGCCGACGATCCGGAATTTGGCCATTGGAAACTCCCTTTAGCGCGTGCCGGTGATCCTGACGTAGAGTGCGGTAACTGCAAGAATGATCAGCCCAAACAGGGCCGTGCGCGCACCTTCCGGCATTTGCATCAATGTTAGCATAGTATCCAGCACACGCAGAATAAGTGCGCCCACAATCGCACCTGCGAAACTGCCACGACCTCCGAAGATTGATGTGCCGCCAATCACCGCCGCAGCGACAGAGGGTAACAATAAAGGGTTGGCAAGGCTCAGCGAAGTTTGACGGATCATGCCGAGATAGAGCAAGCCAGCCAGCGCAGCGATCAAACTTGAAAGCACGTAGAGCCCCAGATAGACCTGCCATGCTCGGACCCCGGACAGCTTAGCGGCCTGCTCATTGGAGCCTAGGGCGAACAGCAGCCGACCAAATCCTGTATAGCGCATCAGCCACAGGACAAAGAGCGCAAACGGGATGAATACAAAAAGGCCATTCGGCATTCCAGCGGTGCGGCCGGTTCCGAGCCAGGCAAGGAAGGCGGGGATTTCGGTGCCAGCATTGATAACGAGGCGTTGATAGACCTGCAGACATCCGGTGGCGATTAACCCTGTTCCTAGGGTCATGATCAATGGATGGACCCGGACCAATCCCACGCCGATGCCATTTACAACGCCCACAACTAGGCCAGCTGACAGCGCGATCAATACTGCAGGTGTCACGCCCCAAATCGCACTAAGTGTTGCGCAAACGAAGGCTGACACGGTGGCAACTACCCCGACCGAGAGATCAATTCCTGCGGTTAGCATTGTCAGCACCTGACAAGCCGCAAGCATCGCCAATGGAATTGCGAACTTGATCAGGTTGCCAACCCAAAAGGTTGAAATCAGCCCATCCCGACCTGCTCGGACCGGGGTAACGATACCTGGCCGCAATACTTCCAGCACAGCGATCATCAGGACAAGGAAGACCAATAGCGGAATAATTGGGTTGTCGCGCAGATAACGGCCAAAGCGGACCATCGGTGGATCTATGGTGTCCATGCTCATCGGCGGGCTCCCTTTAGTGAAGCCGCCGTGCCCAACATAACAACGAGAACCATAATTGTGCCTTCGATAATTGTGGTCACGTTTGGATCGACGGCCAGCAATGTCAGAATCGTTCGAATGATCCGCAAAATGAACACCGCGATGATCGGCCCAAGCAGACTGCCTTTGCCTCCGCCCAGTACGACGCCGCCAAGTACTACGGCCGCGACCGAGGCCATAAGATATGGCCCCGGTACCGGCTCTCCAATCCCGGTCAGCGCAGCGAGGCTTAAACCGCCCATGGCACAAAACAGCCCGCATAGCGCATAGGCTGCTATCTTTGTTCTTCCCACTGAAACACCAGAACGGAAGGCGGCAAGCTCGTCTGATCCGGTGGCGTAAATCGAGAGCCCGAGTTTGGAGCGCCGGATCGGCAACCAGACAACAGCGATGCCAAAGGCAACGATGAGCAATGCCTTAGGCAGCCCGTCGAATAGAAACTGACCGCGTATTGCCTGTTCCAGCCAATCTGCAGTCGCGCCGCCCGGTGTCTCAAGTATCAACAGCGCGACGCCTTCCCAGACAAACAGCATGGCGAGTGTCACAACGATGTCGGGCACGCGCGTTACAACGATCAAAAGACCATTGATCAACCCCATCAAAAACCCGACCCCCAACACGATAAACAAGGCCGGTACACCGGCTATGCGCTCCATCAGAACGGCTGCAGTCACAGCACAGACCGCCATCATAGACGCAACAGACAGGTCGATACCGCCGACAATTACGACGATGGCCATACCGGCGGTTGCGAAAGCAAAGGGCAGGGCGGCGCGGGCAATACTCTCCAGTCCTGACGCACCGAAAGTTGGCTGTATCAATTTTGTGATGGTCAAAAGGACCATGAGAAGAATCGCTAACCCCATGACCCATGCGTGTTTTCGGATGGCCACGCTCACGCCGCGCCCTCCGTCTCGGTCAGGCCATAGGCCGCACGCATCAGTGTTTGTTCATCCGCGTCAGCGGCATCAATCACATCAACCACACGACCGTTGAAGATTACGACCGCGCGGTCACAGGCAAGTGGGATTTCTTCCAACTCGGACGTGTAGAATAGAACCGCCGCTCCTTGATCTGCCAACTCACGGACAAGCGGGTAAATCTGGCGTTTTGTGCGCACATCGATGCCACGGGTCGGATCGAATAGAAGCAGGGTTTCGACACCTGTCGCGAGCCAGCGACCAATGGTGACTTTCTGTTGGTTGCCACCTGAAAGCCTTTGCACCTCGCCCTGCGCGCGTGTGTCGATCTGCAGTTTCTCGACCGCATAAGCGACCCGATCGCGCTCATGCCGCAGTTTTATTGGTCCCCAGTTCTTGAGCCGGGCAGAAAATGGCAGAGCGATGTTTTCTTTAACTGACCTTTGCGCCAGCAGAGCGTCTGAACGATCGCCCGGAACGAAAGTTATCCCGACGGCAATGGCGTCGGCGGGGTGGGCGAAGTTTACGGGCTTTCCATCAACTTCCATCGATCCTGAAGACGGGCGATCAAAGCCCGCCAGAACCTCAAACAGCTCATCCTGCCCCTGACCCTCAAGCGCGATCACCCCTAGGACCTCGCCGGGGAATAAGTCGAACGAAACATCCGAGAAACTGGGCTCAAAAGCCAGTGACTTAATGCCTAGGCGCGGTGTCTTAGCCTGTGGTTCATTTGCTCGAAGGATCTGACGTGTTCCAATGTCAATCTTCTGACCCAGCATCAATTCGACCACGCGTTCTTCTACGCCGGCTTCAATGTCGAGATCTCCGACAGACATGCCATCCCGCAACACAGTGGCCCGATCGCAGAGTTCCGAAATCTCGGTGAAACGGTGAGAAACATAGATCACACCCATCCCGTCATTTGCTTTGCGCCTTACGGTCTTCAATACGCGTTCAACCAGATCCGTCGGCAGCGCCGCGGTCATTTCGTCCAGCAAGAGGACATCAGGTTCAACAGCCAAAGCGCGTGCCAGATCGAGGATGCGCAGCGTAGCAAGTGGCAGGTCGCCAATCATTGCCGATAGTTTCAGACCTTCGATGCCAAGTTCTGTAACCCAATTTTGAAACTGATCAACAGGTGTGTCTGTCAGCCGAAGATTGTCGGATACGTCGAGATCAGGTATGAGTGAGGGTTCTTGATAAACCGGCACCAAACCGGAACGGCGCGCCTCGGCGGGGCTTCCGACAAACGCATGTTTGCCTCTGATCAATACCTGTCCAGCGTCGGGTTTAAGGGCACCGGTAATGATCTTGACGAAAGTGGACTTGCCAGCACCATTTGCGCCCATCAAGGCGACGATCTCGCCTTCAGCAACCGTGAGGTGCGCATTGGTCAACGCCCGTACGGCGCCAAAACTTTTGGCCACGTCAGACGCGTCGAGAAGTGGTGTGCTGCTCATGGAAGTCCTTGAATGCCGAGTGGGTTGGTTTTGCCTTCCGCCCAGCTAAAGGCGGAAGGCCAGTCAATTCGGATCAACCTTCGCCGGGTCCCTTACAGTCGATGATTTGTTCCATCGTGTAGTCGGTCCAGCCGGGAACGGTCACTGATACGGGCCACTCTGGGTCAAGGTTAGGATTCTGAGCCGCTGTGATCGTTTCACGGCCTGCGTCCGTCGCATTCTCCCAAAGCACAGGATCTACAAGAACGGTTTTGTTCTCAGGTGCCTTGCCGTTAAGAATGTCGACAGCCAGAGCAATGCCTGCGCCGCCGACTGAGCCAGGATTTGTCACTGCCGCGCCGTTCAATCCCTCAACCTCGGTCAAGTATTGAACAAAGCCCGCGTTGTCTGCGCCGACGATCGGCACCAAAGGTGCCCCGGATTCGGTGAACGCATCGACGATTACGTTGTCGATGCCGCTGGTCCAGACACCGTCAAACGGGATGCCGGTGGCCAGGTAATCAAAGATCTGTTGCTTACCCTGGTCTTGCTGCCAGCCGGTGAAAACTTCATGCACCACATTGATATCAGGGTGTTCTGCCAACGCGCGTTTAAAGCCGTTGTCGCGGTCAGTATCGGCTGAGACGCCAGCAATGCCTCGCATATAGACAACGTCACCTTTGCCACCGAGCTGTTCAAATAACCACTTGGCGCCAAGATAGGCGTATTCTTCTTGATTGTTCGAAAGAATGTAGGCGCCTTCAGCCGAAACACCGGCATCCACGGCAACAATGACGATATCTTGCGCCATTGCTTTTTCCAGTGCCGAATTCAAAGCATCCGGGTTGGATGGGTTCAGCACGATGGCGTCTACACCCGCTTCGATGAGGTTGTTGATGTCTTCCAGTTGCCCGGCTGAATCAGTGTTGCGATGCGCGACGATCAGGTTTGTCACATCGGCTTCGACCAGAGCTTGGGCACGCATGGCGCAAATCATCTGTTCGCGCCAGCCATTGCCTTGAACGGTGTTGGACACTCCGATTGTGTATTGCTTGTGCCCGTCAGCCATCGCCACAGTTGAAAGAGACGCTGAAACTGCAAGAGCAGCAACACCATAAAGTAGGTTCTTCATTTTAGTTTCCTCCCAGTTTTAGTCATTTCAAATTTGATAATTTCTTCACTTGATGAATGGTGACAGGACATCCCGGGCCAGCAGAAAACCCCGCTTGACCTTTTCGTCAGTCCCTTCGAACAATCTGTCTTCATGTTCGATAATGATCGGACCGTCGTATCCGGCGCGGTACAGGCCGGAAAAGAAACCGGACCAGTCCACATCGCCCAGCCCGCAAAGCCGTGGGATTTGCCATCCCATGCCGGTAGACATCACACCGTTCTCATAAAGCCCGTCCTCATCAACCATCACGTCTTTGGCATGGACATGAGCCATGTGAGGACCGAACTCCTTGATGAACCGTGTCTGATCGATGAACTGCCAGATCAGATGTGAAGGATCGAAGTTCATGCCAACCGCATCGCCCCATTCTTCAAAAATCCGCCGCCAGATTCTTGGCGAGTAAGCAATGTTGTGACCCCCGGGCCATTCGTCATAGCTGAAGATCATCGGGCAGTTCTCAAAGCACAGACGCACACCAGAGTTTTGTGCATGCTTCACGATCGGATCGAAAATTTCAGTGGCACGCTCCCAGTTCGCGTCTAGATGCAGAGTGCGATCTCCGCCGACGAATGTGTTGACAACTTTGATGCCCATAACACCGGCGGCGGTGATTACTTTGTTAAGATGTCCAATAACTTCAACCCGATGCTCTTCATCGGCGTGGAGCGGGTTGGGATAGTACCCCAGACCCGAAATCTCGATCCCCTGATCGCCGAGTTGCCCGACAATTTCATTGCCCTGATCCGCGGAAAGGCCATCTACGTTGATGTGGCTAGTTCCCGCATAGCGCCGTTGTTCGCCACCTGACGATGGCCAGCAGGCGACCTCCATCGCCGAAAACCCATTGGAACCGGCCCATGCCGCCACCTCAGTCAAATGAAGGTTTTCGAATGGTGCAGTCAGTAAGCCCAGTTTCATGTCATCGCCCTCAAATCTCGCTCAAATCGACCCAGCGGCTCTCACTCGCCGACTTGACGACGGCTTCGCAGAACTGCATCTCGTAGTGGCCGTCCTCAAATGTCGCCCATGTGCTGCCTTGTTGCCGCCCGCCTGCGATGACGTCGGCATAGACCGCCCGGAAAAAGTTGAAGAATGAATCTGCGAACCCTTCGACATGCCCGGGCGGCAAGGTGGCGGCTGCGATCCCCAGACCGTTCATCAAGGTGAAGTCACGCATCAGGGTTTGGTTGGGCGCGTCACGATGCCCAATGAACAGATGATCAGGAGTTTCACTGTCCCAAGCCGCACTGGCATTTGCTCCGGCGATGTCCCATTGCAACGAGTTCTTTCGACCCATGTTCACCTGGGATGTGCTCATCACGGCCCGCGCTCCGTTCTCATATCGGATAAGGATCATCGCAGCATCGTCGGTGTCGATGTGCACAGTTTCGGTTTCGCCGGTTCCGCTGGTAAATGTCTCAACCGGGCCAAGAGGTTTCTGGCGTTTCGGAAGGAAGGTTGTCAGCTCAGCAAAGACAGAGGTCGCCTTCAACCCGGTGACGAAGCTGGTCAGGTCAACCCAGTGCGTTCCGATGTCACCAACTGATCGCAGCGCGCCGCCCATTTCGCTTTCTAGCCGCCAGTTCCAGTCGCTAGGTTTGGCAAGCCAGTCCTGATGGTAGTGCCCGGTAACAAAACGGATATCACCCAGATCCCCGGCCATGACCATGCCATGGGCTTGTTGGTTCAGCGGATAAAAGCGAATGTTGTAACAAACCGCTGCAATCTTGCCAGAAGCCTTGGCAAGGTCGACCATTTCGGCGCTTTCAGCGGATGTCATGGCAAGGGGTTTCTCGCAGATGACGTGTTTGCCCGCAGCCAGGATCGATTTCACCTGCGGATAATGTGCGTGATTAGGGGTCGTTACATGTACGACATCGACACTTTTATCCGCCAACAGATCCTCCAGAGAGTCATAGGCGCGGGCCACGCTCATTGCCCGCGCCCGTTCCCGTCCGCGCTCTGGCGATGACCCAAGAACACCTCTTACGTCCACGCCCAGACGCCGAAGCGCCTGAACGTGCACTGTTCCTATGAAGCCGGTCCCGATCACCGCAGCGCGGATTTTTGCGAAGTCACTCATCGTGCGCTCCTGTCAAACAACCGAATACCCTCCGTCCACGATCACGCAGGCACCGGTCACAAAGGCTGCCGCATCGGATGCGAGAAACAAGGCTGTTCCAGCGATATCTTCTGGGTGACCCCAGCGTGCCAAGGGTGTGCGTGCTTCTACAGCCGTTGAGAAACTGGCGTCTTTTCGGGCTTTCGCCGATTGCTCGGTCACGATGAACCCGGGCGCGATCGCGTTCACCCGAATACCGTCTTTGGCCCACGCAATCGCCAGTGATTTTGTTAGTTGTTCCACGCCGGCTTTTGACGCGCCATAGGCTGGGTTGAGCGGTGAACCAAAGCGCGCATACATGGAGGCAACATTTATGACGCGCCCTTTCGCAACCGAAAGGGCAGGGTGCAGCGCTTCGGCGCAGCGAAAAGACCCTGTTAGATTTACGTCCAACACGTGGGAGAAGAATTCGGGCGCCATTTCCTTGCCACGCTGTGTGACCGCAGCGCAATTGACTAAAACGTCAATATGGTCGCGTGTGCTTGCGAAATTGTAGACTTCGTGGGTGTCGGTTACATCCAGTTGAATGTAGTCAAACCGGGCGGCGTCCTCTTCGATGCATTGCGGTTCCACACCGGTAATCTCCACTGTGGCACCCGAGTCCTGGAATTCTTTTGCAATAGCGGCACCAATGCCGGCTCGGCTGGCACCGATCACCAGGACCTTTGCCCCGGCAAAGTCGAATGTGACCTTCGAAACCATCAAAGAACCCGGCTTTTGTTGCGTTTGAATTCGGATGCCATCAGTTTCCCTCGTTTGACGAAATCGCTACTGCAATCGATTACATTTTGGAAAATACCTACTTTCCAAATTTTGTAATCGATTACATAATCGGCATCACATGAGATTCGAGTCAAGCCAGAAATCGACTGCCAAGCAATGAGCAAGATACCCAAACCCGCCACAATACAGGACGTCGCACGTGTTTCGCAGGTGTCGACAGCCACTGTCAGTCGTGTTCTGTCCAATCCCGATCTGGTGTCAAAATCAACACGTGTTGCTGTTTTGGAAGCTATTCGCGAGACGGGATATCGCGTTAATCAGGCAGCCCGAAACCTGCGGATGAAAAGGGCGGGGGCCGTACTGATCCTTGTTCCCAACCTCGGCAAACCTTTCTATTCGGGCATACTTGCCGGTATCAGTGAGGGGTTTGCGGGCTCGGACTATGCAGTTCTGATTGCCGATACCGAAAGTAATCCGCTGCAGGAAGAAACTCTTGCCGGGTACTTTCGAGACGGCCGGATAGATGGCGCAATCTCTTTGGATGGTGGCATTCCTTCGACCGCACTTCAGCAATGCGTCACATACGGCGCCGGCGACCGCATAGTATTTTTGTGTGAATGGGTGGAAGGCGAGGCCTTTCCGGTGATTTCCAGCGACAACGCCGAAGGTGCGCGATTGGCGATCAGGCACCTGCATGATTTGGGCCACAAAAAAATCGCGCATGTTACCGGTCCCGACGGGAATGTTCTGACGACCGCTCGGCGTAAGGGCGTGGTCGAAGAACGGACACGCTTGGGGCTTCCAGCGCGGCCCGAGTGGATTATCAGAGGCGACTTTTCGCTGGAATCCGGACATGAGGCCGCCAGACGAATACTTGCGATGGATGAGCGCCCAACGGCGGTGTTCTGCGCTGCGGATATGGTTGCCTTTGGGTTGATTTCTGGGCTGGTCGCGGGTGGGTTGAAGGTGCCCGGTGACATTTCGGTTGTTGGTTTCGACGATATTGAAATGTCAGGATCTTATGTTCCGGCTCTGACAACAATCCGACAGGACCGACACCAACTGGGACGCCGTGCGGCAGAGGTTTTGCTGGGCCAGTTGGCGAACACTGGCAAAGCGCTTCCAATGAAATCAGCGCTTCCCGTAGAGCTTGTAACACGGGCGAGCTCTGCGCCGCCCAATTAGCGAAGTCAAAATTCAGGCGCCTTTGCTATAGTCAACGAAGAAGCGGGTGGCGCTGTGAGCGATGGAGAAAGGGGAAATGAGTAAGTCGACCATACCCATTGGCTCTGAACTCACTGTTCGGGATTATTCCCTGACTGGTGCGAATACGCGTCAAGCGATAGAAAACGGTCTGTCGGCCGCAGAGTGGTACCACAGCGATGTTCCTCGTAAGAAACTGAAATCGCTTATGAAGCGCAGGGATGCGCCGGCCATTCGTGACACAGTGATCTGGATCGCTTTGCACTTTGTATTTGCGGCTAGCGGGCTGTACTTCTGGGGTAGCTGGCTTTGCGTGCCTTTCTGGTTTGCATACGGTGTCGTGTATGGTTCGGCCTGCGACAGCCGTTGGCACGAATGCGGACACGGAACGGCGTTTCGAACCCGCTGGATGAACGACGTCGTGTACCACATCGCGTCCTTCCAGATTATGCGAAACCCGGTCAATTGGCGCTGGAGCCACGCTCGGCATCACACCGATACACTCATTGTTGGCCGCGATCCGGAAATAGCGTGGATGCACCCGATCAGCCTCGTCCTGAAAGCGCTTGCGTTTGTGGGGATTGTTGAAACGTGGACCTCGCTCAAAGTTCTGACGCGAAATGCGATGGGAAACTTGTCGCAAGAAGAGCGGGATTACATTCCGGAAAGCCAATGGCCCAAAGCGGTCCTTTGGGCGCGGATTCACATTGCAATCTACGTTGCCGTCTTGTTGATTTCATTTGTTTTGCTTGTCTCCGGGGCCGCATGGAAATCCCTGATCCCCATACTCTTAATCGGAGGTCCTCGGGTCTATGGGTGTTGGCATTTTGTAATGACGGGGTTGCTTCAGCATGGAGGGCTTGCGGAGAACGTTCTTGATCACCGTTTAAATTCACGTACACTTTATATGAACCCGATAAGCCGTTGGGTTTACTGGAACATGAATTACCATATTGAGCATCACATGTTCCCGATGGTTCCGTATTACTCTCTTCCAGCGCTTCATGATCTGATCAAGGATGATCTGCCGCCGCCGAATACTTCGATTTGGGACGGCTACAAAGAAATGATGGGTTCTGTCATGAAGCAGCGTGTTGACCCGAGTTACGCCATACGAAAGTCTCTCCCGCCGACGGCCCGCCCATATCGGGAACATTTTCACTTGGCAGTTCCGGATAGAAACACGGGGTTAGAAATCGGTGATCGAGGAGGAACGTAATGCCTTGGGTTGACGCATGCGCCGTAGACGATGTTGAGGAAGAAGATCTCATTCGTTGGGACCACGACGGTAGAACCTACTTGATTGTTCGCAGTTTGGACAATGAGTTCTATTGCACCGACGGCCTCTGTACACACGAACAAGTGCACTTATCGGACGGTCTGGTGATGGACAATGAGATAGAGTGCCCCAAGCATAATGGGCTATTCGACTATCGCACGGGCAAAGCTTTGAGGGCGCCCGTATGCGAAGATCTTCGCACCTACGAAACCAGAGTAGGAAATGGTCGCGTCATGGTATTGGTGGAATGATTTTTTGGGCTAGGAGTGGTTTGTGATCGAGCTGTCCGCAACAGGCATCCGGCTTTCATTCGATTTGCAGTTGGGGTTGATCGAGAGTTTCAGTGTGTACGACGGTAACGCTGAGATTTCACCACTACATCGCGCACCTTGGGTCGGCACAGACGAAGTTATGCCCGAAGGTATAGCTCCTCATTTGGAAAAACTCGGCGGTGATTTCTTCTGCGCCCCATTCGGGTCAACTGAGGGGACATCGCCGCTGCATGGGTGGCCAGCTAACTCTCGTTGGAGACTAGAAGAAAAGACCGACAGCTATTTGCGCGCTGAGCTCGACAGAACGGTCTATGGAGCTAGGCTGCAAAAAGAGATTACACTGCATCCTGAGCATCCATTCGTCTACCAGCGTCACACTTTCATTGGTGGCGACGGCACAATGCCGGTTGCAAATCACGCAAATGTATCCTTGCCCAATGGTGGGATCATCCATACCTCTCGAAAGCAGTGTTGGAGAACGCCTAAGGTTGAACAGGAAGTTGATCCGGCATTAGGCTATTCAGCGCTTAGATATCCGGCTGAAAGCCAAACGTTGGCGTCTTTTCCCGGGAAAGACCGCGAAGTGAATCTGTCAAACTACCCATGGTCTCCACAGAGTGAAGACTTTGTTGTTGGATTGGATTCGCCTGAAGAGAAATTGGGTTGGACCGCGGTAACTCGCCCGGTGGAGGGCGACATGTTCCTGTCGCTTAAATCGGCTCAGGCTTTGCCGATGACGATGTTGTGGCATTCGAACGGTGGTCGATACTATGCTCCTTGGTCGAGCCGCCACTTCGCCTGCCTTGGGGTTGAGGAGGGGGCCGCGTCGCCCATCCTGGGAAATGTCGAAAACAGTTTCCCCAACGATCGCGGCGTCATTCATCTAAACCCCGATCGCCAAGTTGAGGTTACACATGTCATCGGGGCGCTTCGTTGGCGTAGTGGAGCCAGGGTGATTGCAGTTGAAACTCTGGGAAACCAACTTTTGATCCGAGGTACAGAAAATCAGGAGATTCTTGTGCCATTCGATCCGCAAGCCCTGAACATTTGAACGGGTGGTGCAGGGGAAATTGGCTTGAGACAGGCAGGGCAGTTTCGTAGCTTCGCTTGATGACAAAAACGCTCACTTTTTCTCTGCTTCAAAACCAACCCTGAGATCATTCGTCTAGCAGTGATGGTGTACGTTCGATTCTGGTTGAATAGGTTTGGCCCTATCTGTGCCGCAGAAATTAGCCGAAAACGCATAAATCGGATGCGATGTTTCGCGAACTGGTGGCGGCATTTAAATAAGGTTATTGTTGAAGATCAACGGCAAGCAATATCACCTGTGGCGGGTAGCCGACCATGAAGGCGAGGTGCTGGAAATCTATTTCACGAAGCGCCGTGATCGTGTTGCGGCCCTTTTACACTTGAAGACAGCGATGAAACGATGGGGCCAGTCAGGTTTCGTCGTCACTGACAAGTCGCACTCTTACGACGCCGCGATGAAAGTCATTGGGAATGCGTTAGGACAAGAAACTGGCCGTTGGAAGAACAATCTTGCTGAGTATTCCCATCTTCCGTCGGCGAAAAGAACGTGCGATGCTCTGCTTCCGGCAAATGCGGTGTTTGCAAAAGTTTGCCGCAGACGACACTTCCGTCCATAGTCACTTCAATCATGAACGGCAGCTTTACTCACGCGACAAGTTCAAGCTCAGTTGAACCGCCGCTCTTTTGGTGTGGAGCCAATTTAGTTTCGCCTATTTTTCAGCTTTCTGAGTTAGACTGAGACTGGTTCGAATTTGCCTGACAGCACCGCCACTCAGCCTGTTTCACCAAGCAACCTGCGATTTCTTTCTTCTGCAAACGCGGATTGGCTTCGCTGCAAGAATATGCGTCGCGCTGCAGATCCTTCGAGAATATTTCCCACGAATAAGGGTCAGTTGCCCTGATTGCGGGCTTCCAACCGTTCAAGGTTCACAACGGTCGACAACATCAACCTGTCATGGCTCCAGTCGTCTACAGGCTGCAATGACGCAGCGCCTAACGCCAATGTCACAGCAAAAGCCGCGCTTAAGGCAAAGAACAGAGGGGGCATTGTGGGTTGAATTGCAGGGGCATCTGCCAGGGCAATCACACGTTGACGCAAGACGCGTTTGGCCTTGCCCCCTTTAACCAATGCCACGTTCAATACACGCGGGCTGCCGCGCATTACTGAATTGGAGCAATAGTTCAGCAGGCAGGACGTGTATTCGACCGCGTTGATTCCACGGCGCGAAACGACGGATTGATCGCAGGCCAGCTCGCGCAGCCGATCGAATTGAAACTTGAGAATCAGATATGCCGGGTTCCAGAATAGGAACGGCTGCAAAAGCTCGAACCCCAGTTCCCATTCAACATCGGCAGCCCTGACATGTTGCAGCTCGTGTGCAAGGGCAAACCGCATATCGCTGGGGGTGTTGAGCAGATGGCTGGGCAATACCACATGCCTGCGCCACAAACCGCGAACGGCGAAGGGGACTGTGACCCGGTCGGACAGGCGGATATCGACCTTTTCCGAGCTTCGCCACAGATAGCTGGAGCGCACAATGCCTCGGATTGCCAACCCGTCACGGATAATGCGCAGGATGCAGACCGCAGAATAGAGCGCCATTACCACCAAGATTGCCGATATAATCGGGTTTTCTCCTGAAAGGGTCTGTTCGATCCACCTTTGCCGGGTATTGAGCAGGGCCTCGAACTGGGTGGCGGGCATGGCGATATCGCCACGCAGATAGGCGGCAACGGCAAGATCCCCAATGGCGACCCCGCCTTCAACGGAATACATCGCCATGACCAAACCAGCCCCGATTGCCAAAAGGGGGCTGAGCAGTACGCAAAGACACAGAATTTTCAATGCGCGCAGCTGTGCAACAAACCCGTGTCGCATCTGCGTCATTGAAACCACGTATCTTGCCGCGATCCATACAATCGCTGCTAGGGCAAGAACCAGATTCAGTTCGAGAAATGCGTCGAGAACCGGTTTAACCGCTGTCATTTTGCAGTCTCCTCTCTACCAGTGCCCGAATATCCTCAAGATCTGCCTCGCTCAGACCGGCGTCATCTACCAACCGTGCAACCAGCGTGGCTGGTGTGTCATCGAACAAGGTTCGTGACAGGTTCTGCAGTGAGCGCGCCTGATACCTATCCTTTTCCAGAAGCGGCGTATAACTCAGGGTCTTGCCGTTTTTGCGACTTTCTACAAAGCCTTTTTCGTCAAGAATGCGAAGGATTGTGGCCCCTGACGTATAGGCCAGGTTCCGATCTGGTGGCAGCCGGTCCAGTACATCACGCACCGAGCCCTGACCCAGAGCCCAGAGTTCGTTCATGAACTCCAGTTCGACCTCGGTCAGCAGGTTTGTCGTCTTTTTCTTTCGCATTGATCCCAGTGCCGTCATTTTACCTGTGCCTGACAGACAAGCATCCTTTGATGGTTTCGCAAAGCTTAAACTTTCCAGAACACGAAAACGCCCCAGCCGATGGACAGGAACAGCGGTGTCCAGACCGGTTGCCCGACTAGCCCTAACCAGGCCAGAAAAATGTAAGCTGCCCCAAGCAATGTGATGAACAGCCGGTCGCCCAATGTGGTGGTCAAGCCCAGAACGCCGCGCCGTTCAATCCCGTCGCGGAATTTGAACCCTTCCAGCAGACCGATCAGCGCGATGGCTGAAAAGATGCCGACAAATACGGCCAGGGTCGCCGGTGTCCACGCCATCCAGAAATCCGGCCACAAGGGCGCGGTCCAGGAAAACTCTTTTTCTTCGGGCTGACCCACACTTCCCCACCCGGCCTGTGCTTGCGCCAAGGCCGAACCGGGGATCAGAAAGGGGATCAAAAGCAGTTTACGCATATCGAACCTCATACACGCCCCATCGCGAAACCACGCGCGATGTAGTTGCGGACAAACCAGATGACGATGGCGCCGGGGATGATGGTCAGCGTCCCGGCGGCGGCCAGCAGGCCCAATTCGTACCCGGCGCTGGACGCGGTTCGGGTCATTACGGCAGCGATGGGTTTGGCCTCGACCGCTGTCAGAGTCTTGGCCAACAGCATTTCGACCCATGAGAACATGAAGCAGAAGAATGCCGCGACGCCTACACCCGCTTTGATATTTGGCAGGAATATCGTGACGAAAAAGCGCGGAAAGGAATACCCGTCCACATAAGCGGTTTCGTCCAACTCTTTGGGGATGCCACGCATGAACCCTTCCAAAATCCACACCGCTAGCGGCACGTTGAACAGCGTATGCGCCAGCGCCACCGCCAGATAGGTGTCAAACAACTGAATTGACGAATAGAGCTGAAAGAACGGCAAGGCGAACACAGCAGCCGGTGCCATCCGGTTGGTCAGCAGCCAGAAGAACAACTGCTTGTCCCCTAGGAACCGATAGCGTGAGAACGCATAGGCCGCTGGCAGGGCTACACAGACGGAAAGTACCGTGTTCAGCGTCACATAGGTGATCGAGTTGATGTAGCCCCAATACCACGTCGGGTCTGTGAAGATCGTGATGTAATTTTCCAGCGTAAAGGTCTGCGGGAACAGAGAAAAGCCCGACAGGATCTCGTTCGTGGTCTTGAAGGACATCGCCACTAGCCAATAGATCGGCAACATCAGGAACGCGATATAGAGGATCGGGATGAGGGAGCGCTTTTTCATTCGGCGTCATCCTTTGTCATCAGAGTGTAGAAGACCCATGAGACCAGCAGTGTGATGGCGAAATAGATCAAGCTCATCGCAGCCGCAGGGCCAAGGTCGAACTGTCCCAGTGCGATCTTTACAAGATCGATCGACAGTAAGGTGGTCGAGTTTCCGGGACCCCCGCCAGTCAAAACGAAGGGTTCGGTGTAGATATTGAAACTGTCCATGAACCGCAGCAGGATGGCGATTGTCAGAACCGTCTTCATCTTGGGTAACTGGATATACCGGAACACTGACCACGGGCTTGCACCGTCGATCTTGGCCGCCTGATAATAGGCGTCCGGGATCGAAACCAGGCCCGCATAGCACAGTAGAACCACCAGCGAAGTCCAGTGCCAGACATCCATGATGATGACAGTGATCCAGGCCGACAGAGGCTGTTGGGTCATGTCATAGTTGATGCCCAAAACGTCATTTAGGAAGTATCCAAGCAGGCCGATCTTGGGCAGCGTAAAGATGTTCCACATCGAGCCCACCACATTCCACGGTATCAGCATCGGCAGGGCCATCAGAACCAGACAGACCGGCACCCAAAAGCCTTTACGCGGCATGGATAGCGCGACGATGATGCCCAAGGGCACCTCGATGATCAGGATCATGAAGGTAAACAGGAACTGTCGCCCAAGTGCGGCCTGAAAACGGTCGGAGCGCAGGATCTGTTCGAACCATCCCAGCCCTTCCCAGAAGAACTGGTTATTGCCGAAGGTCTCCTGCACCGAGTAGTTGACTACCGTCATCATTGGCACCAGCGCGTTGAACGCAACCAGTGCCAGAACCGGCAGGACAAAGAACCATGCTCTTTGGTTTATTGTTCTCATTGGGCCCGCTCCTGCGTTGCGATCCAGCCGTCGCGATAGACGCGGGACTGCTCGGGTTTGAATTGCAGAAAGACCATCGAGCCTTGTTCGGGCGCATTGTGTTCGGTGACGGCCTTGATCGGTGTGTTCCCAACCATGGCACTGACCACGTAATGGCGCCCGATATCGGCTACTTTGGTGACATGTGCCGGTATGCCGGATTGGCCGAAGCCTACATATTCCGGGCGTATTCCTAGATCGGTGCGACCACCTTCACCATGGGTCGGACCTTCCAAGACCACCTCATGCCCTTCGAAAATAGCGCGATCGCCCTTGGTCTCGCAGGGCAAGACATTCATGCCGGGCGAGCCGATAAAGTGACCAACGAATGTATGCTGAGGCCGCTCGAACAGTTCAACCGGCGTACCAATCTGAACCACTTCACCATCCTGCATGACCACGACTTCATCAGCAAAAGTCAACGCCTCGGTCTGGTCGTGGGTGACGTAGATCATTGTGGCTTTTACGCGCTGGTGCAGCTCTTTCAACTTGGACCGCAGTTTCCATTTCAGATGCGGGTCGATCACGGTCAGCGGCTCATCAAACATCACCGCATTCACGTCATCGCGCACTAGTCCGCGCCCCATCGAGATTTTTTGCTTGTTGTCCGGGCTCAGGCCAGAGGCTTTGGTGCCCAGCATATCCGCGACATCCAGCATTTCGGCAATCTCATCAACACGCCGCTTGATGGTTGCCGCGTCAACGCCCCGGTTTTTCAGAGGAAAGGCTAGGTTCTCGCCTACGGTCATCGTGTCGTAGATCACTGGAAACTGAAAAACCTGCGCAATGTTGCGCTGATCAGGGGGCAGGGCGGTCACGTCGCGGTCATCAAACAGGATCTGCCCCTCGGAGGGTGTCAGCAGGCCCGAGATGATGTTCAGCAGCGTAGACTTGCCGCAGCCTGATGGCCCCAGCAGCGCATAGGCCCCACCATCGCGCCAAGTGACGTCGATTTCCTTCAGCGCATAATCCTCGGGGCCTTGCGGCGATGGCATATAGCTGTGTCGAAGGTTTGAAAGCTTGATCTGTGCCATGTCAGGCCACCCTTTTGCCGTCTTGGCCGAAATACCGGCAATGGGCCGGATTCATATAGAAACTATGGTCTTCGCCAACCTGATAGGGATGTACGCCCGCCGCCAATGAAACCCATGCGTCGTTCCCATGTTGGAAATGCGCACTGGAGTCAGATCCGGATAGCTCGGTCACGATCACACGCCCGGTCAGTTCTACATCTGCGTCCGATGTGCGGAATGGCGTCACGCGATGCGGGCGTACCGCAACTGTGTATTCACCGTCTGCGATGCCGGTGACGGCCCATCCACCGCCCCCTGCAAGTTGCGCCTGCGCACCCGAGACGGTGATATGCGCGACGTTGATGGGCGGATCCGAGAACACACGTGCGGCAGCGATGTTTTCCGGATTGCGGTAGATATCAGCGGTTGGCCCAAATTGGGTGACCCGGCCGTCTGCCATCAGAGCGGTATGACCACCGAGCAGCAATGCTTCTTCCGGTTCTGAAGTCGCATAGACCACAACGGCCCCGCGTCCGGCAAAAAGATCAGGAAGTTGCTCGCGTAGCTCTTCGCGCAGTTTGTAGTCCAGATTGGCAAGGGGTTCATCAAGGAACACGGCCCGGCTTTCCTTGGCAATCGCGCGGGCCAAAGCGGTGCGTTGTTGTTGTCCACCCGACAGCTCGTGCGGGCGGCGCTGCAACATCGGGCGCAGCTGCAGCAGATCAGCGGCCTCTTCCACGCGGCCTTCGATTTCGCTTTTCGCCATGCCTGCTACGCGCAGGGGCGAGGCAATGTTGTCGAAAACGCTCATATGGGGGTAATTGACGAAAAACTGGTGCACCAGACTGATCTTACGCTTCTGCGTATTCAGCCGGGTCACGTCCTGCCCGTCCATCAGGACCTTGCCTGCGGCGATCGGATCCAGTCCGGCCATCATCTTGATCAGTGATGTTTTCCCGGAACCGGTGGCACCCAGTAACACATTGAAATGGCCTGTTTGCAGCGTCAGATTCGTGGGTTTGATATGGATGACGTTGCCGACTCGTTTGGTCGCGTCTTGAAGTTCGATCATCTGGTGTTCTCTGGGGGTATTTGGGGGTAGGCCGGGTCTGAGCCCGGCCTACGAGTTTACGCTTACTGGGACTGCCAGCGCTGAACCAGTTCGTCATAGTTGACGGTCTGGCCTTGCGGCTTTTCGTTCTCCAGCTTGGCTTTTGGCGAACCCGGCTTTTCCAGCCAGAAGGACGCATCCTGCGGCTCGTTCAAGCGCGGACCACAACCGCCGTAGACACCAGCGCTTTCATCCGCGGCCTGCATCCGGCCCATTGTGATGTCCATCTCTTCGGCCAGACGATCCATCGCTTCTTGCGGAGTGAAGGCACCCGAGTTCACGTCACCGATCTGCTGCCACCAGATCTGGGCCAGCTTTGGATAATCCGGCACGTTGATGCCGGTCGGCGACCATGCCACGCGGTCAGGTGAGCGATAGAACTCGACCAAACCACCCAGCTTGGGCGCGCGTTCGGTGAACGACTCGTGGTTGACCGAGCTGTCGCGAATGAAAGTCAGACCCACATGGGACTTCTTCACGTCGACCGTCTTGGATGTCACGAACTGGGCATACAGCCAAGCCGCCTGAGCACGATCCGCAGGGGTCGACTTCAGGAAGGTCCAGGATCCCACGTCCTGATACCCAACCTTCTGACCATCTTCCCAATAGGGGCCATGCGGGCTCGGCGCCATCCGCCAAAGCGGTGTGCCTTCGTCGTCGACGGTGTTGTTGCCTTCGGACTTCGGCTTCACCATGTCGGCGGTAAAGGCGGTGTACCAGAAGATTTGCTGGGCCACGTTGCCTTGACTAAGCGCCGGCAGCGACTGGTAGAAGTCATAAGACGCGGCACCTGGAGGTGCATAGTTGCGCAGCCATTCGTCCCATTTGCGGATCGCATAGACCGCAGCTGGACCGTTCGCAGCACCGCCGCGCGACACAGAAGCGCCAACAGGGTTACAGGTGCCCGCTTCCATACGGATGCCCCATTCGTCAACGGGGATACCGTTCGGCTCACCCTTGTCGCCAGCACCAGCCATCGACAGCCACGCGTCGGTCATACGCCAACCCAGGTCAGGTGCGCGCTTGCCGTAATCCATGTGGCCATAGATCGCGGTACCGTCGACTTCTTTCACATCGTTGGTAAAGAAATCGGCGATGTCTTCGTAAGCGGACCAGTTGACCGGAACGCCCAGATCATAGCCGTACTTCTCTTTGAACGCGGCTTTGTTTGCCTCATCGTCGAACCAGTCCTTGCGGAACCAGTAGAGGTTCGCAAACTGCTGATCAGGCAGCTGATACAGCTTGCCATCCGGACCGGTGGTGAACTGAATGCCCATGAAGTCATCCAGATCCAGCGTCGGAGAGGTCGTGCCCGCCCAGTCGCCACCCATCATGTCGGTCAGCGGATACGCCAACTGCAGACGCGAGTGGGTGCCGATCAGGTCACTGTCGTTCACGTAGCCGTCATACAGGTTCCGACCTGTTTGCAGCTGGGTTTGAACGGCTTGAACTACTTCGCCTTCACCCAGAATCTGGTGATTGACCTTGATGCCGGTAATTTCTTCGAACGCCTTGGTCAGAACCTCAGATTCGTAAGAGTGCGTAGGGATGCCTTCGGACAGGACGTTGATTTCCATGCCATTGTAAGGCTGTGCAGCTTCGATGAACCATTGCATCTCAGCCATCTGTTCGTCTTTCGACAGGGTTGATGGCTGGAATTCGTCGTCGATCCAGCGTTGTGCTGCGGCTTCGTCGGCCCAAACGGGACCGTGCCCCGCAATGACGGCAGCCGCCGCCACTGCGGAAAGTAGATGTCTCCGCATCTGTTTCCTCCCAAAGATAATGTGATCCGGCGCAGACCGGATGACGATCAGCATCAGCGATTTGCCTCCTGCGTGTCAAACTAAATTTTTAGTAATTGAGGTGATGGCAGGGATAAATTTCTGAAAATGAATTGATTTATATCATGTTTTAAAGCACCATTTGCCCATTAATTTCAGTTCGCAGACCCCTTGAATGCAGGGTCGCGCGCGTGGTTTTTCGGCAGACGCTGTGATGTGGGTCCATTTGAAAAGCAGACTTTTGTGACCGTTTGCTGCACGATTTGAGTTCAATCAAGTTTTCAGGCTAAGAGGATCAGCAATGTCCCGATGTCTTCTGAAATTTACCCGCGTTCTCGAGATCGTGGGGGATACGCTAAAGATAAAAGTTCCGAGTGACGGGTCCGCTGACGCGACGGTGCGTTTCAACGATCTGGCCGTGATCGAAACGGTCGATGGGCACAGAACGCTGGCGCAAGTCATCTTCATCGACCGCGATGTGATAACCTTGCAAGCGTTCTCGGGTACCAAGGGGATTTCGACCGAGGCGACAGCAACGTTCCTTGGTCATCCGATGCAAACCCCGTATTCGGCCAATATTCTGGGCCGGGTGTTTGACGGCGCAGGCGAGGCGATTGACGGCGGTCCGGACTTGTCTGCCGAACCGCGCATCGACATTGGGGGACCGACGGTGAACCCGGTTGAGCGGTCGGTTCCCAACAAGATGATTCGCACGGATGTGCCGATGATCGACGTGTTCAATACACTGGTCGAAAGCCAGAAGATCCCAATTTTTTCGGTATCCGGCGAGCCGTTCAACGCGTTTCTCAGCCGCATCGGCATTCAGGCGGATGCGGATATTGTTGTGTTTGGCGGGCTAGGGCTGATTTTTGACGACTACCACACGTTCAGAACCTCGTTCGAGGATGCGGGCGTGTTCTCGCGGACCGTGATGTTCGTCAATCAGGCCATGGACCCGTTGGTCGAACGCCTGCTGGTGCCGGATATGGCGCTGGCCGTTGCCGAGAAATTCGCTGTGGAAGAGGGCAAGCGTGTTCTGGTCCTGCTGACGGATATGACCGCCTATGCCGATGCGATGAAAGAGGTTGGGATCAGTCAGGAACGCGTCCCATCGCAGCGTGGATATATGGGCGATCTCTACTCGCAACTGGCACGACGGTATGAGAAAGCTTGCGACTATGCCAAGGGTGGATCGGTTACTGTGCTGACTGTCACAACCATGCCCGGGAATGACGTGACCCATCCGGTCCCGGACAACACCGGGTATATCACTGAAGGCCAGTTTTACCTGCATTCCGGGGTGATCGACCCGTTCGGCAGTTTGTCGCGCCTCAAGCAGAATGTAATCGGCAAAACCACACGCGAAGACCACGGCCAGATCATGAACACGATGATCCGGTTCTATTCCGAAAGCCGAGATGCTGCGCAGAAACAGGCCATGGCGTTTGACCTATCGGATTATGACAACCAGTTGCTGAAATTCGGCGCTTTGTTCCGTAAACGCTTTATGGACATCAACGTCTCGATCCCGCTGGAGGATGCGCTAGATCTGGGATGGAAGACACTAGCTGAATGCTTTGCCCCCGAGCAGTTGCTGATGAAGCAGGATCTGATCGACAAATACTTCCCAAAGGATGCACATGGCGCGGTTGCAGCTGAATAAATCGTCGCTTGCACGCGAGCAGACGCAGCTGAAAAGCTATGAGCGGTTCTTGCCGTCTCTGGACCTGAAGCGTCAGCAACTGATGGCTGAACGGGCCAAGGCACGTAAAAATGTGCAGTACCTGCAGGAGGAGGTGACGCGCTTGGCACAGCAGGTCGGGGAAAAGCTGCCCATGCTGGCGCAACAAGGTGTCGACCTGGAAGGGTTGGTCGAACTAAAGGATTACCGGCTGAAGAAGGTCAACGTGGTTGGCGTTACCATGCCCGATCTGGACCGGATCGAGGTCGCGGTACGTCCGTATTCCCTTTTGGCCAAGCCACATTGGGTGGATGCAGTGGCGCGTTTGTTGCATGACATGATCGAAGCTCGATTGCGCGTGAAAGTGGCCGAAGAAAGGGTCAGGATTTTTGACAAATCAGTGGCCACGATCACCCAGCGCGTCAATCTGTTCAAGAAAGTGTTGATCCCGCGCGCCAGGGCCAACATCAAGAAAATCCGCATCTATCTGAGCGATGAACAGATGCAATCCGTTGTGCGCTCGAAAATCTCCAAACGCAAACATGCGAAGGAGGTTGCGGCATGAGTGTTGCAAGGCTGAAAAAACTGTCTTTGGTCGGCCGCGCCGCGAACAAGGGGGACACTCTGGGCGCGCTGCAGACATTGGGATGCATGCATGTTTTACCTTTGGCACCGCCGCCGGCAGAGCCAGAGCGGATCAACGAGCGTGGAGCCCGAGATGCGTATAAAGCATTGCGGTTTTTGAAGGAATCGTCGGAAACGCGCCGTCAGGTTCGGCGCGATTCTGGTTTTGATATGGACCAGTTCGTCGGTGAAGTCCTGGACTTGATGCAGCGCATAAGGGATATGACCGACCACCGGGATTTTTTGGCCCACCGGATCGCTCAGGTGCGCCCGTGGGGAGATCTGGATTTTCCGCCGAGTGATGTGTTGGCAGGCAACCGGCTTTGGTTCTATCAACTGCCGCTAAAACACCGTGAGGCACTGGCGGAGCTTCAGTTGCCCTGGGCCATCCTGCAAGAGGATCACCGGTTTCTCTACGCCGTTCTGATCGCCCCGGAAGATCCCGAAGACGACATCCTTCCAGTGCCGCGCACCCATACGGGTTCGTTGCCCATTCACGAGCTTGAAGCTCAGCTGGAAGAGGCCGAAATCGCCATTGAGGCGCTGGAAGCCGAGCGTATCGGGCAGACCCGTTTTCTGACGTTGATGCGGCGTAATCTTGCCGCCGCCGAAAGCGCAGCCGAACTGGCCCATGCCACGCAAAAGGTCCGCGACGAAGGCGAAGTGTTTGCCCTGCAGGGTTGGGTGCCCAGCGATCAGGTCGAGGCTGTCCTGGACATGGCCAATTCGCAGAACGCCGCTGTTTTGATCGAAGACCCGGGCCCGAACGAGATACCTCCGACGCTGCTTGAGCAGCCGGAAAATCGCAGTGCAGCGGTAGACCTTGCCCTGTTCTATCAGGTTCCTGGGTACCGAGAATGGGACCCCAGCATAATCGTGTCCGTCTCGTTCGCGATCTTCTTTGCGATGATCGTTGCGGATGCCGGCTATGGCCTGGTTATCCTGCTGGGGCTGTTGGCCTTCTGGAAACGTCTTGACAATACACCAGCGAAAAGATCGTGGCGGCTTTATGGTCTGATCATTTCGGGCGCGACGGTCCTGTACGGGATTTTGGTTGGAAGCTATTTTGGCGCTTCCCCGGCCTCGAGCACGATCTGGGGGAAACTCAAGCTGTTGGACCTGAACAATTTCGACTCGATGATGATGATTTCAATCGTGGTCGGCGTTCTGCACCTGATATTGGCGAATGCGCTTGCAGCACGCGCGTCTTGGGGGCGGCGCAGTTCCGTTGCCAATCTTGGCTGGATCGCGGTGTTGATCGGCGGGTTCATACTGTGGCTGAGCTATATGAAAGGGGGACCCACAGCACCGGGTGCTGCGATCATGATCGCAGGCGCTTTGGCGATCCTTCTGTTCACCAGCGAGCGCGAGATTGCCAAACCGTCAGACTGGCTTTGGCGCCTTATAGAAGGGGTACAGGGGTTGGCCGGGGCGATGGGCGCCTTTGGAGATGTTCTTAGCTATATGCGCCTGTTTGCACTGGGATTGGCCTCGGCCTCACTGGCGATCACGTTCAACGATCTGGCGGTCTCGGTGATGCAGTCCCTGAAAGGGCTGGGCCTTCTGTTTGGCGTGCTGATCCTGATCGCCGGGCATTTCCTCAATTTCGCGCTCGCCATGATGAGTGGCGTCGTTCACGGATTACGTCTCAATTACATCGAATTCTTTAAATGGGGTCTGCCGGATGAAGGCATCGTCTTTCGCCCGTTCGCCCGCAAGGAGGTTCAGGAATGAATGAGCTTGTACTTACATTGGGCTGGTTGGGAATCTATGCCCCCATGGCGCTGGGCGCCGCAGCAAGCGCGATTGGCTGTTCCATTGCTGGACAGGCCAGTATCGGAGCGATGACGGAAACCGAAGGCGGGTATGGCCGGTTCATCGGCGTGTCGGCCTTTCCCTCGACCATGGTGATCTACGGCATTGTCATCATGTTCACGCTGAACCGCGATGTGACGCCTGAAAATGCAGGCGGGCTGTTCGGGATCGGCATTCTGTCGGGCATCGCCTTGATGTATTGCGGCATCTGGCAGGGAAGGGCCTGTGCTGCAGCGATCAACGCAACCAAGGAAAAGCCCGAGATTTTTGGCCTGGCACTTGCGCCGGCTGCAATCATTGAGGGCTTTGGCGTATTTGCCTTTGTCTTTGCTTTGGTCATCAGCGCGGGGATTAGCTGATGGCACAGGACGGGATTATTTCGCATGGGGTGGATGCGCTGATCGACAAGCTGCGCAGCGATGGTGTGGCTGCCGGTCAGGCCGATGCAGACAAGCTGCGCGCTGAAGCCAAAGCCGAGGCGGCCAAAATTCTTGCCGATGCCAAGCGCGACGTAGATGAGTATCGGAAAAAGGCCCGTGCCGAGGCGGATAATTATCGCACAGCCGGAGAAGAGGCGCTGAATACAGCGATGCGTGATGCGGTGCTTACAATGAAGGCCGGTCTGACAGATCGATTCCGCAAGGATGTTGAACGGCTGGTCACCCAAGAAATGACTGATCCTGAACTGCTGAAACAAATGATCCTTGAAGTCGTCGGTCGCGCCGCGTCAGACGCCAGACTGGAAGGGCCCGCGCAGGTCATACTGCCTCCCAGGGTCGCCACTCAGGATGACATCAAACAGAACGCCGATGATATTCAGTCGGGAAAGCTGACGCGTTACGTTCTGGGACTGACGGCTGAAATGCTGAAGGAACAGGTTGAGCTGCACAGCGCGGATGACACCCAGAATGGCATCCGCATCCGGGCTGATGAACAGGGGGTTGTTCTGGATCTGACCGATAAGGCCGTCGCCTCGTTGTTGATGGAACATTTGCAGCCGCGCTTTCGTGCCGTTTTGGAAGGTGTGATCCGGTAACATGTCGGACCCTGACGCCTATATCGCGCTGATCAGCAGCCTGCCGGGCTCGGAACGGTTGTTCATCGCCAAACAACCTCCGCTGTCGCGGCTCAGGCTGGACCGGCGATTGCGGGTGCTGACACCAGCGGATGCGCGGGTTCTGGAGGTAATGGAACACGCTCTGAACTGGAACAACTATGATATGTACGTCTCGGATGCACAGACCATTGAGCGATGCAAAGAAGCGCTCCGGCACATTCCACAACCGACCTTGCGCAAGCTGTTCATGGAACGGATGGATTTGAGGACTGCGGTTGCCGCGCTGCGCCTGCGCAAACAGGGGGGTGCTGCACCTAGTGGCGTCTATGGCATTGGACGCTGGAGCCGACACATTCCAGCCAACTGGGGCGACCCTGCCTTTCGGCTGGAAACCCCAATGCCCTGGATCAAAGAAGCCAAACACTTGCTGGATGTCGATGACCCCCTGGGGCTTGAACGGTTGCTTTTGTCGGTCAGCCATATGCAACTGAAACGCTACGCCGCGCGCCATCTGTTCGATTTCGAAGCCGTGGCGATTTATGTTCTGATCTGGAATATTTTTGATCGCTGGGCGCAAAGCAATGCGCGTGACGCGGCAACGCGCTTTGAGAAACTGGCGCAACACGCCATGGCAAGTGCGATCGACTTGGATTTTGAGGGAGTAAGCGCATGACAGCCCCAACCTCCGCCACGCAGACCTCTACTGCCCGCGTCGTCTCGGTACAGGAAGGGCTGGTACAAATTCAGGCGAACCCTGATGCCACAGGCCATCCCGGACAGCTGGTCAAGAATGAGGTCGTTTTCATTCTGCCCACGCGGCCCGGCCCCGGTGGACGTCAGGAACGTCTGAAAGCCGAAGTGTTACGGGTGCGGGGCGACACTGCCGATGTGCAGGTTTACGAAAGCACTGATGGCGTCGCCGTGGGCGACCCGGTCGAACAATCCGGGCAGCTGCTCTCGGTCGAACTTGGTCCTGGGCTGTTGGGGCAGGTGTTTGACGGCTTGCAGTCGCCTTTGGCCAAAGTGGCGGCAGAATTCGGAATCTTTCTGCCGCGTGGGGCGGACGTTGCGCCGCTGGACACTCAGGCAAAGTGGTCGTTTACCCCATCGGTCAAGGTGGGCGACACGGTCACAGCAGGCGACAGCATCGGGGCGGTGCCCGAGGGGCATTTCACCCATAAGATCATGCTGCCCTTTAATTGGGTTGGGGACTACAAAGTCATTTGGGTTCAGAAGGGTGCGGCCATGATCCATGATATCGTCGCGCGGCTTGAAGATGCACAGGGGGGTGAGCACACGCTGACCCTGTCGCAGAAATGGCCGGTACGGCGGGCTTTGCCGGAAAACGTTCTGAAACGCACCTTGTCCGAGCGGCTCTATCCAACCGAACCTGTCCTGACCTCTCAGCGCCTGATCGACACGTTCTTTCCGATAGCCCGCGGTGGGACGGCCTGTATTCCCGGTCCGTTCGGCGCAGGCAAGACGGTGCTGCAGAACCTGATTGCACGCAACGCCAAGGTGGACATCGTGATCGTGGTGGCCTGTGGTGAACGCGCGGGTGAGGTTGTCGAGACGATTGCGGAATTCCCGAAGATGACCGACCCGACCACTGGCGGCAGTCTGATGGACCGGACGATCATCATCTGCAACACCTCCTCGATGCCCGTAGCCGCGCGCGAGGCGTCTATATTCACCGGGATCACCCTGGGCGAATATTACCGCCAGATGGGGTACGACGTGCTGCTGATTGCGGACAGTACCAGCCGCTGGGCTCAGGCCATGCGCGAGACCTCCGGCAAGCTCGAAGAAATTCCGGGGGAAGAGGGCTTTCCCGCCTATCTCGAAAGCTCGATCAAGGGGTTGTACGAACGCGCCGGAGCGATGAAGACCAATGATGGGGACACCGGCAGCCTGACCCTGATCGGGACCGTCTCACCCGCAGGTGGCAACTTTGATGAACCGGTCACGCAATCGACGCTGTCCACGGTGAAGTGTTTCCTCGGCCTGTCGTCCGAACGCGCCTACAAGCGGTTCTATCCCGCGGTCGATCCGATGCTCAGCTGGTCGCGTTATCTGGAACAGCTCTCGGACTGGTACGACACCAACGCCGAGGCCGGATGGACGGGCAAAGTACGCGACTTGCTGGCATTGATCGAAAGGGGTGAGCAGGTTGACCAGATGATGCAGGTGACCGGCGAGGAAGGGGTCACGATCGAGGATTTTGTGACTCAGCAAAAGGCGCTGTTTGTCGACATGGTCTATCTGCAGCAGGATGCCTTTGACCCGGTGGATGCGTCGGTTCCGCTAGAGCGTCAGAAGATGACGTTCAAACTGGTCTATGGCGTCACTCAATCCACCGCGCAGTTCACCGACAAGGCCGAGGTGCGCCAGGTCTTCACTCAGCTTACGGGATTGATGAAGAACTTCCACTATGCCGCCGAAAACACGCCGGAATTCAAATCTGTCTGGGGACAGGTGCAGGCCCTGTGTCAGGAAAAGTTCGGTGTGTGAAGAAATGGTAGCCCGTAGGGGAATCGAACCCCTCTTTCCAGGTTGAAAACCTGGCGTCCTAACCGATAGACGAACGGGCCAC